>NZ_JAYFUI010000194.1:0-45474 GCF_034961125.1 Pseudomonas machongensis | reverse complement strand
CATGTCGCGACGAACGCAGCTTTGTTGTTCTTGCGGAAGTCGGCGATGGTTTTGAAGTCGGGTTTGAGCCGGTTGATCAGCCACATCACTTCGATGTTGCGCTGGCATTCGGCTTCCAGGCGCCGGGACGAGCGAATGCGCTGGAAATAACCATAAAGGTAGAGCTTTAGCTGATCGGCGGGGTCGTACGCGGGGCGCCCGGTGGCCTTGGGCTGAGTTTTCTCAAAGCCGAGCTGACCCAGATCAAGCTTGGCGACATACAGGTCGATGACCCGTACGAGGTGATCTTCCGGGATCAATTCCTCCAGCGAGACCGGGAACAAGCTGGTCTGGCTGCGGGACTCTCCTTGTATGTAGGCCATAACGAAGAATGCTCCGTATCTTTCGATACGGAGCATTCTCTTAAAGGGCGGGGCAGATTGCTAGGTTTTCACACAGTCTGTGCGGGCCCTTTTTTCATGATCCCGCGAAATACGACACTGGGTGATGACCCTTGTGAAGCCAACGCTCGCTGGGTAACGTGACTCCCCTCGATACCCGCGACCCCGGAGTCTGCACGATGCGTCTCACCCCTTCCCTGCTGCTCGCCGCCCTGCTGCCCCTGTTCGCCGGCTGCCAGATGCTCGCCGAACAACCGAGCGACCCGAACGTCGGCACTACCCGCATGCAAGGCGAACTCAGTGCAGCCAATGGCCAGTTGCTGTTCAAGCCCTGCAGCGAGGCACGTCGCTTCGTGGTCAAGGATGCCGCTGGAACCGGCATCCTGCAGGAAGCCGCCAACCTCGCCAGTGGCCCCAAGACCACGTTGTTCGCCGATATCCGCGGGCGCCTGGCAGGCAGTCGCGAGGCCAACAGTGACGGCCAGCTGGACGTTACCCGGCTGTACCGAGTCGAGGCCTCCGCCAGTGCCTGCGAAGACCCCAACTTCAAGCAACTGACCCTGCGTGCTGGCGGGCACGCACCCGACTGGGACATCAAGGCCAGCGGCAAGGGCATGGTGATCAACCGTGAAGGCAAGGATCCGCTGCCGCTGCCCTTCCTCGAAGAGCAGATGCCCGGCGGCGGCCTGAGCCTGTCCAGCGAAGCCAACGGCCAGCGCGTCGAGCTGTGGGTCGCGCCGCAGCGTTGTGTCGAGCCTGGCACCGGTGCCGTGCGTCACTTGCGCGCCGAACTGCGCATCGATGGCCAGGCCCTGAAAGGCTGTGCCTACTACGGCGGTGCGCGCGACAACTGATCATCGGGTACTTTTATCCTGCCAGTCGGGGCGGCGAACAGCTTATACTTGGCGGTTTGAGTAAAGCCGCCGGCCGCCCCATGGCCGGGATACTGGACCCTGCCATGCTACGAATCACCGAACTGAAGCTGCCCCTGGACCATCCCGACGAAGCCTTGCGCGAGGCTATCGTCCAGCGCCTGGGGATCCGCGACGAGCAACTGCTCGGCTTCAACCTGTTCAAGCGCAGCTACGACGCACGCAAGAAGAACAGCGAACTGCTGTTCATCTACACCATCGACCTTGAAGCCAGCAACGAAGCCGAGCTTCTGCACAGGTTCGCCGATGATCGCAATATCAGCGTGGCGCCGGACGTCAGCTACAAGTTCGTCGGGCATGCCCCGGCCGATCTTCAGCAACGTCCGATCGTGGTCGGCTTCGGCCCGTGCGGCATCTTTGCAGGCCTGCTGCTGGCGCAGATGGGCTTCAAGCCGATCGTGCTCGAGCGCGGCAAGGAAGTACGCCAGCGCACCAAGGATACCTGGGGCCTGTGGCGCAAGAGCGTGCTCAACCCCGAATCCAACGTGCAGTTCGGCGAAGGCGGCGCCGGCACCTTCTCCGACGGCAAGCTGTACAGCCAGATCAAGGACCCGCAGCACCATGGCCGCAAGGTGCTCGAAGAATTCGTCAAGGCAGGCGCACCGGAGGAGATCCTCTACATCAACAAGCCGCACATCGGCACCTTCCGCCTGACCAGCATGGTCGAGAAGATGCGCGAGGAGATCATTGCCCTGGGCGGTGAAATCCGCTTCCAGGAGAAGGTCACCGACCTGCTGGTCGATGGCGAACAGCTCACCGGCGTCGTTCTGGAAAGCGGCGAACAACTGCACTCGCGCCATGTGGTGCTGGCCCTGGGGCACAGTGCCCGCGACACCTTCCGTATGCTCCACGCCAGGGGCGTGTTCATGGAGGCCAAGCCCTTCTCGGTGGGCTTCCGTATCGAGCACCCGCAATCGCTGATCGACAAGGCGCGCCTGGGCAAGTATGCCGGGCACCCGAAACTCGGCGCCGCCGACTACAAGCTGGTCTACCACGCCAAGAACGGCCGCTCGGTCTACAGCTTCTGCATGTGCCCGGGCGGTACCGTGGTCGCCGCGACCAGCGAGCCGGGGCGCGTAGTCACCAACGGCATGAGCCAGTATTCGCGCAATGAGCGCAATGCCAACTCTGGCATCGTCGTGGGCATCGACCCTGAGCGTGACTACCCGGGCGGCCCATTGGCCGGCATCGAGTTGCAGGAACGCCTGGAAGCCCACGCCTATGTCATGGGCGGCAGCAACTACCAGGCGCCGGCGCAACTGGTCGGCGATTTCGTCGCAGGTCGTGCGTCCACGGCGCTGGGCAGCGTCGAACCTTCCTACAAACCAGGCGTCACCCTCGGTGACCTGGCCCCCAGCCTGCCCGACTTCGCCATCGAGGCGATTCGCGAAGCGCTACCGGCCTTCGATCGCCAGATCAAGGGCTACAACCTGCACGATGCAGTGCTGACCGGCATCGAAACACGTACCTCGTCGCCACTGCGCATTACCCGTGGCGAGGACTACCAGAGCCTGAACCTCAAGGGGCTGTTCCCCGCCGGTGAAGGGGCAGGCTATGCCGGCGGCATCCTGTCGGCGGGCGTCGATGGCATTCGGATCGCCGAAGCGGTCGCGCGCGACATACTGGGAATCAAGGCCTGACGCCCCGAGCCAGGCCAGTTGCACGGGCTATTGCCGAGTACTGCGGTTCTTGCGGTACTCGGCCACATAGCCCAGCTTGCGGCTCGCAGTCTTGTCCAGTTCCTTGCGGTCAACGCTGTGATAACCACCCAGTTGGCGCGCAGTGAAGCCGCTGTCGCCAACAACCTCGTCCGGGGCCAGCGTCACCATCAACCTGGCGGCTGCGGCAACCGCCTGCCGATAACCGCTGCGCTCATCAAGATCGAAAGCTGCCAGCGGCAACGTTCCCCGCAGCCAGTTGCCCCAGTAAAACTCGAGAAACTCAGGCGCCACGTCACCGGAGCGCGGCTTGTCGTAGCCAACCTTGCGGGCGAAGTACACCAGGGACCGATACGGGTCATCGGCCATGTCACTCAAGCCAACATGGGCGGGTAGCTGGGCAGGTTTGATCGGTTTGCCGTCAGCATCGCGCAGCCAGGTCTTGCGGGCCTGCTGCATGCGCTGCCAGAACTGCGCAAGGTCGGTGCTGTCGCTGAAATCGTCGGTAACTCTCACCCAGACCTTCAAGCCACGACCGGCCCACTCGGCGAGGCTGGTGAAACCATGGTGACCATCGGTGAGATAAAGGCGCCCGTCCGGGCCAACGACGACCGTCTTCATGTCGGCCTTGCGAGTACCTATGGCGGCCTCACAGACAAAGCTGTCAAGATTGCTCAACTCGGCGCCTTTGCCCACCGCACGAGCCTCGCCCTGCCCGTTGACTTCACAATAGTCATCGAAGGCCCTTTTCGGCTCGGCGGCATAACGACCCAGCTTGTAATAGATCTGGTCGAATCCGATGACAGCCTGGGTTGGGTGCAACTGCTCGATGCTGACCTCCAGCAGCTGTCCGATGCGGGCAGGCTCGCCATCGGCTCGGGCCTGGGCACAGAGCAGGAACAGCGCCAAAACGGTAGTGCAGAAGCGGATCATGGTATTCCTCGCGGTCAGGCAAGCCCCGAAGCATCGGGGCTGCTACATGTCTGGTGCAGGCCTCAGAAAACATACTGCAGGCGCATCGCCACGGCGTCGCCAGAGTCATCACCGGCCTGGTTGCTGATGCCATCGACGTTTGTTTTCACATAATTGGCCGAAACCTTGACCTGATCATTTACATACCAGTTGACGCCCAAGGTGTGCAGCTTCGCCCGGTTATCCACGTAACCGCGCTCTTCGACTCGCGCGGCATCGAAGCGGTAGAAGACCTCCCATGCCCCCAGTTGCTTGTCGGACGGCTTGACCTTGTCGAACTTGCCACCGTCGAGTTTGTAACCCCGAGGCTCGCCAGTGAGGGTGTAGGCCAACTGGCCGTAGTACCCCTCAGCTTTTCGATCATTGCGCCTGGTATCCGATGCTGCATCGAGATCCCGGCGCAGGTACTCGGCCTGCACCGACAAGGGCCCCTGCGCCCAGGCGGCTTCCAGCCCCCAGACCGCATCACCTTCGTAGGCTCCGGCAACGCCAGGAGCGAGGTCCACGCGGTTCCCGTTGACGGCGTCTTCGGAGGTTGCGCGCGCGCCCAGGCGTGAACGGATACGACCGTTGCTGGCAACCTTGTCAATATCACTCATGGCGTAATCGACACCAAAATGCAGCACATTGCCAGGCTCGGCCCAAGGCGCGACGACCGCGCGGAGGTTATAGGTGTTGGTGTTCTTGCCGTTCTTGTCTTCCTGCCCCTTGGGGCGATTGACACTGGCGACGCCATAGAACAGATCGGTGCTGGCGCTCAATTGCACGCCCATGCCGTCTGCATGGGCGGCTACCCACGGGGCCAGATCGCCGAGCAGGCTACGCTCCATGGCGGTTGTCCATTTGGAACTGGTAGCTTGCTCCAGCCCGAAGTCAGGATCAAAACGCCCCACCTTGATCGTCACCGGCTCCAGCGCCAGGTAGCTGACAGAGGCTTCCTTCCAGGACGTCGCACCGTCGTCGGCGAAATCGATGGAGAACTCATAGGACCAATCACCATAGGCCTTGCCATTGAGCTCCAACCTGGCACGACGCAGGAAAGCCTCGTTCGCGCGCTTGCCGTTCTTGCTATAGAGACCGTCGAACTCACTGTAGTCAGCCTGCAACAGGCCACCTATCTGGAAAGCGAATTGCTTGTCGGTCGTGGCAACCTCAAGCCCCCCTTGGTCTTGATGACGATATCAGCCCCATCGGTTGTAACGGTACCGGCTGCTGCCTGGGTGCTGACCATCAATCCCAGAGCGCCCGCAGCAAAGCCGAAACGACAGCTTGCCAGGCGGTGAATAGCGTTCATGCAACTTCTCCCAAAGTAATGGTTTTCTACCGCCGGACCACAGCCGATCGGTGGCAGCAGAGCCTGTTGGGAGCGCATTACAGTTAGGTTTCCTTGAAATAATTAGCCAATAAAATCAGAGAATTAGTGAGTTTTTTGAAATTTCACCAGCTATGTTCTTGGAAGGCAGACACCCAATTCTGTAGAGAGCGGGTGAACGATCCGAGCAGGATGTAGGGCAATGCGCAGTCCCCGACTCCCCCTCCGTGACGCCTGTTTCGAAGAAACGCGTTGCAGCACAGATTTCAACGGTAAAACGGCTCGGCAGTTGGCTGAATATTCCTGGGATCCAGAGGGATACCTCCGCCCAGGAGTCAGATAGCCAAAGCGCAATCATTTATAACAAAAAAGAATATAGTTTTTGTTTTAAAGAATATCGCCGCACGTTAGGGTGTACGCCCGTTCCGTTCAAATACGTACTGGAGACGCTCGCCCGTGCGCAGCCTTATCAATCGTTTCCTGCAGCTGGAGTCTGCCAGCGGCCTGCTGCTCATCATCGCGGCGGTCATTGCCCTGATCGTCAACAACTCACCCCTGTCGCACCTGTACATGGGCTTTCTCGACGTTCCTGTCGCGGTGCAGATCGGCGCCCTGCAGATCGCCAAGCCGCTGCTGTTGTGGATCAACGATGGCCTGATGGCGCTGTTCTTCCTGCTGATCGGCCTGGAGGTCAAGCGCGAGGTACTCGAAGGCCAGTTGTCCAAGCCCTCGCAGATCATTCTTCCTGCCACTGCGGCGGTCGGCGGCATGCTGGTACCGGCGCTGATCTACTGGTTCATCAACCGTGACAACCCCGCCACACTGGCTGGCTGGGCCATCCCTACCGCGACCGACATCGCGTTCGCCCTTGGCGTGCTGGCGCTGCTCGGCAAGCGTGTGCCGGTATCGCTCAAATTGTTCCTGATGACCCTGGCGATCATCGACGACCTCGGCGCGATCATCATCATCGCCCTGTTCTATTCCGGCGAGCTTTCGAACATGGCATTGATGCTTGCCGGAGCTTGTCTGCTGGCGCTGCTGGGCATGAACCGCCTCGGGGTGAAGAAGCTTGCGCCGTACCTGATCGTCGGGCTGGTCCTTTGGGTCTGCGTGCTGAAGAGCGGCGTCCATGCCACCCTCGCCGGCGTGGCGCTGGCAATGTTCATTCCCCTGGGCACCGGCGACAAGAAAAATGCCTCTCCACTGCTCACCCTGGAGCACGCACTACACCCCTGGGTGGCCTACGCGATCCTGCCGCTGTTCGCGTTCGCCAATGCTGGAGTATCGCTGACCAATGCCAGCGCGGAGAGCTTCACGCATTCGGTGCCCATGGGCATCGCCATCGGATTGCTGCTGGGTAAGACGGTTGGTGTGTTCGGCCTGACCTGGATGGCCATCAAGCTGCGCCTGGCCGCCCTGCCCGCGGGCGCCAACTGGGGCCAGGTGTTTGGCGTCGCGATTCTGTGCGGTATCGGTTTCACCATGAGCCTGTTCGTTGGCTCCCTGGCCTTCCCATCCGGTGTCAGCGAGTATGCCGGGGAGGACCGCATGGGCATCCTCACCGGCTCGCTCTTCGCGGCGTTGATCGGCTATGCCGTGACTGCGGCGGCCAGCCGCAAGCGACAAGTATCAGTTGCAACCAGCTGATAGCATCAGGCAAAAAAACCCCGACCGGCCTCGCCGGATCGGGGTTTTCTTTGCGCTGCGAAATCAGTGAGTGACGCGGCTGGTGCCATCGACGGTCATGATGCGCACACGTTCACCAACGCGGAAGATCTCGTTCTGCTGCACTTGCTGCACATAGGCGCGCATGCTGCCGTCGTCTTCACGCACGGTAATTTCAACGCCTTGGGTGCGGGTCAGGCCTTCTTCGGCGGCCGAGCCTGCCAGGCCACCGGCCACGGCACCGATCACCGCAGCAACGATACTGCCGCGACCACCCCCTACGGCGCTGCCCGCGACGCCACCGACAATGGCACCGGCGCCACCGCCGATCGGAGTCTTGGTACCCTCGATCTTGACCGGGCGCAGGGATTCGATCGTGCCCATGCGCACAGTCTGCACGCGACGGGCTTCATCTCGAGAGTAACTGTCACCGGTCAGGCTGGACTGGCAGCCACCGAGCAACAGCGCCATGGTGGTGAAGCTTGCCACCATCAAAACGGATTTACGCATGGGGAATCTCCATAAGTCAGGTGTCCATTAGACTCCCCGTGTTGATGGGTGTCACGACACAAACGTTATTAAATTGTTTTCATTCAGCTCGAGTACAGGCGCCAAGCAGCTTGCCGCCCACTTCACCAATGAGACCAAGAATAGTCGTGGATTACTTCATCGTCGCAATGACAGGGGGCGCTGGACTGTGTTTTCGCCGCTGAAGGCGGGATGAAGATCAAGCCTTACCGGGTAATGGCGAGGGCCGCAAGCGGCCCCCTGGCAATCACGGAGCCAACCGCTCTCGCTGCCACTGACCATCGACCAGCCGGTAATTGAGGCGATCGTGCAAGCGGCTGGAGCGCCCCTGCCAGAACTCGATCCGCTCAGGTAGCAAGCGGTAGCCACCCCAATGGTCCGGGCAATGCGGCTGAGTGTCGGAGAACCGCGCCTCGGTAGCCTTGAGCAAACCTTCGAGCGCTGCGCGATCGGCGATCACTCGGCTCTGTGGCGAGGCCCAGGCCCCCAGCCGACTGCCCAGAGGACGTACCTGGTAGTAGTCGTCCGACTCTTTTGCGCTGACTTTTTCCACTCGCCCTTCGATGCGCACCTGGCGCTCGAGCGCCGGCCAGAAGAACGTCATCGCAGCGAACGGATTGACCAGCAATTGCTGGCCCTTGGCGCTTTCATAGTTGGTGAAGAACGTGAATCCGCGCTCATCGAGCCCCTTGAGCAGCAGCACCCGACAATGCGGACGCCCTTCGCCGTCAACCGTGGCAAGGGTCATGGCATTGGCCTCGACGGGCGGCTGTTCGGTCTTCACCGCGTCGCCGAACCAATGGTGAAACAGCGCGAACGGCTCACCCGGTGCCTGGGCCTCGGCCAGGCCATCACGGGTGTAGTCGCGCCGCATGTCGGCCAGGGATTGAGTCATGGCTGCGTTTCCTTAGACGATCAATTGGTCTTCGCAGGGCTGTTGGCGGCGACTTTCTTGTCGGCAGCAGGCGCCGCTTTCTTGGCTGCGGGCTTGGTTGCTGGCTTTTTCGCGGCCGGCTTGGCTGCAGCCTTGGCGACAGGCTTTTTCGCAGCGGGCTTGGCTGCAGCCTTGGCGACAGGCTTCTTCGCGGCGGGCTTGGCATCAGCGGCCTTGGCGGGTGCCTTGGCATCCTGGGTGGCAACCATCGCCGCAGGTACCGGCGCCGGGGCTGCCTGCTGGTACTTGGCCAGCAAGGCGACCATGGTGTTCTGCGGGGTCAGCAGCATTTCCACACGGCGGTTCAGGGCTCGACCCTCGACGCTGTCATTGGCCGCGCGTGGCATCACGCCACCCATGCCCTTGAGGGTCAGGCGGTCACGCTGCAAGCCGCTCAAGCGGAAGATCGCCGAGACCGACGCGGCACGCTCGAGGCTGAGCTTCTGGTTGGCGACGGCGACACCGCTGGTATCGGCATGGCCAAGTACGAGCACGGCAGTCTTCGGGTCGCCTTCGACGATCTTGGCCACACGGGTGATCGGGCCCAGAGAAGACGGCAGCAGCATGTTCGGGCGGTCCGGGTTGTAGGAGCCGTCGACCGGCAGGGTCACCGCAAGCACGTTGTCACGACGTTCGATTTCAAGCTTGCTGTCTTTGGCGGCCTCGCGCAGCTTCGGTTCGTACTCGTCCAGCCAGGCCTGGGTAGCCTTCTGGTCGATCTTGGGCACTGCCGGCGCCTCGGCCTGCTTGTCGCTCGAGCCGAACGGCCACCACCAGCGGCTGCTGCTTTCAGACTTGGCATCGGCCTGGACGACCTTCTCGGTCACCGCGTCCTTCACGTCCTGTTCGGCAACCTTGTCCGAACCGAAGGGCCACCAGCTGAGGCCGCCGTCCTTCGAAGCGTCCTGGGAGTGGCTGGCGCAGCCGGTCATGGCCAGGCACAGGGCAAGTGCTAAGGTTTTTTGTGAAGACATCAGCGATACACCATGAATTAGAAAGAAATTTTGCCCACACACACGAGGCGTTGGCATTGAGGATAGTCAAAGGAATCGGGCATTACCCGCATTACCCGATCAAAGGCAACTACCCAGTACCCGCACCAGTTTCTGCGCACGGGGGTCCATCAATACGTAGGGGCCCAGGGTATTGGTGACGAAACCGAAGGCCACGTCGTGCTCGGGGTCGGCGAAACCGACCGATCCACCCGCCCCCGGATGACCGAAAGCCCGAGCACCCAAGCCGAAGGTGGCGTTGGCGACATCCGGCTGGTCGAGCATGCAGCCCAGGCCAAAACGGGTCTGGGTCAACAGGGTGCGATCCTGCCCAAGGCTATGCTCGCGGGTCAGTTCATCGAGCAGTTCGGATTCCAGCAGGCTGCCATCGAGCAGGCCGGCATAGAAGCCCGCCAGGCTGCGGGCATTGCCGTGGCCATTGGCAGCCGGTTGCTGCATGCGGCGCCACTCGGGTTTGTTGGTGCTGGTGAGGATCGCTGGCGGATTGGTGAAAGCACGGGTCGACAACGCCTCAGGCTCGCGCATGGTCACCTGCAGCAAACGCTGGGCTGCGGCATCACCAGGATTACCCTTGCCACGGGCGATATGCGCCACGCGGTGGAACTCCTCATCGGCCAGCCCCACATGAAAATCCAGCCCCAACGGGCGCGCAGTGCGGGCGACGATCGAGTCACCAGGGCCACGGCCATCGGCGCGGCGGATCAGTTCGCCGATCAGCCAGCCATAGGTGATGGCGGCATAGCCATGCTCGCTGCCAGGGGTCCACCACGGCGTTTCGGCCGCCAGGGCGTCGACCATGACCTGCCAGTCGTAGAGGGCCTCGGCCGGCAACAACTCACGGATTGCCGGCAGGCCGGCGCGGTGGCTCAGCAACTGGCGCAGGGTAATGCCGTCCTTGCCCGCCTGGCCAAACTCCGGCCAGTAACGGGTCACCGGCACGTCCAGGGCCAGCTTGCCCTCACCCACCAATTGCAGCGCAGTCACAGCAGTGAAGGTCTTGGTGCAGGAAAACAGGTTGGCGATGATATCGCTGTGCCACGCCTGCTGGCCGTCCTTGTCGGCGCTGCCGGCCCACAGATCGATGACGGTTTCGCCACCAACCTGGATGCACAGCGCCGCGCCACGCTCCTGGGGATCATCGAACAATGCGGCAAACGCGTCGCGCACCGCTTCGAACTTCAGCTCATAGTGGCCCTGGATCTGCACCCGCCTACTCTCCGTACGACCTGTCTCACAAAGTCGTGCATTGTTTCAGTAGTTGGCGGGTTTGCCTACTGAATGTGGCTGGAAGGTTGTAAGCAAAACCCCAGAGGTTAGGCGGCCAGTACTGGCCGGAACCCAACTGCTGTGCTCAGGGCGCCTTGACCTCGAGCCCCCTGCGCAATTGCTCCAACGCCTGCTGGTTGCTCCGCCTTACCGCCTCGACAAACCCCGGATAGGCCACGTCGGTGATACCGACCAGGCCCAGATGCCCATTCTCCCCGTCGAGCAGACGCCCGCTGGCTGGCTGGTCGAGGTATTGGAACCAGTGAGCACCCACGATCATCGGTTGAGCGAGCGCTGCCTTGAGGAAATTGCCGTAGGCAGGCCCACGGTCCTCTTCACGCGCGACCTCGAGCGGCCCTGGCCAGAACGGGCCACGGTCACGGGAGCCGAACTGGAACTCCGAGACCAGCACCGGCTTGTCCAGCTCGGCCAACCGGGCGAAGTCGTAGCCGTCCTCGGGCTTGAGGGTATAGAAGTTGAAGCTGAGCACATCGCAGAACTCGGCACAGGCCTTCACTGCCTCAGGTGTACTGACGGCGTAGCGTCCACCCAGCAACAAATGGTTGGGCGCATGCCATTTCAGCGCATCGGAGATGGTCTTGAAGTAAGTCTGTGCAAACACCTGTTGGAAGTACTGATAGTCACGCTCGATTTCCGGGTGCTCAGGGTTGGGCAGTGGCGCCTCGAAACCGGGGTCCTCCATGAGCTCCCAGGCTTTCAGTTCGATACCCCACGCCTTCGACAGCCCCTCCTGGTTTCGGTACTTGTCACGCAACTGCTTGAGGAAGGCGCGTTTGGCCGGCACATCGGTGGTCAGGCGCAAGGTGCCGTAAGCCAGGCCATACCGTGCCTTGGGATCATCGCCCGGCGCCGCCCAGGCCAGTTCGTTGTCCGCGAAATAACCGATCAGCCACGGGTCGTCGCGATGATCCCGCGCGGCAATGGCCACCGCACGTTCTGTAGCCATGGCAAATCGCGGGTCGAACGGGTCGGGCATACGCCCCCACCAGTCCATGCCGGTGCTGATACTGGCATAGTCACCGACGATCGACAGCGGCAGGGTGTACGGCATGCGCCTGGCCTGGCTCAGGGCCGGATCGCTCCAGTTCCCCAGGGTGTTGAACCCCCAGGCCTGCAAACGATCGAGGCTGTGCACCTGCCAGCGTTCGGCATCGACACCGGCGGCCGGGCAGTCCACCGGAGGCTGCCCCTCGGGCGCCGGGGCGCAGGGCTTGGCATAGGTGCGCTGCAGGTTGGCAGCATAGAAGTCATACCAACGCCCTTGCTTGAAGCCACGCCCTTGGGAAGACGCATTACCGTCGTCATTGTTGCCTTGGCCATAGAACGCCGCGAGCGGATCGCCCTCCCCAGGCAACCCTTTGAACATCGATTCTCGGCCCGCGACGTAGGTGCGCCCGCCATCGGCGGCCACCGCGTTGACGCCCAGCGAGTAGAAAGGGTGCCCCTGCGGGGTCACCAGGAACCAGCGGCCGTCGCGCTTTTCAGTGCGGAAGAAGCCGGTGGCTTCGAAGGTCGGCCCGGCCACCAGGCCGCCGTACGTGTCCAGTTTCTGCTTCTCGCGCTCGGCCAGCCAGGCCTTGAGTTGCTGGCGCTCACGGGCATCGGCGGCCTTGAGTTGCTCATCGTTGACGATTTTTTCCGGCCAGCGACCTCGGGTGGACTGGCCATAGGCATCGATCAAATCGCCGTAGGCCGCCCGGTATGCCTGGTCATCATCCTGTATCCCGACCTTTTCGATCAGCAGGTTCTGCGCGACCTTGGGTCGGGGAATGCTCAGGCTGATCGAAACCACCTGTTTGAGATCTACCTCGCCCGTGCTGCTGGTCAACAGCACGCGTTGCCCTTCGTACGTCCAAGGCATCGGCGGACCGGCACGCATGCCCTGACTCAACGGCGAACTGGCCTTGAGCGGCACCATCACCGTTTGCGCCGGGCCCGCTGGCAGGTCGATGCGGCTGGTGAGCGTACGCCCATCGCTGCCCAGCAGCGTGACATCCACGGTCAAGGCCCAGTCCATCGCACTTTGCAGGCGTAGCGTCAGAAACTGCCCTGTCGACCAGTCCCAGGTCCCTGCCTGCGGGCTGAGGCGCAAGGTCGGACGCTCCACCGGATTGAACACCACGCGCCGCAGCACTTCGCCTTCGGCTGTTTGCTCCGCGTTGTACTGCGGCATCCCCGTGTCTTCGGTGGTCACGGTGACGACCGAAGTCGGGCGCACGAAGCTGAACAACGTCTGCTGGGCTGCCAGCAACGGGGTACTGAACAACAAGGTGAAAACGACGGGCAAGGTACGGCGGATCATGTGGACGTGGCTCTCCTTCAAGGCCCTCATGGACCTGGTCGAGTCATGGACAACGGGCCGGGCATCGTGCTCCGGCCGTTACTGGATCTCCCGCCGGAAGGGCGGCAGCGCATTGAGAATAGCCTTGCCGTAGCGCTGGGTGACCAGGCGTCGATCGAGCAAGGTGATGACACCACGGTCCTGCTCGGTACGCAGCAGACGACCGCAGGCCTGGATCAGGCGCAGGGAGGCGTCGGGCACGGCGATTTCCATGAACGGGTTACCGCCACGCGCCTCGATCCACTCCGCCAGGGCCGCCTCGACAGGGTCGTCCGGCACGGCGAACGGAATCTTGGCGATGACCACGTGCTCGCAATAAGCACCTGGCAGGTCGACGCCTTCGGCGAAACTGGCCAAGCCAAACAACACACTGTGCTGACCGTCGTCGACCCGGGCCTTGTGCTTGTTCAGCGTCTCCTGCTTGGACAGGTTGCCCTGGATCAGCACCAGCTTGCGCCAGTCGCGGTCCAGGCCATCGAACACGTCCTGCATCTGCTTGCGCGAAGAGAACAGCACCAGCGCGCCACGGGCGTCTTCGACGATGTTCGGCAATTCGCGGATGATCGCCGCAGTATGGCCCGCCGCATCGCGCGGGTCGGCGCCCAGGTCGGGCACCCGCAGCAAGCCGGCATCGCCATGCACGAATGGGCTGGGCACGACGCAGGTCACCGCATCACGCGGCAGCCCGGAGCGCATGCGGAAGCGGTCGAACTTGCCCAGCGCAGTCAGGGTCGCCGAAGTGACCAGCGCACCATGGGCAACGCTCCACAGGCTGCGGCGCAGCATTTCGGCGGCAAGAATCGGGCTGGCGTTGACCTCGATGTCGAACAGCGCCCCACTCTCGGCCAGCGTCAGCCAACGCGCCATGGGCGGGCTGTCTTCAGGGTCTTCGGCGGTGAAAGCGGTCCACAGCTCCCAGTTGCCCTGGGCACGGGTGACCAGGCTGCCGAACAGCGGGTACCACTCTTCGGCCTGGTGACTGGCGATGCCGATGTTGACCTCACCGTCCATGCCTTCCTTTAACAGGTCGGCAAGCCGGGTGAACAGATCGTTGAGGCGGGCGAAGCCCTTTTTCAGCTCGATGCCGACCTCGCGGATCTGCTCCGGCACCACGCCCCCCTCGAAGCGGTAGCGCGGGCGATCACGCCCTTCCATGTCTTCACCGGGCCGGAAATCGGCAACCTGTTCGCACAGGGTGAACATGAACTGCTGCTGGGTGCGGATTTCCCGCGCCAGCTCCGGCACCTGCTCGATCAGCTTGCCCAGGTCGCCTGGCAACGGGTGCTGGGCCAACAGCTTGGTGAGGTTCTTGGCCGTCTGCTCCAGCCAGTCGGCCGTGGAGCGCAGCCGCGAATAATGGGCGAAATGGCCGATGGCCTTGTCTGGCAGGTGGTGGCCTTCGTCGAACACGTACATCGTGTCGCGCGGGTCGGGCAGTACCGCGCCACCGCCCAGGGCCAGGTCGGCCAGGACCATGTCGTGGTTGGTGACGATCACATCGACCTTGCCCATGCCTTCGCGCGCCTTGTAGAACACGCACTGCTGGAAGTTCGGACAATGTCGGCCGGTGCACTGGCTGTGGTCGGTGGTCAGGCGCGCCCAGTCCTGGTCCTCGAGGGTTTCCGACCAACTGTCGCGGTCGCCGTCCCAGCGGTTGCCGGCAAGTTTCTCGATCATGCTGTTGAACAGCTTCTGGCTGCGCTCGTCGACTTCGATGTGGAAGCCTTCTTCTTCGAACAGCTGGGCGGTCGCCGACTGGGCGTGGCCCTCCTGCAGCAGCACGTCGAGCTTGGACAGGCACAAGTAGCGCCCACGCCCCTTGGCCAGAGCGAAGCTGAAGTTCAGGCCGCTGTTGCGCATCAGGTCGGGCAGGTCCTTGAAGACGATCTGCTCCTGCAGGGCGACGGTGGCGGTGGCGATCACCAGGCGCTTGCCGGCGGCCTTGGCGGCGGGAATCGCGGCGAGGCTGTAGGCGACCGTCTTGCCGGTACCGGTGCCGGCCTCGACCGCGACCACGGCAGGTTCGCCGGCCCGGCGACCTTCATCATCGCAGGCGATGTCGCCGAGTACCTTGGCCACTTCGGCGATCATCAGGCGCTGGCCGTAACGCGGCTTGAGGCTCTTGGCTTCGAGAAAACGCGAATAGGCGCCCTGGATGGTGGCTTTGAGTTCGTTGCTGATCATGGTCTGCGGGCGCCCGAAGGGCTGGATATATTTTCAGTGTTTCGCATGGGGCGGCTATCATACCCCGCTATTGCCCTTTGTGCCGCATGGAGATCCGGATGCTTGCCTTTGCCCTGCCCTACACACTGCATGTCCTGGCCGCCCTTGTCTGGGTTGGCGGGATGTTCTTCGCCTGGCTGGTACTGCGCCCGGCAACGGTCGCAGCGCTGGAGGGGCCCGCGCGGCTGCGGCTGTGGGTGGAAGTATTCCGACGCTTCTTCGGATGGGTCTGGCTGGCGGTAGCGGTGCTGGCGATAAGTGGTATCGGCATGTTGCACCTGCGATTTTCCGGCTTCGAGACCGCGCCCCGCTATGTACAACTGATGATGGGCGGCGGGATCGTGATGTTTGCCTTGTTCCTGCGCGTGCAGGCGCTGCTGCTGCCGGAACTGCGCGCTGCGGTGCAGGCCGAGGACTGGCCGGCGGGTGCCGGGGTGCTGGTCAGGATCCGACGGATGGTGGGGATCAACCTGCTGCTGGGCATCGCCGTGGTGGCAGTGGCCAGCGCTCGCGTCATGTTCTGAAGTCGTTGACTGGGGGCCGCAACGCGGCCCCTGGGAACGCAAACGCTTGAGAGCGCAACGCGCTCCCCGTCAAAGCCGCTGCAGAATCAACTCCCCCGCGGTACCGGCAAGCCCCGGTTGCCCTGGCAGGCCCGGACGACCGTTGGCACCGGCCTCGGTGCGATACACCAGGCACCCCTTGCTCGCACCACCCTGCCCGGCCTTGCCGGCAGCGCCCGGCTTGCCCGGCGCACCACCATCGAGGCGTACCTGGATACGCTCCTGCGGGAAGTCTGCCGGCAGGGCCAGGCGAATCCGGCCTCCGGCCGCGCCGTCATGCCCATTTCCTCCGTTGTCACCGTTCGCGCCACGGCTGGCGGTGCCCCAGGTACACCCTCCGGCCGTGCCATTGCCGCCATCGAGGCCGGCATAGCCCGGTGCCCCGGCGCCGCCACGGGCGTCGATCGACAGCTGCTCCGCCTCCAGCGTTTGCAGGCGCAAGTCGAGGTCACGACCGGGACGCGCCGCACGCTCGTAGCTGCCCGGCGCCCCCGGCGCGCTGATTTCACTGCCGACACCCAGCACGGCACTGCTCGCTTCGATGCTCAAGGCGCTTTGCGCCGGAGCGATGGCGATGCGCGCGTCACGGCCCAGTTCGAGGTGGTCGATCTTCAATGCGGTGAGCGTGGCGGGCAACAGCAAGGTCGCCGAATCAGCCACCTGCACGCGCTCCAGGTGCACGCTGGACGCCTTGTTCGGCAGGCGCAGCATCGAATGGGCAGCGACTTCGAGACTCTCGGCCTGGGCCAGCGGGGTGGCCAGCGCGGCCAGCAACATCAACTTACGCATGGCGCGAAGCCTCCTGCGGACGGGGAATGGACATGACATGGAAGATGCCGGTCAGCAGGATCTGCAAGCGATCGAACCAGCGATGGCTGCGCCCGCGCAGGCTGGCGTTGAAGAACAACACCTCCAGCACATGCAAGCCCAGCAGCGTGATGCCTGCCGCATTGATCAGCAGATTGAACGGCAGGGGTTGCGGCATCAACAGATTGACCAGCACCACCCACCAGAAAACCACCGTCAGGGCCTTGCCCAGGCCCAGGATGAACTTCATACCCCGCCCCCCGACTGTCTTGTACTGTCTTTGTTATGCGCGCGCGGCCCGTTCGAGCGGGCCGTGCGCACAACAGTACCGCCGCGCCAGGGCGCGCGCCAGAGGCGATTCAGTTCAGGTGCAGTTCCACCCGTCGGTTCTGCGCTCGCCCTTCGTCGGTGTCGTTGTCGGCCACCGGCTCGCTTTCACCGCGACCTTGACTGTTCACCTTGGCCGGCGACAGCCCTTGCCCGATCAAGTACTGCGCAACACTGGCCGCGCGGCGTTCGGACAGGCCCTGGTTATAGTGGTCGGCGCCTACGCTATCGGTATGTCCGATCACCCTGATGGCCGTCACGCTGGGGTCGCCAAGTTTCGGCAACAGCGCTTGCAGGCGCTGTTGGGCTGGGGCCGACAGCTGTGCGGAGTCGAACGCAAACAGCACCTGGCCTTGATCGTCGAGGGTGATCACCTCAGGCGCAGGTGCTGGGGCCTCGGGTTTGGGCGTCGAAGGCGGATACTGCGGGAGCGGGCAGCCCATGTGGTCGACTGCCGTACCTTTGGGGGTGTCCGGGCAGCGATCACGACGGTCGAACACACCATCGCCATCTTCGTCACCATCCTGTGCGTAACAGATCAGGCCACCGGCGATGGCTCCGGCAACACCGGCACCGGTCGCCCAGCTGGAGCTTTCGATCGCGCCCAGACCGCCACCGACCAGCCCGCCGAGCAGGCTGCAGACCGGCCAGGTCCGTTGATTCAGGGGGGCGCTGCCATCACTGTGGGTGGCGCACCCGTTCAGCAGGCTGGAGGCCAGCAGCAGCGACACAGCCGTCTTCGACAAGGTATTCATGGGTCAGGTCCCCGGTGAATGCGCCCACGCCACGGCTAAAGACGTGGGCGCGGGCGGTCAGCGCTGGATCTTGATCTCGGTGCGGCGGTTCATGGCGCGGCCATCGGCCGTGGCGTTGTCGGCCACGGGCTGGGTCTCGCCAGCTCCCACTACCGAAACGAAGCTGCTGCGCGGTACGCCGCTGGTCACCAGATAGTCGGTCACCGAATGGGCACGACGCTCGGAGAGCTTCTGGTTGTAGCTGTCGGAGCCGACGCTGTCGGTATGGCCGGTCACGCTCAGGCGAGCGCTGGGTGCCTCCTGCTTCAGGCGCGTGGCGATGGTGTTCAGGCGCTCCTTGTCGGTTGCGGTCAGGCGCGCGGAATCGAACTCGAAGTGCACGTCACGGATGACGATGACTTCCTCCTTCTCGACCACGACGACTTCCTCGACCACGGCGACCGGCTCGGGTGGGCAGCCGTTGGCATCGACCTGCACGCCACGCGGGGTGCCTGGGCACTTGTCGCGGCTGTCGGGCACGCCATCGCCATCTTCGTCGCCATCGCCATGGGCCCAGCAGTAGCCCGCCGCCAGGCCACCGCCGAGCAACGCGCCCCAGCCGGCCCAGCTGGAGCTTTCGATGGCGCCCAGGGCTGCGCCACCCACGCCCCCGACGGCAGCACACTTCGGCCAGTCGGTTTTTTGCAAACCTGCACAACCAGTCAACACACTGGTGAGCAGAACCAGGGGTATCGCTGTGCGTACTATGCTCATTTTCGTTGCTTCTCCTAGGGGGATCGGTGCAGAACCGATGCTCTGGGAGTAAAGACCGCCTATTCCCTCTCTGCCAGCAATTAGCCACGACGCGATGCTGCGCCTCTTTGCCGTCGGGGCTGGGACCGCTAGTCTTGAGCGACCTGAACGAGGATTGGCAATGACCGACGGTTTTTCCCAGCGTACCCCCCAACAGGCCCTGGCGGCCCTTCTCGAGCGCTTCGCACCCGCGCGCCTGCTGTTGGTCGGCACACGTTTCCCGGCCCTGGAGGCCTTCGCGGCAGCTCACCCGACGGTACAACTGTCGGTGGCTGCGCCTGGTCCATTGCCTGCCGACCTGGCGGCCCAACGCTTCGACCTCGCGGTGCTGGTCGATTGCCTCGAGCACTTGCCCAAGCGCAGCGGGCTGGAACTGCTCGGCGGCATTCGCAATCTGAATGCCAGCAAGGTCGCGGTGCTGGCCGACCTGGCCGCCTGTGGCTGGCAGGACACCGATTTCTTCGCCCTTGCGCTGTCGGCCAGCGAGAAATTCCGTCGCGACGAGCAGGTACTGAGCCTGTTCACCTATGATCTACATGACTACAAGCAGGTCCCGGACTGGCTCAATGCCAAGTTCTGGGCGAATCCGCAAAACTTTGGCAAGTACTGGTGGTGATTTCATGAGTGTCTCGGTCTGCCCCTGTGGCAGCGGCAATCTTCTCGACGCATGCTGCGGGCACTACCATGCCGGCACCCCGGCACCGGATGCCCAGACGCTGATGCGCTCGCGCTACAGCGCCTATGTGCTGGGGCTGGTGGATTACCTGGTAGCCACCACGCTTCCCGCCCAGCAGGCCGGGCTGGACCGCGCCGGCATTGCCGCCTGGAGTGCACAGAGCACCTGGCTGGGGTTGGAGGTGGAAAGTGCGCAGGTCCTGGGGGGGCAACCGGAACATGCGTTCGTCACCTTCACGGCACGCTGGCACGACCAGCAGGGTGACCACCAGCACCGCGAGCGCTCGGCTTTCGTGCAGAACGCCGGGCGCTGGTACTTCATCGACCCGACCGTCGAGCTCAAGGCGGGGCGCAACGACCCCTGCCCCTGTGCCAGCGGGCAGAAGTTCAAGAAATGCTGCGCCAGCTACCTCGGTAACCGATGATGAATGCCCTGGCGCGCCTGCTCCCGCTTGGTCTCACCCTGGCCTTGCTGGGTGGCTGTGCGGGATGGGGCGGCAACGACTGGCGCGAGCCAGAAGTGCACCTGGTCAGGGTGGAAACCGTCAAGGCGCGCCTGCACCAGCAGGAGTTCATCCTGCACCTGCGCATCGACAACCCCAACGACAGCCGCCTGTTCATCCGCAGCCTGTCGTACGCAATCCGGCTCAATGACCTGCTGCTGGTGCAGGACGAGACCAGTGTCTGGCGCAGTGTCGGCGGACATGCCCGGCGTACCTTCAAGATCACCGCGCGCACCAACCTGTGGCAGCACCTCAAGCCCCTCGCCAAACTGCTGAAAAGCGGCGATCCGCTGCACTACACCCTGCAAGGCGAACTCAATACCGGCCTGATCAGTCGACGGGACCTGCACTTGTCGCGCAGTGGTGAGATAATCCCCGGCGATCTTCAACCGGAGTAACCCGCAATGACCCAGCAACCCCATGTCCATGGCCCCGACTGCAACCACGGTCACGATCATCACCATGATCATGACCACGGCCATGTGCACGGCCCGCACTGCAACCACGGCCACCAGGAACCGGTGCGCAACGCCCTGAAGGACGTCGGACGCAACGATCCATGCCCGTGCGGCAGCGAGAAGAAATTCAAGAAGTGCCACGGCGCGTAACGCCGCTCCGGGTGGCGCTGCGTTTGCCGCTTGCAGCCCGACGCGCGCCGCCCTACCTTTAGCGCCTTTCCGACCCCGCCACGCCCTCCAGGAGCCTTCGTCATGGCCGCCCCCGTGTTTCCTCCCTTCCGCCCTCGGTTCGGCACCAGCGCAGTGCTGCTCGGCATGCTCGGGCTCGCCGGCTGCCAGATGGGCGGCTACCAGGACAGCGTGCCACCGACCACCGGCGTCCAGCCACTCAAAGGCCTGGCGCAGAACGTCTCGGTCCGACGCAACGCCATGGGCGCACCGTTGATCGAGAGCAGCAGTTTCCACGATGCGCTGTTCAGCCTCGGCTACGTCCATGCTGGCGACCGCATCGAACAGATGGTCGCCATGCGCCTGCTCGCCCAGGGGCGACTGGCCGAGATCGCTGGCTCCGAAGCCCTGGACATCGACCGCCTGATGCGCGCCGCCAACCTCAAGCAGAGCGCCGGCCAGCTGTATGCCGACGCCTCGCCGCGCCTGAAGCGCTTCTTCGAGGTCTATGCCCGCGGGGTCAACGCCTATCTGTTCCGCTACCGCGACAAGCTGCCGGCCGAACTCGCCCGCAGCGGCTATCGCCCCGAATATTGGAAGCCCGAAGATTCGGCGCTGATCTTCAGCCTCTACGCCTTCAGCCAATCGGTGAACCTGCAGGAGGAACTCTCGGCCCTGACCCTGGCGCAGAAGGTCGGCAGCGACAAGCTCGCCTGGCTGCTGCCAGGTGCACCCGACGAGCCTCTGGCCGAGGGCGAGACCGACAAGCTCAAGGGCATCAACCTGGCCAGCCAGATCCCCGGCCTGAACGACGTCGCCGCCGCCAGCCAGAAGCTCGCCGACCTCGACTTGCTGGGCAGCCCCGGTTCCTCGAACCTGGCCCTGGGCCCTCTGCGCAGCCGCAGCGGCAAGAGCCTGCTGGCCAGCGACAGCCGCGCCGCCTGGGCGCTGAGTCCGGTACAGATCCACACCGGCAAGTACCAGGTCGCCGGCCTGTCGCTACCCGGCCTGCCGATCGTGCTGGCCGGCTACAACGGCAAGCTGGCCTGGAGCAGCAGCGCGGTGATGGCCGACAACCAGGACCTGTTCCTTGAGCAACTGCGCCGCCAGGGCAGCCAACTCACCTACCTGGCCGACGGCAAGTGGCAGCCGGCCCGCGCGCGTAACGAAACCTTCTTCGTGCGCGGCCAGCGCCCGGTGCGCGAAGTGCTGTACGACACCCGCCACGGCACCCTGCTCGGCCAGCCCGGCAACGGCTATGGCTTGGCCCTGCACCTGCCGCAGCTCAAGGACGACAAGAGCCTCGATGCGCTGTTCGACCTGACCCGCGCCAGCAACCTCGAACGCGCCTTCGACAGCACCCGCGAAATCGGCGCCGCTGCGCTGAACTTCGTCTTCGCCGAGCCCGAGCACATTGGCTGGCAGGTCAGTGGCCGTTACCCCAATCGCCGCGAAGGCCAGGGCCTGCTGCCTTCGCCGGGCTGGGACGGACGCTTCGACTGGGACGGTTTCGCCGATGCGATGCTTCACCCCTACGACCAGGACCCGCCCAGCGGCTGGATCGGCCATGCCAACCAGCGCAGCCTGCCCAAGGGCTACGGCATGCAGCTGTCCAGCACCTGGTACTACCCCGAACGCGCCGAACGCCTGGGCCAACTGGCCGGCAATGGGCGTCATGACAGCCGTAGCCTGATGGCCCTGCAGAACGACCAGGTCACCCTTCTGGCCGACAAGCTCAAGCGCATGTTCGACGCCCCTGGCATGGCTCAGCCGCTCAAACAGGCCATCGATGCCCTGCCCGCCGAGCAGCGCGATAAGGCCCGCGAAGCCTTGACCCGACTCAAGGCCTTCGATGGCCGCCTGAGCCCGGTCTCGGCCGATGCGGCGCTGTACGAACTGTTCCTCCAGGCCGTCACCCGCCATACCTTCCTCGACGAGCTTGGCCCCGAGTCCAGCCCGGCCTGGCAAGCGTTTGTCAGCAACGCCCGGCTGTCGTACTCGGCCCAGGCCGACCACCTGCTCGGCCGCGAAGACAGTCCGTTCTGGGATGACCGCAGCACGCCGCAGAAAGAAGACAAACCGACCATCCTCGCCCGCAGCCTGGCCGCCGCGGTGGATGCCGGTGTCGCACAGATGGGGGCCGACCGGCGTGCCTGGCAATGGGGCAAGCTGCACCAGTACCGCTGGCCAGCACCGAACTACCCCGGGCTCGGCGACACCGTCAGCCGCGCGCCGATGGCCACCGGCGGTGACTTCAGCACCCTGGCCTTGACCCCTTACGCCTGGGGCAACGGTTTCGAAACCAGCCTGCCAGCCTCCGCACGCATGGTCGTCGACTTCGGCCAGGCCGAACCGCTGCAGATCCTGACCAGCAGCGGCCAGTCCGGCAACCCCGCCAGCCCTCACTACAGTGACGGCCTGGACGCCTGGTTCAAGGGGCGCTTCATGAGCCTGCCCGTGCAACCGCAGAACTTTGCCCGCGCCTATGGCAGCCAACGCCTGACGCTGGTGCCGGGCAAGTAGGCGGCTACCCCGAGCGGCTCGTCCGGGCCGCTCGTCAGCACCATGTCATCCGAACTTCCGGGCCAGCGCTGCGCTCCTAACTTGTAACCTCAGCCAGCGCGAACGCCATGGACCTCGTCATCGCCCGCCCCGAAGGGCTGTACTGCCCGCCCGGGGACTTCTACATCGACCCCTGGCGCCCGGTGGACCGTGCGGTGATCACCCATGGACACGGCGATCATGCGCGCACCGGCAACGGCCACTACCTGTGTGCCGAACCCGGCGCCGGTATCCTGCGCAGCCGTCTTGGCCAGGACATCAAGCTGCAAACCCTGCCTTATGGAGAACGCCTGCAGCATCACGGCATCACCTTGAGCTTCCACCCTGCCGGCCACGTGCTCGGCTCGGCCCAGGTGCGCCTTGAACACCAGGGCCAGGTGTGGGTCGCCTCGGGCGACTACAAGGTTGAGCCAGACGGAACCTGCGCGCCGTTCGAGCCGGTGCGCTGCCACACCTTCATCACCGAATCCACCTTCGGCCTGCCGATCTATCGCTGGCCCTCGCAGACCGAGGTGTTCGAAGGCATCAATGCCTGGTGGCGTGCCAATCGTGATCAAGGCAAGGCCAGCGTGCTGTTCTGCTACGCCTTCGGCAAAGCCCAGCGCATTCTTCACGGGCTGGACGCAGGTATAGGGCCGATCGTGGTGCACGGCGCGGTCGAGCCGCTCAACCGCGTGTATCGCGAAGCCGGGATCGCCCTGCCCGAGACCCTGTACGCTGGCGATCTGCCACGCAACGATCCACGCCTGCGCCAAGCGCTGGTGCTGGCACCACCCTCTGCAGGCGGCAGTAGCTGGATGCGCCGTTTCGGCGACTACAGCGATGCCTTCGCCAGTGGCTGGATGCTGCTGCGTGGCACCCGGCGCCGGCGTGGCGTCGATCGCGGCTTCGTACTCTCCGACCATGCCGACTGGCCTGGGCTGCTGTGGGCGATCGGCGAAACCGGTGCGGAACGGGTCATGGTCACCCATGGCTCGGTCAACGTGCTGGTGCGCTACCTGTGCGAACAGGGCCTGGACGCCCGAGCCTTCGCCACCGAGTACGGCGAGGAAGACGACACGCCCGCGCCGGAGAGCGCCACATGAAGGCCTTCGCCGAACTCTACCTGCGCCTGGACGCCACCACTTCGAGCAACGCCAAGCTGCAGGCCCTGCGCGACTATTTCGCCGAGGCTCCCGCCGCCGATGCGGCCTGGGCGGTGTACTTCCTGGCCGGAGGCCGCCCGCGCCAACTGGTGCCGACCCGTCTGCTACGCGAGCTGGCCACGCAGTTGGCAGACTTGCCCGACTGGCTGTTCGAAGAGAGCTACCAGGCTGTCGGCGACCTGGCCGAGACCATTTCCCTGCTGTTGCCCCAGCACCGACACGATACTGACGAGGGCCTGGCCGTGTGGGTCGAACAGCACCTGCTGCCCTTGCGCGGCCAACCGGCAGATGACGTGCGCCAGCGCTTGCCGACACTCTGGGAAAGGCTGGACCGCCCCAGCCTGATGCTATGCCTGAAGTTGATCACCGGCAGCTTCCGTGTCGGCGTCTCCAAGCTGCTGGTCACCCGTGCGTTGGCGCAGTTGTCGGGGCTGGATGCCAAGCGTGTGGCCCAGCGCCTGGTCGGCTATACCGACCTGGCTCATCGCCCCGTTGCTGAAAGCTACCTGAAGCTGATCGCCCCCGAGTCCGACGACGAACACGCCCAGCGCGGCGGCCAGCCCTATCCGTTCTTTCTCGCCCACGCCCTGCAGGCGCCACTGGAACAGTTCGAGACACTGCTCGGCCCGGTCGATGACTGGCAGGCAGAATGGAAGTGGGATGGCATCCGCGCCCAGGTGGTCAAGCGCGAGGGCCAGCTGTGGATCTGGTCACGGGGCGAGGAACTGGTCACCGAGCGTTTTCCCGAATTGCACAGCCTGACAGAGACATTGCCTGATGGCACCGTGCTCGATGGCGAGATTCTGGTATGGAAGCCCGGCGCCGGCGACGACAGTCTGGCAGTGCAGCCCTTTGCCCTGCTCCAGCAGCGGCTGGGCCGCAAGACCCTGGGCCGCAAACTGCTGGCCGATGCGCCGGTGGTGCTGCAAGCCTACGACCTGCTGGAGTGGCACGGCGAGGACTGGCGCAACCGCCCACAGCACGAGCGCCGCAGGCAACTGGAACGGGTGCTGATCGAGTACCCCTTGGCCCCCGTGCTGCTTTCACCCCTGGTGCAGGCACCGAACTGGATAGCCCTGGCCGAGCAACGTGAGCAGTCGCGCAACCTGGGGGTGGAAGGGCTCATGCTGAAGCGGCGCGATGCCCTGTACGGCGTCGGCCGCACCAAGGACCTGGGCCTGTGGTGGAAATGGAAGGTCGACCCGTTCAGCGTCGACGCCGTGCTGATCTACGCCCAGCGCGGCCATGGCCGACGCGCCAGCCTTTATAGCGACTACACCTTCGCCGTCTGGGATGCGCCTCCAGGAACAGCGCAACGCAACCTGGTGCCCTTCGCCAAAGCCTATTCAGGCTTGAGCGACGAAGAGATGCGCAAGGTCGATGCGATCATCCGCAAGACCACTGTGGAAACCTTCGGCCCGGTACGCAGCGTCACCCCGACGCTGGTCTTCGAGTTGGGTTTCGAAGGCATCGCCCTGTCCAAGCGACACAAGAGCGGCATCGCCGTACGCTTCCCGCGCATGCTGCGCTGGAGGCTGGACAAGCCGGTCGAGGAGGCCGACGACCTGGCAACCCTGCAGAGCTTGCTGGGCCCTGTATAGCTGCTTCTACGCACACCAGCATGCACAAAGCCCTGGTTTGTGCTTCTATTTCCAGTCGCCCATGTTCAACGCCCAGCGCAGACCAGGACCCCCATGCACCACTCGACCCACGAACTGCTGTCCCCCGTACCCGGCATCTGCCGCCAGTTGCACAGCTTTCACTTCGGCCCACGCGGTGGCGGCAAGGTGTACATCCAGGCCTCGCTGCACGCCGACGAATTGCCCGGCATGCTGGTGGCCTGGCACCTCAAGCGGCGCCTGAACGAACTGCACCAGCAAGGTCTGCTGCGCCGCGAGGTGGTGCTGGTGCCGGTGGCCAACCCGGTGGGTCTGGAACAGGTGCTGCTGGACGCACCGCTGGGGCGCTTCGAACTGCAGAGCGGGGAAAACTTCAATCGCAACTTCGTCGACCTGTCCGACAGCATCGGCGACCAGATCGAAAGCCACCTCACGCAAGACCCGGCACACAACCTCGCGCTGATCCGGGAATACCTGCGCCGCGGGCTCGACAGCCACCCCGCCGTCACCCCCCTGCAATCCCAGCGCCTGGCCTTGCAGCGCCTGGCCTGCGACGCCGACATGGTGCTGGACCTGCACTGCGACTTCGAAGCCGTCGAACACCTCTACACCACGCCCGAAGCCTGGCCCCAGGTCGAGCCGCTGGCGCGCTATCTCGGCGCCCAGGCCAGCCTGCTGGCCACCGACTCCGGCGGGCAGTCGTTCGACGAGTGCTTCAGCCTGGTGTGGTGGCAACTGCAGCAGCGTTTTGCCAAGCGTTTCCCGATCCCCATGGGCAGCTTCTCGGTGACCATCGAGCTGCGCGGCCAGGCCGATGTCAACCACGAGCTGGCAAGCCAGGACTGCCAGGCAATCCTCGACTTCCTCACCCACAGCGGGGTGATCGAAGGTCAGCCCGCGGCATTGCCGCCGCTGCGCCAGCCCGCCACCCCGCTGGCCGCCGTGGAGCCATTGATCGCGCCGCTGGGCGGCCTGCTGGTGTTCCACGCAAAACCGGGGCAGTACCTGGAGCCTGGGCAACTGATCGCCGAGGTCATCGATCCGCTCAGCGACCGGGTGACGCCGATCCGCAACGTCCAGGGCGGGCTGCTCTACGCCCGCAGCGTCCGGCGCATGGCCACCACCGGCATGGTGATCGCCCATGTAGCAGGGGAAAAGGTCTGCCGCAGCGGCTATCTGCTGGCCAACTGATCCCGATCAAACCAAAGCACCTTGCGGCCGGTCTGTAGAAGCACAGCCTTCGACGAGACCGGCCGCCGATGCCATCCCCTTCCGACCTCGCCAGCACCTGGTTCGCCTCCCGCAACTGGAAGCCGTTCGCCTTCCAGCGCAGCGTCTGGGCGGCGATCCAGCGCGGCGAGTCGGGCCTGCTGCACGCCAGCACCGGCAGCGGCAAGACCTACGCCGTCTGGCTCGGCGCCCTGCGCGCTTTCGCACAGTTGCACGACGCACGCCGACCGGCGCCACTCCAAGTGCTGTGGATCACACCGATGCGCGCCCTGGCCAGCGATACCGCGCGCGCGCTGCAAGCACCGCTGGATGAATTGGGGCTGAACTGGACCATCGGCGTACGCAGCGGTGACACCACCAGTGCCGAACGTGCACGCCAGGCCCGGCGCATGCCCAGCACGCTGGTCACCACTCCCGAAAGCCTCACCCTGCTGCTGACCCGCGAACAGGCTGCCGCCGACTTCGCCAGCCTGCGCCTGGTGGTGGTCGATGAATGGCACGAACTGCTCGGCAACAAGCGCGGCGTGCAGTTGCAACTGGCCCTGGCCCGGCTGCGGCGCTGGCAGCCGCAACTGGTGGTGTGGGGGCTTTCGGCCACCCTCGGCAACCTGCCGCACGCCCTTGAGGTCTTGCTGCCTGCCGGCGGGCGACTGGTTCAGGGCCGTCAGGACAAGCGCATCCTGGTCGACACCCTGGTGCCGAGCGCGATCGAACGCTTCCCCTGGGCCGGGCACATGGGGCTGAAGATGCTCCCTCAGGTCAGCGCCGAGATCGAGGCCAGCGCCAACAGCCTGGTGTTCACCAACACCCGCGCCCAGGCCGAACTCTGGTACCAGGCCCTGCTCGAGGCACATCCCGAGTGGGCGGGACTGATCGCCCTGCACCACGCATCGCTTGCCCGGCACGCCCGTGACTGGGTCGAGCGCAGCCTCAAGCAGGGCACGCTGAAGGCGGTGGTCTGCACCTCAAGCCTCGACCTGGGTGTGGATTTCCTGCCCGTCGAACGCGTCCTGCAGATCGGCTCGGCCAAAGGCATCGCCCGCCTGCTGCAACGTGCAGGCCGCTCTGGGCACGCACCTGGGCGTACCTCACGGGTGACCCTGGTACCGACCCACAGCCTTGAACTGGTGGAAGCGGCCGCGGCACGCCAGGCGCTGGCTGCCGGGCATATCGAGGCACGCTATTCGCCGCGCCTGAGCATGGACGTGCTGGTCCAGCACCTGATCAGCATGGCGCTGGGCAGTGGTTTCCGACCGGCCGAACTGTTCGAGGAGGTTCGCAGCACCTGGGCCTTTCGCGATCTCGAAGAGAGCCAGTGGCAATGGGCATTGTCATTTGTGCGCAATGGCGGCAGCTCGCTCACCGCCTACCCGGACTACCAGCGCGTCGCAGCGCACCCCGACGGCATCTGGCGCGTGGCCAGCGAGCGCCTCGCCCGGCGTCATCGTCTGGGCATCGGCACCATCGTCAGCGACGCCAGCCTGCAGTTGAAGTACTGGAGCAAAGGGGGCGGTGGCAAGTCGCTGGGCAGCGTGGAGGAATCTTTCATTGCCCGCCTCAAGCCCGGTGACGCGCTGTTGTTCGGCGGACGTATCCTGGAGCTGGTAAGGGTCGAGAACATGACCGCCTACGTGCGCCGCAGCACCGCGCGCAAGGCGGCGGTAGCACGCTGGAATGGCGGACGCATGCCGCTGTCGAGCGAGCTGGCGCAAGCGCTGGTCGAGCGTCTGGATGCAGCAGCCCACGGCCGCTACGAAGGCGCAGAAATGCACGCCGTTCGCCCCCTGCTGACACTTCAGGCGAGCTGGTCGGCCCTGCCCACACAGCGCACATTGCTGGCCGAAACCCTGCACTCGCGCCAGGGCTGGCACCTGTTTCTCTATCCCTTTGCCGGGCGCATGGCCAATCTGGGCTTGGCCAACCTGATCGCCTGGCGGGTCAGCCGCGTGCAGCCGCTGTCGGTATCGATCGCGGTCAATGACTACGGCTTCGAACTGCTCGCAGCAAGCCCTGTGGACTGGGCCGCGCACTTGCCCGCTGCACTGGCTGCGGACAATTTGCTGGAAGATGTGCTGGCCAGTCTGAATGCTGGCGAGATGGCGCTGCGGCGCTTTCGTGAAATTGCCCAGATCGCCGGGCTGGTATTCGGCGGCTATCCCGCCGCGCAGAAAAGCACGCGCCAGCTCCAGGCCTCCAGTGGTCTGTTCTACGAGGTGTTTCGCAAGCATGACGCTGGCAATCTGCTGCTCGGCCAGGCGCGCGACGAGGTGCTGCGTGAGGAGCTGGAGATCGAGCGTCTGCATCAGCAGTTGCAGAAAATGTCAGGATTGCGCCTCGATCTGCACGCATTGCGCCGGCCCGGGCCGCTGGCCTTCGCCCTATTGGTCGAGGGCATGCGCGAAACCCTGAGCACGGAAAAACTGGCAGACCGCATCGCCCGGATGGTGGCGGATCTCGAAAAGGCGGCGAGCCGAACCATGAGCGACCTTGCGGGAACTGAACGGAGGAAATCCTGAACGTGCACCACCTGGCGATCGAACATTGCGGCGAAACGCTGTGGCTGTTACCTGAAAAAGCGCTCTACTGGCCAGCCCGGCGCGCCCTTCTGGTTGCCGATCTGCACATTGGCAAGGCCGCCAGCTACCGCGCCCTGCACCAACCGGTGCCACGCGGCACTACCCAGGCGACCCTGGATCGCCTGGACACGCTCTTGCAGCATTACGATTGCCAGCAGTTGATCGTGCTCGGCGACTTTCTCCACGCACGTACTGCACGAGCACCTGCCACCCTGGCCCGTGTAGCTGCATGGCGCGAACGACACCCAGGGCTACGGGTGGTCCTGGTGCGAGGCAATCACGACCGTCATGCTGGCGATCCGCCGCAGGAGCTCGCCATTGAAGTTGTCGACGAGCCTTTGCTACTGCCGCCATTCGCGCTACAGCACGAGACCGGCGCTCACCCCGAGCATCCGGTGATCGCAGGCCATGTCCATCCGGCGTGCGTCCTGCGTGGTCGTGGCCGCCAACGCCTGCGCCTGGCGTGCTTCATGTTCCACGCAAAGGTCAGCCTGCTGCCGGCGTTCGGCGAGTTCACCGGCGGTTGGACGGTGCAACCAGAGCCCGGCGCCCGCCTGTTCGTCGTGGGCGATCAACGGGTCTGGGCAGTGCCGGCCTGATCAGGCGACTGGCGCCGGAGGCGGCTCGTCGGGCAAGGTCGGCTCGCCCGGCTCCATCGGCGGGTGCTCGCCAGGCTCGGGGGGTTGCGGGGTATCGGGATCAGGCTGGTGCGGGACGCCACCGGCGTGCAGATCCGTCGGCGGATGCGGGTGCGCGAGCAGAGTCCAGGCCATCATGCCGATCTGGTTCGGCTGCAGGACGGCCAGCTTCGCGCTGATTGCAGGATCGAGTTTCATGGGCTGCTCCTGACGAGGGCCGGCGTACGTCATGCACGCCGGGGACTTACCTCGTTGGAGTGGCAAAAGGGGAACTAATTCCCCCAGCTCGTCGGCTCAGGTACGTGGCAGCGTGACGCCGCGCTGGCCCTGGTATTTGCCGCCGCGATCCTTGTACGACACCTCGCACTCTTCATCGGATTGCAGGAACAACATCTGGGCCACGCCTTCGTTGGCGTAGATCTTGGCCGGCAGAGTGGTGGTGTTGGAGAACTCGAGGGTGACGTGCCCCTCCCACTCCGGCTCCAGAGGGGTGACGTTGACGATGATGCCGCAGCGGGCATAAGTGCTCTTGCCCAGGCAGATGGTCAGGACATCGCGCGGAATGCGGAAGTACTCGACAGTACGGGCCAGGGCGAAGGAGTTCGGCGGGATGATGCAGACGTCGCTCTTGATGTCGACGAAGCTGCCGGCATCGAAGTTCTTCGGATCGACGGTGGCCGAATTGATGTTGGTGAACACCTTGAATTCATCGGCGCAACGTACGTCGTAGCCGTAGCTGGAGACACCGAAGGAGATCACCCGGCTGTCCTGTTCGCCCCGCACCTGGCGCTCGACGAACGGCTCGATCATGCCGTGTTCCTGCGCCATGCGGCGAATCCACTTGTCCGATTTGATGCTCATGGCGGGATGTCCTGAAAGTACGAGGTGAAAAAACGAGATGCGCATCTTACCGGTCCTGGCGCGCGCGTTAAAGTTCCCTGCCCCTATCCCGCGCCGGACGGGGGCTGGCCGCCCGCCGATCCGAATTTCATCAAAGCCGCTGTTGGCCATTGGCAGCTTGCGGAAAGTGGGGTAAGGTGGCGCCACTGTGCTGCACGTGACACCGAGAATCTGTTTGATGCACGATCCTGATCGGCCCATCGCTGAATTTTCCGCTCTCTTTGCACTCAGTCCCGGCCAGGGCAATTCCTGAGCCGAAATCTACTTTGTCCAAGGAGACAGACACATGTCCAATCGCCAATCCGGTGTTGTTAAGTGGTTCAACGATGAGAAGGGCTACGGCTTCATCACTCCTCAGTCGGGTGACGACCTGTTCGTACACTTCAAAGCCATCCAGGCTGACGGCTTCAAAACCCTGAAAGAAGGCCAGGCTGTTACTTTCGTCGCTACCCGCGGCCAGAAAGGCATGCAGGCTGAAGAAGTTCAAATCGCCTAAGTCGATTTAGCTTCCTCGCTTTCAAAAAAAACCCGCCTTCCGGCGGGTTTTTTTGTGCCTGCGCAAAACGACGCAAGCCCAGCAGGAACGGCTTGTGCCGCTCCTGCTGGGCTTGCGTAAGACGGCGGATCAATCTTCGCTGATGGTGATGCTCGGCATTGCCGGCGCCGCCGCTTCCTGTAGCACGATCCGAGCCCCCACCTGACGGGCCAGCTCCTGGTAGACCATGGCAATCTGGCTTTCCGGCTCGGCGATCGCTGTCGGCTTGCCGCTGTCTGCCTGCTCGCGAATCAGCATCGACAGCGGCAACGACGCCAGCAACTCGACGCCATACTGCGCCGCCAGCTTCTCACCGCCACCTTCACCGAACAGGTGCTCGGCATGACCGCAGTTCGAGCAGATGTGCACCGCCATGTTCTCCACCACACCGAGGACCGGGATGTTGACCTTGCGGAACATCTCGACACCCTTCTTCGCATCCAGCAGTGCCAGGTCCTGCGGGGTGGTGACGATCACGGAACCGGCTACCGGCACTTTCTGCGCCAGGGTCAGTTGAATGTCGCCAGTGCCCGGCGGCATGTCGATCACCAGGTAGTCGAGGTCGTCCCAGGCGGTCTGGGTCACCAGTTGCAGCAAGGCGCCGGAAACCATCGGGCCACGCCAGACCATCGGTGTGTTGTCGTCGGTCAGGAACGCCATCGACATCACCTCGACGCCATGGGCCTTGATCGGCACGAACCACTTCTGCTCGCGAATCTGCGGGCGGGTGCCTTCGGGGATCCCGAACATCACACCCTGGCTTGGGCCGTAGATGTCCGCATCGAGAATACCGACCCTCGCGCCCTCGCGAGCCAGGGCCAAGGCCAGGTTGGCGGCAGTGGTCGACTTGCCGACGCCGCCCTTGCCCGAAGCCACGGCAATGACATTCTTCACATTGGCCAGCGCAGGCACCTGGGCCTGGGCCTTGTGCGTGGCGATCAGCGTATCGATGCTCACCTGCGCCGACGTCACGCCTTCGAGGTTCTCGATCGCCGTTTGCAATACCTGAGCCCAGCCGTTGCGAAACAGTGCAGCGGCATAGCCCAGCTGCAACTGCACACTGACCTGCCCACCTTGAATGTCGATCGCCCGCACGCAACCGGCGCTGACCGGGTCCTGGTTCAGGTAGGGGTCGGTGTACTGGCGAAGCACGCCTTCAATGGCGGCACGTGTGACGGCACTCATGGAGACTCCCGTGGCATTCCGAAAAAAGTGAATCAGGCGCCTATGCTAACCCGTCAACCGTCAGCAGATGCGTGTGCGGGGTGAAATATATTTCCCAGCCCTTTATAGTGGCCGATCATCCTCAATTTTTACCCGTCGCCAGATAAGTAGCCGAGCCACCATGTCCGAGCCACGCCAGATTCTCGTCACCAGCGCCCTGCCCTATGCCAATGGATCCATCCATCTTGGCCATATGCTTGAGTACATCCAGACGGACATGTGGGTACGCTTCCAGAAACTGCGTGGCAACCAGTGCATCTATGTCTGCGCCGACGACGCCCACGGTTCGGCAATCATGCTGCGCGCAGAGAAAGAAGGCATCACGCCCGAGCAGTTGATCGCCAACGTCCAGGCCGAGCACAGCAGTGACTTCGCCGACTTCCTGGTCGAGTTCGATAACTTCCACTCCACCCACAGCGAAGAGAACCGCGAGCTGTCGAGCCTGATCTACACGCGCCTGCGTGAAGCCGGGCACATCGCCAATCGCTCCGTGACCCAGTACTACGACCCCGAGAAGGGCATGTTCCTGGCCGACCGCTTCATCAAGGGCACCTGCCCCAAGTGCGGGACCGAGGACCAGTACGGCGACAACTGCGAGAAGTGCGGTGCCACCTACGCCCCCACCGAGCTGAAGAACCCCAAGTCGGCGATTTCCGGTGCCACGCCAGTACTGCGCGACTCCCAGCACTTCTTCTTCAAGCTGCCCGACTTCCAGGCCATGCTGCAGCAGTGGACACGCAGTGGCACCTTGCAGGACGCGGTCGCCAACAAACTCGCCGAGTGGCTGGATTCCGGTCTGCAGGAGTGGGACATTTCCCGTGACGCGCCGTACTTCGGCTTCGAGATTCCGGGCGAGCCGGGCAAGTACTTCTATGTCTGGCTGGATGCGCCGATCGGCTACATGGCGAGCTTCAAGAACCTCTGTGATCGCCGCCCGGAGCTGGACTTCGACGCGTTCTGGAACGCAGACTCCAAAGCCGAGCTGTATCACTTCATCGGCAAGGACATCGTCAACTTCCACGCCCTCTTCTGGCCCGCCATGCTCGAAGGTGCAGGTTTCCGCAAGCCGACTGCCGTCAACGTGCACGGCTACCTGACGGTCAACGGCGCGAAGATGTCCAAGTCTCGCGGCACCTTCATCAAGGCGCGCACCTACCTCGACCACCTGCAGCCCGAGTACCTGCGTTACTACTACGCAGCCAAGCTGGGCCGTGGGGTCGACGATCTCGACTTGAACCTCGAGGACTTCGTGCAGAAGGTCAACTCCGACCTGGTGGGCAAGGTGGTCAACATTGCCAGCCGCTGCGCAGGCTTCATCCACAAGGGCAATGAAGGCGTAATGGTTGCTGGCGACGCCGCACCGGAGCTGACCGAAGCCTTCCTGACCGCCGCACCCTCGATCGCCGAAGCCTACGAGGCCCGTGACTTTGGCCGTGCCATGCGCGAAATCATGGCCCTGGCCGACCGCGCCAACGCCTGGATCGCCGACAAGGCACCGTGGTCGCTGGCCAAGCAGGAAGGCAAGCAGGATGAAGTCCAGGCCATCTGCGCCCAGGGCATCAACCTGTTCCGCCAACTGGTGATCTTCCTCAAGCCGGTGCTTCCAGTGCTGGCCGCCGACGCCGAGGCCTTCCTCAACGTCGCACCGCTTGAGTGGAACGACCTGCAGTCGCGCCTGGAAAACCACAAGCTGAACCCGTTCAAGGCCCTGATGAGCCGCATCGAGCCGGCCAAAGTCGAAGCCATGGTCGCCGCCAGCAAGGAAGACCTGCTGGCCGCCGAAGGCAAGGCGCCTGCCGGCAACGGCGAGCTGGACAAGGACCCGCTGTCGGCCGAGATCGAGTTCGACACCTTCGCCGCCGTCGACCTGCGCGTGGCGCTGATCGTCAAGGCCGAGGCCGTGGCCGGTGCCGACAAGCTGCTGCAACTCACACTCGACATCGGCGACGAGCGTCGCAACGTGTTCTCCGGCATCAAGTCGGCCTACCCGGACCCATCGAAGCTCGAAGGCCGACTGACCATGATGGTAGCCAACCTCAAACCTCGGAAAATGCGCTTTGGTGTTTCCGAAGGCATGGTCATGGCCGCCGGCCCTGGCGGTGAAGAGATCTACCTGCTGAGCCCGGACAGCGGCGCCAAGCCAGGTCAGCGTATCAAGTAAGACCCTCTTGCCCAGGGGGTCGTCCTGCGATCCCCTGGCTTGCCTCCTCTTTGGGCATTTCCAATGCCTGCTCCCTGCCGGATAATCGTTCCATCCCCGGCCCTCGGCACCTCCATGAGCGATTTCGTCCTGGTTCTGGTCAGCGCCGCGCTGGTCAATCACCTGATCCTGCACAGCGGCACGCCCGACCGTGCACGCCTGCACCTGCTCGGCCTGTGCAGCGCACTGTCGATGCTGTTGATGGTGCCCGCAGCCCTGGTGCTGCGCCAGCCGCAGCTGGCAGGGCTGCAACTGTTGCTGGCGTTGCCAATGCTGGCGCTGCTGGCATGGGGCATCCCGACGGCGCTGGCGCGCCTGCGCCCTCATTGGCCGGTACAGAACCTGGCGCCGCTGCTGCTGGGCAATGTCGCGGTGCTAGGCTTGCTGTTGCACTTGGCCACATCGCAATCCAGCCCAGCCGCTACTGGCGCCTGGGCGCTGGCCCTGGGAATGGGGTTCTGGCTGGCACTGGCATTGTTCGACGACCTGCGCCAACGTCTCGATCATCCTGACATGCCCCGCGCTTTTCGCGGCCTGCCGATCGAGCTGATCAGTGCTGGAGTCATGGCCATGGCCTTTTCTGGCCTCAACGGACTGTTCACACAATGAACCTGATTCACCGCATCGACGCCCTGCTACCGCAGACCCAGTGTGGCAAATGCGATCACGCAGGCTGTCGACCTTACGCAGAAGGCCTGGCGGCGGGCGAAGCGATCAACAAATGCCCGCCTGGCGGCAGCGAAACCATCGCCGCCCTGGCCCAGCTGCTGCAGGTGCCAGTGATCGCCCCGGACCCCGAGCGCCGTGCGGCGCCAGCGCAGGTCGCCTTCATCCGCGAAGCCGAGTGCATCGGCTGCACCAAGTGCATCCAGGCCTGCCCGGTAGATGCCATCGTTGGTGCCAGCAAGCTGATGCATACCGTGATCGCCAGCGAGTGCACCGGCTGCGACCTGTGCCTGGCGCCCTGCCCGGTCGACTGCATCGAGCTGCTGCCACTGCCGGACAACCTGGTGCCGATCGTCGGTGGACTGGCGCAGACCGCCGAGCATTTGGTCGCTCGCAGCCATCGTCGCAATCAGGCGCGACTGCGCCACGAACAACGAACCGTACGTCTACAGCGCGAAGAAGCGCGCCGCCAGGCCGAGCGCCAAGCCCGAGTTCAGCGCATCACCGGCACGCAAGGGGCTGATCAGGAGAGCGCGCTGAAACGGGCCAAGATCGCTGCGGCCATGAGCCGTGCTCAGTTGAACGCCGCGCGTGGCGCCCTGGGCGCGACAGCGGACCAGGCACAGCATGCGCAGGTCCAGCGACTGGAAGCGGCAGCGCAGAAGGCGCAGCAACAGCTCGATGCGCTACTGGTCGGACCGGGCCATGCAGACGCCTGACAGCCGCCAGCGCAATGCCATGGGCCAGGTGCTGCTGGCCTGTGTCCCTGGCCTGCTATGCCTGCTCTGGTTGCAGGGTTGGGGCGTGCTGTTCAACCTGCTGTTGTGCAGCGCAACGGCACTGACCTGCGAGGCGGTATCGCTGTATCTGCGTGGCCATCCAATACGCCCGTTCCTCAGCGACGGCAGCGCTCTGGTCAGCGCCGTGCTGCTGGCGATCGCCCTGCCCACCCTGGCTCCCTGGTGGCTGCCAATGACCGCGGTGCTGGTGGCAATCACCCTGGGCAAGCACGCATTTGGCGGCGTCGGCCGCAACCCCTTCAACCCGGCCATGCTGGGATACGCCTTCGTGCTGCTGAGCTTCCCGCTGCAAATGACCCACTGGCCGACGGGCAACCTCCAACTGACAGACAGCCTGAGCCTGGTATTCGGCGACGGCACGCAGATCGATGCCTGGGCCGGCCCCACGGTACTCGACGTGCTGCGCCACAACCGCAGCCTGACCCTCGACGAGCTGTTCGCCAGCAACCCCAGCTTCGGTAACCTCGGTGGGCGCACCAGCGAATGGCTGAACCTGGCATTCTTGCTGGGCGGCATCTTTCTCCTGCAGCGCCGCGTGTTCAGCTGGCATGCCCCAGCGGGGCTACTGGGTGCGCTACTGTTCGTCAGCCTGCTGTGCTGGAACGGCTCGGGGTCGGACTCTCACGGCTCACCGTTGCTGCACCTGTTCAGCGGATCGACCATGCTGGCGGCCTTCTTCATCGCCACAGAACCGGTGTCCGGCCCTCGCCTGCCGCTAGCCCGCCTGTTGTTCGGCATCGGCTGCGGGCTGCTGATCTACTTGATACGCACCTGGGGCAGCTACCCCGACGGCACGGCCTTCGCGGTACTGCTGATGAACCTGGGAGCGCCGGCGCTCGATCGCCTTGCAGCCCGGCGCCAGGCCCTCACATCATGAACGCGAGGCTGCGCGACCTGCTCTACCTTGCCTTGGTCGCCGTCCTGGCCGTCGCCGCCACCCTGGTCTGGCGGCAGTGGACATCTGCGCCCATTGCCGATGCCGCACGAGAGCTGCAAGAACAACAATGGCTGGCGGTGCTGCCCCCACAGCGGTACGACAACGACCCACTGCAAGCGCCTCTACCCATTACCAACACTGAACTGCAGCACAGCCGGCTACTGGGCGGCTACCGCGCAACCCTGGTCGGCACTACCAGTGCCATCGTGCTACGCAGCCAGACCCAGGGGTATGCTGGCCCCATCATGCTGTCGATCGCCATCGATCCCAATGGCCGCCTGATCGCGACACGGGTGCTGACACAGGAAGAAAGCCCGGGGCTCGGCGGACAACTAGGCGACCCTGCGAGCCACTGGATTGAGCAATTCGACCGGCAAGGCGCAGAGGCCAACTGGGCGGTGAAACGCGATCAAGGCGACTTCGACCAGTTGGCCGGCGCCACCGTCACCTCACGCGCAGTGATGGCGGCCTTGCAGGATGCCCTGCGCTACTTCGATGCACATCGCAGCAGTCTGTTGGAGCACACCACCGATGAATAGGTTCTGGCTGCTGGGCAGTGCCCTGGCCCCTTTGCTCGGCGCCACCCAGACGCTGGCGAACGCGCTGGCAATCGGATTGTCGACCCTGTTGCTGGTACTCGGCCACCAAGCGCTGATGCGACCTCTGCGCCGCATGATCGGTGCCCCGCGGATCATCGCCAGCCTGATACTCGCCGCCGCCCTGGCGAGCTGCCTGCAATTGGGCCTGAACGCCTGGGCGCTCCCGCTGGCGCTGAGCCTGGGCCATTATCCTGCCCTGCTGAGCCTGCACTGCCTCGCTGTGGATACTCTGGCACCGCACACTGGGCGGTGGCCGGCACTCATCCGGTATCTGCTGGGCCTGGTGGGCCTGTACCTGATATTGGGTGCCTGCCGACAATGGCTGGGACAGAGTGCCGGCATCCACCTGGCGGTTTTGACACCCGGCGCATTGATACTGCTCGGCCTGCTGCTGGCCTTGTACAATCGCCTGCGTCCGGCCCCTGCCACCTCAAGCCGTCAAGGAACGCTTTGACCCCATGAATGCCGCCAAACGCCTGGAGATCTTCCGCAGGCTGCACGAAGACAATCCTGAACCAAAAACCGAACTGGCCTATACCACGCCCTTCGAACTGCTGATTGCCGTCATCCTTTCCGCGCAGGCGACGGATGTCGGCGTCAACAAGGCGACCGCGCGGCTCTTCCCTATCGCCAATACGCCCGAGGCTATTTATGCCCTGGGGGTCGAGGGTTTGAGCGAATACATCAAGACCATCGGCCTTTACAACAGCAAGGCGAAGAACGTCATCGAGACCTGCCGCTTGCTGATAGAGCAACACGGCAGCGAAGTCCCGCAAACGCGCGAAGCACTAGAGGCATTGCCCGGCGTCGGTCGCAAGACTGCGAACGTGGTGCTCAATACCGCCTTTGGCCAACTGGCCATGGCGGTCGATACGCACATCTTCCGCGTCAGCAATCGCACCGGCATCGCGCCGGGCAAGACGGTACTGGACGTCGAGAAGAAGCTGATGAAATTCGTACCAAGGGATTACCTGCTCGACGCCCACCACTGGCTCATTCTCCACGGGCGCTACGTCTGCCAGGCACGCAAGCCACGCTGCGGCAGCTGCAGGATCGAAGACTTGTGCGAGTACAGGGACAAGACCTCTGACGATTGAGGCAATAGCGAAAAACCAACCAATTCGATTGAAAAAATCTTTTTTACCGACTCCGTGATTCTCGCTATAAGGACGGCCAATGGCCCTTTGGCTTGGAGTGACACATGAGCACCGATAAAGACGAGCTGATCGAAGATGATTTCCCTGCGCAGGACGAAGACGAACCCCAGGTAGAAACCGCGAAGACCAACCTCAGCAAACGCCGCACCATCGACAATCTGTTGGAAGAACGGCGCCTGCAAAGGCAGCTGGCTGATTTCGATTACGATCTGTAGCGCCGCGAAAAAGCCTCCCGCAAAGGAGGCTTTTCTGTTTCAGGCCAAGCCATGACGCTGGGCCAGCTCGATCAGATCGACCAATGACCGGGCATTGAGCTTGAGTAGCAGTCGGGTCTTGTAGGTGCTGACAGTTTTGTTGCTGAGAAACATGCTGTCAGCGATTTCCTTGTTCGTGCGCCCCCTTGCCAACTGTTGCAATACCATCATTTCACGCCCCGAGAGGCGTTCGACCATCTCAGTCTCACTGCCGCCAGTGACACCGCTGCGGGTCTTGTGCAACGCCTGGTTGGGGAAGTAGCTGTAACCCGACAGCACGGCCTTGATTGCACTGAGCAGCTCGGTCAATTCCTGCTGTTTGCACACATAACCTGCAGCCCCGGCCTGCATGCAACGCATGGAGAAATGCCCCGGTGCCTGCGATGTCAGTACCAATACCTTGCTGCCCGGACTTGCAGCGGTCATCCGCGCGATCACTTCGAGGCCGTCGAGTTTGGGTATACCGATATCGAGCACGACGATATCCGGCAGACACTCTCGGGTCAGTTGCAGCGCATCCACCCCATTGTCCGTTTCCGCCACCACTTCATATCCATGCCGCTCCATCAACATACGTACGGCCAAGCGAATGACCGGATGATCATCCACGATAAGTACTTTATTCATGGGATATCCATTGATCCATTATTCTAGTTTTGACACGCCAAGATAACCGAGCCAATAGCGTAATGGCGCAGCCATTCCCTGATAGAGAGCACTCAAAGATGAAACTTACATCGTTAATAGAAACTTCCTACACCCATTGCGCCGCACGAATCGATGTCTATCCATTCGGCAACATGCTCGTGAAAACTAGCATGAACAGGAAAAGCGACAAGTGGGGATAACGCCTCAAAGCGGTGGGACATTTCGATCTTCTGATAAAGAAAGATTTATTGCCCTGCCAGCAAACCGGTGTTCTTTCCTGATGAGGAAAGAGCTGACGTTTTCACAGGGAGCCAGAAGCGATACAGATGCGCTGACACCAGGAGATCGAATGCCATGAATAATCCCGCAAAGATCACCCCCTTGGGAATTATCGCCACCTTCGCCAGCGTCATCGAAGCATCGGCGATCGCCTCGCTACCGTTTCTGAACCCAGAGAGCCAGATGATGTACACCTGGTTTCTAATAGGGTTTCCGTTCTTTCTGACAGTACTGTTCTTCCTGACCCTCAACTTCAACTACGAATCGCTCTACACGCCGGAACACAGAGCCGTACACCGGTCAGCCGACGATCATGGCGAGGGTGAAGCAGCCACGCTGTTCGGGTCGGACGTGCGCCAGACCATCGAAACCGAGATCCTGCCCGAGCTGATTAAACCCCCACAGCACGAACGGCGTTGGACGCTCTATAACCTGAGCGCCCACTCCTGCATCCAACTGTCGGTGCGTGCCATCAAGAAAGGAGAAAAGATTGCGCTGTAGATACAGAAGGGCAAAAAAAACCCGGCCAACAAGGGCCGGGTTTTTACAACCTGCCAAAACTCAGAGCAACGAACGGCCCTTGTTGGCGGCAATGCGCATGCGCAGTGCGTTGAGCTTGATGAAGCCGGCAGCATCGGCCTGGTTGTAGGCGCCGCCGTCTTCCTCGAAGGTCGCGATGTTGGCGTCGAACAGCGAGTCATCCGACTTGCGACCCACCACGGTGACATTGCCCTTGTACAGCTTCAGGCGCACGACACCGTTCACATTGGTCTGCGAAGCGTCGATCATCTGCTGCAGCATCAGACGCTCGGGGCTCCACCAGTAGCCGGTGTAGATCAGGCTGGCGTACTTGGGCATCAGCTCATCTTTGAGGTGAGCGACTTCGCGGTCCAGGGTGATCGACTCGATGGCGCGGTGAGCACGCAGCATGATGGTGCCACCAGGCGTCTCGTAGCAGCCGCGCGACTTCATGCCGACGTAGCGGTTCTCGACGATGTCCAGGCGACCGATGCCGTTGGCGCCGCCGATGCGGTTGAGGTCTGCGAGCACGGTGGCCGGGGTCTTCTCGACGCCGTCGATGGCGACGATGTCACCATTGCGGTAGGTCAGCTCGATGTAGGTGGCCTGGTCAGGGGCGTTCTCCGGAGAGACGCTCCAACGCCACATGTCTTCCTCGTGCTCGGTCCAGGTATCTTCCAGGACACCGCCTTCGTAGGAGATGTGCAGCAGGTTGGCGTCCATTGAGTACGGCGACTTCTTCTTGCCGTGACGCTCGATCGGGATGCCGTGCTTCTCGGCGTAGTCCATGAGTTTTTCGCGGGACAGCAGGTCCCACTCACGCCATGGTGCGATGACCTTGACACCTGGCTTGAGCGCGTAGGCACCCAGCTCGAAACGCACTTGGTCGTTACCCTTGCCGGTGGCGCCGTGGGAAATGGCGTCAGCGCCGGTTTCGTTGGCGATTTCGATCAGGCGCTTGGCGATCAGCGGACGGGCGATGGAGGTACCCAGCAGGTACTCGCCTTCATACACGGTGTTGGCGCGGAACATCGGGAAGACGAAATCTCGCACGAACTCTTCGCGCAGGTCGTCGATGTAGATTTCCTTGACGCCCATTGCCTGTGCCTTGGCACGGGCCGGCTCGACCTCTTCACCTTGGCCAAGATCTGCGGTGAAGGTCACCACTTCACAGTTGTAGGTGTCTTGCAGCCACTTGAGAATCACCGAAGTATCAAGGCCGCCGGAATACGCCAGTACGACCTTTTTTACGTCCGCCATGCCATCACTCCACGGGGTTGTACGGAAAGCCATCGATTCTACCGATCTCGCGGGGGAATTTACAGTGGCGCGACAGCTTGTGATGACAAAGCGACAGGAAATGTCGTGAGCGCGACCCGTGGTCGCAGTCAGACTTTCTTCGCACCCGCCGGCAATGCCGCAGGCACGCTGGCCGGCGTAGCAGCCGTCGGCTGCGCCGGGGCGGCAGGTGTTGCATCGCGAGGCTTTTCTGTAGGTTTCTCGATCGGCGTTACACGGTCGAGCTGGATGTTGACCCGGCGGTTGCGGGCGCGGTTGGCGGCTGTATTGTTTTTGGCCAGCGGGTAGCGCTCGCCATGGAAACGTACGGTGATCTGCTCTTCCGGCACACCGTGGGCCTTGAGGTATTCAGCCACCGCCAGCGCGCGACGGCGCGAAGCGTCGCGATTGGTCAGGCGGTTACCGCTGTTATCGGAGTGCCCATCAAGCTCGATGTGATTGACCGATGGGTCGGCCTTCAGATAATCGAGTATCACGTCCAGGCGCGCGCGCGCCGCACTGTCCAGATCGAAGCCGGTGCCGGGGAACGGCACCTGCGTCTGGCGAATCTGGTCATAGTTCATCGGCAGGAGTTTGGCGGCACACAATTGGTAGTCGCTATAGGCCTTGGCGAAACTCACCGGCAGCACATGCACCTCCATCGGCCGACCGCCCTCGCCGGCGTAGTTGCGCACCACGGTGCTGCGACCGTCCAGCAGACCATTGATCAAGCGGCTGGCCTGGCCCTGCGAAGTGCTGAACAGCACGCCATTGCGGCCCATGCGCACCGCCCCCAAGTTGATGTCGCCACGCCCGGGCTGCCAAGGGGCAGCGGCGGCCAGCAGCGTTGCCGATCCTGCGCCCAGTGCATTGCTGTCCGACCGCAGCTGGAAGACCGGCTGCTCACCTGCACGACGCACGAACTCACCGCTGCCAAAACCGTCGATCGGCTGGATCAGCCGGCACTCGAACTGGTCGCCCTCGACCTTCCAGGCAATGTTCTCCATGCGGGTCTGGAAGGTAAGTGCTCCGGCCGGCAGGCTGGCACACAGGCTGAACAGGAGTAGGTAACGCTGGCGCACGGGCGGCTCCACAGATTCTGACGGCTTACCTGCAGGCTATCGGACGCTCGTCGGAAAACTTGATAGCCGTGCTGCCCACTGGGTTTTCCGGTAGCATTGACGCCTGAGTTCGAACCGCCTGGAAACCCCAATGTCCGATCGCCTGACCCTCCTGCGTCCCGACGACTGGCACATCCATCTGCGCGATGGTGCTGTGCTGCAACATACCGTCGGCGACGTGGCGCGCACCTTTGCCCGCGCCATCATCATGCCCAACCTGGTTCCGCCGGTACGCAACGCCACCGAAGCCGACGCCTACCGCCAGCGCATCCTCGCCGCCCGTCCGACGGGCAGCCGCTTCGAGCCGCTGATGGTGCTGTACCTGACCGACCGTACCAGCCCCGAGGACATTCGTGCAGCCAAGGCCAGCGGCATCGTCTACGCCGCCAAGCTCTACCCGGCCGGTGCCACGACCAACTCCGACTCGGGCGTGACCAGCATCGACAATATTTTCCCGGCGATCGAAGCAATGGCCGAAGTCGGCCTGCCGCTGCTGGTCCACGGTGAAGTGACGCGCTCGGAGATCGACGTGTTCGATCGCGAAAAGCGCTTCATCGACGAGCACATGCGTCGCCTGGTCGAACGTTTCCCGACGCTCAAGGTGGTGTTCGAGCACATCACCACCAGCGATGCCGCGCAGTTCGTCGCCGAGGCGCCCGCCAACGTCGGCGCCACCATCACCGCCCAGCATTTGCTGTACAACCGCAACCACATGCTGGTCGGCGGTATCCGCCCACACTTCTATTGCCTGCCGATCCTCAAGCGCAACACCCACCAGGTGGCATTGCTTGACGCGGCCACCAGCGGCAACCCGAAATTCTTCCTCGGCACCGATTCGGCGCCACACGCCAAGCACGCCAAGGAAGCGGCCTGCGGCTGCGCCGGCTGCTACACCGCCTACGCGGCCATCGAGCTGTACGCCGAAGCCTTCGAACAGCGTAATGCCCTGGACAAACTGGAAGGTTTCGCCAGCCTGCACGGCCCGGCGTTCTACGGCCTGCCGGCAAACACCGACACCATCACCCTGGTGCGCGAGGACTGGACCGCCCCGGCGAGCCTGCCGTTCGGCGACACCACCGTGGTTCCGCTGCGCGCTGGCGAAACGCTGCGCTGGCGCCTGCTGGAGGACAACGCGTGAGCGAAGACCTTTACGATGACGACCAGGACGGTCAGGTAAGCAGCAGCTCGCGCCACCCGATGGCCGAGCGTTTCCGCGGCTACCTGCCCGTGGTAGTGGACGTCGAGACCGGCGGTTTCAACAGTGCCACCGACGCACTGCTGGAAATCGCCGCCGTCACCATCGGTATGGACGAGAAGGGCTTCCTGTTCCCGGAACACACCTACTTCTACCGTGTCGAGCCTTTCGAAGGCGCGAATATCGAAGCGGCGGCGCTGGAGTTCACCGGCATCAAGCTGGATCACCCGCTACGCATGGCCGTGAGCGAAGAAAGCGCGCTCACCGATATCTTCCGCGGCGTGCGCAAAGCGCTGAAAGCCAATGGTTGCAAGCGGGCGATCCTGGTTGGCCACAACAGCAGCTTCGACCTGGGCTTCCTCAACGCGGCGGTGGCGCGCAACGATCTCAAGCGCAACCCCTTCCACCCGTTCTCCAGCTTCGACACCGCGACGCTGGCCGGCCTGGCCTATGGCCAGACCGTACTGGCACGGGCCTGCCAGAGTGCCGACATCGACTTCGATGGGCGCGAGGCGCATTCGGCACGTTACGACACCGAGAAGACCGCCGAGCTGTTCTGCGGGATCGTCAACCGCTGGAAAGAGATGGGCGGCTGGCGCGACTTCAACGACTGAGTCGAAATCCGGGAGTGCACAGCGCTCCTTGGATACCAGACACAAAAAAACCGGCCACATCAGACTGTGTGAAAACACACTGACAAGCCTTAGACCAGACGCCCCGACTTGTTCGGGGCGTTTGTTTTTGTGCTGAAAAAGGCTCTTCAGCCCATCAGTTGCATCATTTTCTTGGCACCCAGGACGCTGATCGCTCGCTTGAGGTTGTAAGCGGTCACGGCCAGCGACATCTCAGCTCTTGTCCCTTCGAGTTGTCGCAGCAGGAAGCGCCCGTTCCCAAATAACCATTGTTTGAGATTGCCAAACGGGTGCTCCACGATGGATCTGCGCCGTTCCATCATCTCTGGATGCAGTTGCATCCGCTGCGCCATACGCTCAAAGGCTTCCTCTTGAGCGTGACGTGAGACATAGCGGCGCTTGGCCGTCGTGCATTGGGCTTTCAGCGCGCACCCGGCACAATCACTGATCGCCGCCTGGTAGATCCG
>NZ_JAYFUI010000193.1:7312-38193 GCF_034961125.1 Pseudomonas machongensis | reverse complement strand
GTAGAGAAGCTGCGTCAGGACCTGACCAAGCAGATGGGTGTGCCTGTGCACATCAACATCGAAGAGATCCGCAAGCCGGAACTCGACGCCATGCTGGTTGCGCAAAGCGTTGCCCAGCAGCTGGAGCGCCGCGTTATGTTCCGTCGCGCCATGAAGCGCGCTGTACAAAACGCCATGCGTATTGGTGCCAAAGGCATCAAGATCCAGGTGAGCGGTCGTCTCGGCGGTGCCGAGATCGCCCGTACTGAGTGGTATCGCGAAGGTCGTGTGCCTCTGCACACCCTGCGTGCCGATATCGACTACAACACCTACGAAGCTCACACCACCTATGGTGTGATCGGTGTGAAGGTTTGGATCTTCAAAGGCGAAGTAATTGGTGGTCGCCAGGAAGAGCTGAAGCCGCAAGCACCAGCGCCTCGTAAAAAAGCTGCTAAGTAAGGGGTACGCCAAATGTTGCAACCAAAGCGTACAAAATTCCGCAAGCAGATGACCGGCCACAACCGTGGTCTGGCACTGCGCGGTAGCAAGGTCAGCTTCGGCGAGTTCGCTCTGAAAGCTGTCGCTCGCGGTCGTCTCACCGCCCGCCAGATCGAGTCGGCGCGTCGTGCGCTGACCCGTCACGTAAAACGTGGCGGCAAGATCTGGATCCGTGTATTCCCGGACAAGCCGGTTACCAAGAAGCCTCTCGAGGTTCGTATGGGTAAAGGTAAGGGTTCCGTGGAGTACTGGGTTGCCCAGATCCAGCCAGGCAAAGTCCTGTACGAGATCGAGGGTGTTTCTGAAGAGCTGGCGCGCGAAGCTTTCGCCCTGGCTGCTGCAAAGCTGCCTCTCGCCACCTCCTTTGTTAAGCGGACGGTGATGTGATGAAAGCGAATGAACTTCGTGAAAAATCGGCACAGCAACTGAATGAGCAACTGCTCGGCTTGCTGCGCGACCAGTTCAATCTGCGTATGCAGAAAGCAACTGGCCAGTTGGGGCAGTCGCACCTGCTCTCGCAAGTTAAGCGTGACATCGCTCGCGTGAAAACTGTGCTCAACCAGCAGGCAGGTAAGTGATCATGGCTGAAGCTGAAAAAACCGTCCGTACGCTGACTGGCCGTGTCGTCAGCGACAAAATGGACAAGACCATCACCGTTCTGATCGAGCGTCGCGTTAAGCACCCGATCTACGGTAAATACGTTAAGCGTTCGACTAAGCTGCACGCGCACGACGAAACCAACCAGTGCAAGATCGGCGACAAGGTTTCGATTACCGAAACTCGTCCGCTGGCCAAGACCAAGTCCTGGGCACTGGTTGAAGTCCTCGAACGCGCTGTTGAAGTCTAAGGGCTAGGGGTCGGAGAAATTTTATGATTCAGACTCAATCCATGCTCGATGTGGCCGATAACAGCGGCGCTCGTCGCGTCATGTGCATCAAGGTGCTCGGCGGTTCGCACCGCCGTTACGCCGGCATCGGTGACATCATCAAAGTTACCGTCAAGGAAGCGATTCCTCGCGGTAAGGTCAAGAAAGGCCAGGTGATGACTGCTGTTGTCGTTCGTACCCGTCACGGTGTACGTCGCGCTGACGGTTCCATCATTCGTTTCGACGGCAACGCTGCTGTTCTGCTGAACAACAAGCAAGAGCCGATCGGTACCCGCATCTTCGGGCCAGTGACCCGTGAACTTCGTAACGAGAAGTTCATGAAGATCGTCTCGCTCGCCCCTGAAGTGCTGTAAGGAGATCCGACATGCAAAAGATTCGTCGTGACGACGAGATCATCGTGATCGCCGGCAAAGACAAGGGTAAGCGCGGTAAGGTGCTGAAGGTTCTCGCTGATGACCGTCTGGTCATCGGTGGTGTCAACCTGGTCAAGCGTCATACCAAGCCGAACCCGATGGCAGGCGTTCAGGGCGGTATCGTCGAGAAAGAAGCGCCTCTGCACGCTTCCAACGTTGCCATCTTCAATGGCGAAACCAACAAGGCTGACCGCGTTGGTTTCAAAGTAGAAGACGGTAAGAAAATTCGTGTCTTCAAGTCGACCCAAAAAGCGGTTGATGCTTGAACACTGCTAGGTAGAAGACCATGGCACGACTGAAAGAGATTTACCGGAACGAAATCGCTCCCAAGCTTAAGGAAGAACTTAAGCTGTCGAACGTGATGGAAGTTCCGCGCGTTACCAAGATCACCCTGAACATGGGTCTGGGCGAAGCGATCGGCGACAAGAAAGTCATCGAGCACGCAGTTGCCGACCTGGAAAAGATCACCGGTCAAAAGCCGGTCGTGACTTTCGCTCGTAAATCCATCGCGGGCTTCAAAGTCCGTGAAGGCTGGCCGATCGGCGTCAAGGTGACCCTGCGTAGCGACAAGATGTACGAATTCCTGGACCGCCTGCTGGCGATCTCCCTGCCTCGGGTTCGCGACTTCCGCGGCCTGAATGCCAAGTCCTTCGATGGTCGTGGCAACTACAGCATGGGCGTGAAAGAGCAGATCATCTTCCCGGAAATCGACTACGACAAGATCGATGCTCTGCGCGGTTTGGACATCACCCTGACCACCACTGCTCGTTCGGACGACGAAGGCCGCGCTCTGCTGCGTGCATTCAAGTTCCCGTTCCGCAACTGATTGGAGTAGGAAAATGGCCAAGAAGAGCATGAAAAACCGCGAGCTGAAGCGTCAGCTCACGGTAGCCAAGTACGCCAAAAAGCGTGCCGAGCTGAAAGCGACCATCGTCAACCTGAACGCCTCTCCAGAAGAGCGTTTCGCTGCCGTTGTCGCTCTGCAGAAGCAGCCTCGTGATGCCAGCGCTTCGCGTCTGCGCAACCGTTGCCGCCTGACCGGTCGTCCTCACGGTGTTTACCGTAAGTTCGGCCTGGGCCGTAACATGCTGCGTCAAGCTGCAATGCGCGGTGACGTACCAGGTCTGGTCAAGGCCTCCTGGTAATCGCTGCAGGTGTGATCCCGGCGTAGGGGGAGCAATCTTCCGACCGCCGGTGACATCGCCAACAAACAAGCCCCCTCGTGGGGCTTGTTTCGTTTCTGTCTTGTGTCTAGAATGACCGGCTCACCTGAGCCTGGGTTTTTTGCCCGGGGCGGTCAGGTGGTTGTGATAGCCGCAAGGCTAATAATTCTTGTATCAGGAGCATCTAGCCCATGAGTATGCAGGACCCGTTAGCGGACATGCTAACTCGCATCCGTAATGCCCAGATGGCTGAAAAGTCCGTCGTAAGCATGCCTTCCTCCACTCTGAAGGTCGCGGTTGCCAAAGTTCTGAAGGACGAAGGTTACATCGCTGGCTACCAGGTCAGTGGCGAAGCCAAGCCTTCCCTGTCGATCGAACTGAAGTACTTCGAAGGCCGTCCGGTCATCGAGGAACTGAAGCGCTCCAGCCGTCCAGGCCTGCGCCAGTACAAGTCCGTCTCTGACCTGCCGAAAGTACGTGGCGGTCTGGGCGTGTCTATCGTCTCCACCAACAAAGGTGTGATGACTGATCGCGCTGCGCGCGCTGCCGGTGTCGGTGGCGAAGTTCTGTGCACAGTGTTCTAAGGGGAGATAGGCATGTCTCGCGTCGCTAAGAACCCCGTTAAGCTGCCATCCGGTGTCGAAGTCAAATTCGCCGGTCAGCAGCTTTCGGTGAAGGGTGCCAAGGGCACTCTCGAACTGAACGTTCACTCGTCTGTTGAAGTTACCGAAGAGTCCGGCGAGCTGCGCTTCGTCGCTCGCAACGGTGACCAGCAAGCTCGTGCCATGGCCGGTACCACCCGTGCTCTGGTGAACAACATGGTCCAGGGCGTAAGCCAAGGCTTCGAGCGCAAGCTCCAGCTGGTCGGTGTTGGTTACAAGGCACAGGCCAAGGGCACCATCCTGAACCTGGCTCTGGGCTTCTCGCATCCAGTGGACTACGAACTGCCAGCCGGTATCACCGCTGAAACCCCAAGCCAGACCGACATCCTGATCAAGGGTATCGACAAGCAGCTGGTGGGTCAGGTGGCCGCTGAAATCCGCGACTTCCGTCCGCCAGAGCCTTACAAAGGCAAGGGTGTGCGTTACGCGGACGAAGTAGTCCGTCGTAAAGAAGCCAAGAAGAAGTAGGGCCTAGCAAATGACCGACAAAAAAGTTATTCGACTGCGTCGCGCTCGCAAAGCACGCCTGAAAATGCACGAGCTCGAAGCCGTGCGTCTGTGCGTGTTCCGCTCCTCGCAGCACATCTATGCCCAGGTCATTTCGGCCGACGGCAGCAAGGTTCTGGCAAGCGCCTCGACCTTGGACAAAGAACTGCGTGATGGCGCCACCGGCAACATCGACGCGGCCACTAAGGTTGGCAAGCTGGTAGCTGAGCGTGCGAAAGCCGCCGGTGTATCTCAAGTTGCCTTTGACCGTTCCGGCTTCAAGTACCATGGTCGCGTCAAGGCGCTGGCCGATGCTGCTCGTGAAGGCGGACTGGAGTTCTAAGTTATGGCAAATAACGATCAAAAGCGCGACGAAGGCTACATCGAGAAGCTGGTTCAAGTTAACCGCGTTGCTAAAACCGTTAAAGGCGGCCGTATCTTCACCTTCACCGCGCTGACCGTGGTAGGTGATGGCAAAGGTCGCGTCGGCTTCGGCCGTGGCAAATCGCGCGAAGTACCTGCCGCGATCCAGAAAGCCATGGAAGCTGCCCGTCGCAATATGATCCAGGTTGACCTGAAGGGCACCACCCTGCAGTACGCCACCAAGGCTGCCCACGGCGCCTCGAAGGTTTACATGCAGCCTGCTTCGGAAGGTACCGGTATCATCGCCGGCGGCGCAATGCGTGCTGTCCTGGAAGTTGCTGGTGTCCAGAACGTTCTGGCCAAGTGCTACGGTTCGACCAACCCAGTGAACGTGGTTTACGCCACCTTCAAGGGTCTGAAAGCCATGCAATCTCCTGAATCCATTGCTGCCAAGCGCGGCAAGAGCGTTGAGGAGATCTTCTGATCATGGCAACCGTAAAAGTAACGCTGATCAAGAGCACCGCCGGCCGCCTGCCTAACCACATCCTGTGCGTTAAAGGCCTGGGTCTGCGTCGCATCGGTCACACTGTAGAAGTCCAGGATACTCCCGAGAATCGCGGGATGATCAACAAGGCTTACTACATGCTGCGCGTCGAGGGTTAATCGATGAAACTCAATGATCTGAGTCCAGCGCCGGGTTCCCGTCGCGAGAAGCATCGTCCGGGTCGTGGTATCGGTAGCGGTTTGGGCAAGACTGGTGGCCGTGGTCACAAAGGTCAGACCTCCCGTTCCGGTGGCACCATCGCTCCGGGCTTCGAAGGCGGTCAACAGCCGCTGCACCGTCGTCTGCCGAAGTTCGGCTTCGTTTCCCTGAAAGCCATGGATCGCGCCGAAGTGCGTCTGTCCGAGCTGGCCAAGGTGGAAGGCGACGTGATCTCCGTACAGTCCCTGAAAGACGCCAACGTGATTGGCCAGCATGTACAGCGTGTGAAAATCATGCTGTCCGGCGAAGTCACTCGCGCAGTCACTATCAAGGGCATCGCCGTCACCAAAGGTGCGCGTGCGGCTATCGAAGCAGCTGGCGGCAAGTTCGAGGAATAAATGGCTAAGCAAGGTGCTCTCTCTTCGCTCGGTAAGGGCGGGATGTCGGAACTCTGGGCTCGTCTGCGCTTTCTGTTCATGGCGATCATCGTCTATCGGATCGGCGCACATATCCCGGTGCCTGGCATCAATCCAGACCGTCTGGCGGATCTGTTTCGACAGAATGAGGGGACCATTCTTAGCTTGTTCAACATGTTTTCCGGTGGTGCGCTGGAGCGCATGAGCATCTTTGCACTGGGGATCATGCCGTACATCTCGGCATCGATCATCATGCAGCTCATGACCGCAGTCAGCCCTCAGCTGGAGCAGTTGAAGAAGGAAGGTGAAGCTGGCCGTCGCAAGATCAGCCAGTACACCCGCTACGGCACCGTTATCCTGGCGCTGGTTCAAGCCATTGGCATGTCCATTGGCCTGGCCAACCAGGGCGTGGCGTTTTCTGCTGGCCTGGGCTTCCATGTCGTTGCCGTCTCCACCTTCGTGGCTGGCGCAATGTTCATGATGTGGCTCGGCGAGCAGATCACCGAGCGCGGTGTGGGCAACGGTATCTCGATGTTGATCTTCGCAGGTATCGTTGCCGGTCTTCCGAGAGCAATCGGGCAGTCTTTCGAGTCTGCGCGCACAGGCGATATCAACATCTTCGCCCTGGTCGCTATCGGTTTGCTTGCAGTAGCGATTATCGGTTTCGTGGTGTTCATTGAGCGTGGTCAGCGTCGTATCGCCGTTCACTACGCCAAGCGTCAGCAGGGCCGCAAGGTCTTCGCTGCGCAGACCAGCCACTTGCCGCTGAAAGTGAACATGGCGGGCGTCATTCCTGCCATTTTCGCGAGCAGCATCTTGCTGTTCCCGGCTTCGCTGGGTGCCTGGTTCGGTCAGTCCGAGGGTATGGGCTGGCTGCAGGACATCTCGCAGTCGATCGCTCCTGGTCAGCCGTTGAACATTCTGCTGTTTAGTGCAGGGATCATCTTCTTCTGCTTCTTCTACACAGCGTTGATGTTCAACCCGAAAGACGTAGCGGAAAACCTGAAGAAGTCCGGTGCCTTTATTCCGGGTATCCGTCCTGGTGAGCAGTCGGCGCGCTACATTGATGGCGTTCTGACCCGTTTGACCATGTTCGGTGCTCTTTACATGATGGCCGTCTGCCTTCTGCCCCAGTTCCTGGTGGTGGCAGCAAACGTGCCGTTCTACCTTGGCGGGACCTCGTTGCTGATTGTGGTAGTGGTTGTGATGGACTTCATGTCCCAAGTACAATCGCACCTCGTTTCGCACCAGTACGAATCCCTGATGAAGAAAGCCAACCTGAAAGGCTACGGTGGCAGCGGTCTGCTGCGCTGATAGACCCCTAAGGTTCGAGGAGTCGGTAATGAAAGTTCGTGCATCGGTGAAAAAGCTGTGCCGCAACTGCAAGATCATTCGTCGCGAAGGTATCGTGCGCGTGATCTGCAGCGCGGAACCGCGTCACAAGCAGCGCCAAGGCTGAGTGTGATCTGCGCTTCAAACCCAGCAGCTAGTGTGCTGCTGGGTTGATTATTCGTTTCTACAGCGATATTATCTCGCGCCCTATTTCTTGGCTTCCGGGGCGTAGGTAGCTGTCAATTGGAGTCCCACTGAATGGCCCGTATTGCAGGCGTCAACATTCCAGATAACAAGCATGCTGTTATCTCGCTGACCTACATCTATGGTGTCGGTCGCACAACTGCACAGAAAATCTGTGCAGACGCTGGTGTAAATCCAGCCGCTAAGATCAAGGATCTGAGCGACGAGCAAATCGAAACCCTGCGTGGCGAAGTCGCGAAGTTCACCACCGAAGGTGACCTGCGCCGTGACATCAACATGAAGATCAAGCGCTTGATGGACCTGGGTTGCTACCGCGGCCTTCGTCATCGTAAAGGTCTGCCGGTTCGCGGTCAGCGCACCAAGACCAACGCACGCACCCGTAAGGGCCCGCGTAAGCCGATCCGCAAGTAATCGCCCAGGAATATAGACATGGCAAAACCTGCTGCTCGTCCTCGTAAAAAAGTCAAAAAGACAGTGGTTGATGGCATCGCCCACATCCATGCGTCTTTCAACAACACCATCGTGACCATCACCGACCGTCAGGGCAACGCTTTGTCCTGGGCGACTTCCGGTGGTTCGGGTTTCCGTGGTTCGCGCAAATCCACCCCGTTCGCAGCTCAGATCGCTGCTGAGCGCGCTGGTCAAGCTGCGCTGGAATACGGTCTGAAGAACCTCGACGTGAACGTCAAGGGTCCAGGTCCAGGTCGTGAGTCCGCCGTTCGTGCACTGAACAGCTGCGGCTACAAGATCGCCAGCATCACCGACGTGACGCCAATCCCGCATAACGGGTGCCGTCCGCCGAAGAAGCGTCGCGTGTAATCAGGAGACAGATAAATGGCACGTTACATTGGTCCAAAATGCAAACTGTCTCGCCGTGAAGGCACTGACCTGTTCCTGAAGAGCGGTGTTCGCGCTCTGGAATCGAAGTGCAACATCGAAGCAGCCCCAGGTGTACACGGCCAGCGCCGTGGCCGTCAGTCCGACTACGGTACCCAGCTGCGCGAGAAACAAAAAGTCCGCCGTATCTACGGTGTCCTGGAGCGCCAGTTCCGCGGTTACTACCAAGTCGCAGCCTCGAAAAAAGGCGCTACTGGTGAGAACCTGCTGCAACTGCTGGAATGCCGCCTGGACAACGTCGTTTACCGTATGGGCTTCGGTTCGACTCGTTCCGAATCCCGTCAGCTGGTTTCGCACAAAGCGATCAGCGTTAACGGCAAGACCGTAAACATTCCATCCTACCAAGTTCGTCCGGGTGACGTGGTCGCGGTTCGTGAGAAGTCGCTGAACCAGCTGCGCATTGTTCAAGCCCTTGAACTGTGCGCCCAGCGTGGCCGCGTTGAGTGGGTAGACGTTGATTCTGCTAAAAAGTCGGGCGTTTTCAAGAACGTTCCTGCTCGCAGCGATCTGTCCGCCGACATCAACGAAAACCTGATTGTCGAGCTCTACTCCAAGTAAGGGCTAGAAAATAGGTGCATCCATGCAGATTTCGGTAAATGAGTTCCTGACTCCCCGTCACATCGACGTGCAGGTAGTCAGTCCAACCCGCGCCAAGATCACGCTCGAGCCTCTCGAGCGTGGTTTCGGCCATACCCTGGGCAACGCGCTGCGTCGCATCCTGTTGTCCTCCATGCCTGGCTGTGCAGTAGTCGAGGCCGAGATCGATGGCGTACTCCATGAGTACTCCGCGATCGAAGGTGTACAGGAAGACGTCATTGAAATCCTGTTGAACCTCAAAGGCCTGGCGATCAAGCTGCACGGTCGTGACGAAGTTACGCTGACCTTGTCGAAAAAGGGTTCGGGGGTGGTTACCGCTGCCGATATTCAGCTGGATCACGATGTCGAGATCGTCAATCCCGATCACGTAATCGCGAACCTGGCGTCCAACGGCGCCCTGAACATGAAGCTCACCGTAGCTCGTGGTCGCGGTTACGAGCCGGCCGATTCCCGTCAGACTGACGAAGATGAAAGCCGCAGCATTGGCCGTCTTCAGCTGGACGCTTCGTTCAGCCCGGTGCGTCGTATCGCCTACGTGGTCGAGAACGCCCGTGTTGAACAGCGTACCAACCTGGACAAGCTGGTCATCGATCTGGAAACCAACGGCACCCTGGACCCTGAAGAGGCCATCCGTCGGGCCGCGACCATCCTGCAACAGCAGCTGGCCGCGTTCGTCGACCTCAAAGGTGACAGCGAGCCGGTCGTGGTCGAGCAGGAAGACGAGATCGATCCGATCCTGCTGCGCCCGGTTGACGACCTGGAACTGACTGTACGTTCGGCCAACTGCCTCAAGGCGGAGAACATCTACTACATCGGCGACCTGATTCAGCGTACCGAAGTAGAGCTGTTGAAGACTCCTAACCTGGGCAAGAAGTCCCTGACCGAAATCAAGGACGTCCTGGCCTCCCGTGGTCTGTCTCTCGGCATGCGCCTCGACAACTGGCCGCCTGCAAGTCTTAAGAAAGACGACAAGGCGACTGCCTGATCGTCGTAATCACCGAACGTAGTGTTTGGTAAGGAATGAATCATGCGTCATCGTAAAAGTGGACGTCACCTGAGCCGTACCAGCTCTCACCGCAAGGCTATGTTCCAGAACATGGCAGTGTCGCTGATCGAGCACGAGCTGATCAAAACCACCCTGCCGAAAGCCAAGGAACTGCGCCGCGTTGCCGAGCCGCTGATCACCCTGGCCAAGGAAGATAGCGTCGCCAACCGTCGTCTGGCTTTCGACCGTACCCGTTCGAAATCCGCTGTTGGCAAGCTGTTCAACGACCTGGGCAAGCGTTACGCCACCCGTCAGGGCGGCTACCTGCGCATCCTGAAGTGCGGTTTCCGCGCTGGCGACAACGCGCCTATGGCGTACGTCGAGCTGGTTGATCGTCCAGTCGGTGGTGCTGTAGAAGCTGCCGAGTAAGACGTTCTGTCTGCTACAAGAAACCGGGCCTAGTGCCCGGTTTTTTGTGTCTTAATAAATTGTAAAAAACTATCGATATAAGCATATCTATAAATTAGATCTTGTCATGTTGCGCACCCATACTTGCTCTCAGGCCGATTAGCCGGCATTTCGAGACCGATAAGGAGAGCCCATGAGCAAGATTCTTACTACCGCCAGCGGTGCACCTGTAGCCGATAACCAGAATTCCCGTTCGGCAGGCCCACGCGGCCCGCTGCTGCTCGACGACTTCCATCTGATCGAGAAGCTGGCCCACTTCAATCGCGAGAACATCCCTGAACGTCGCGTACACGCCAAGGGCTCGGGCGCTTACGGCACTTTCACCGTTACTCGAGACATCACGCAATACACCAGCGCTCGTCTGTTCGAGAGCATTGGTAAGCAGACCGAAACCTTCCTGCGTTTCTCCACTGTCGGAGGGGAACGTGGTTCGGCCGACACCGAGCGCGACCCACGTGGTTTTGCCGTCAAGTTCTACACCGAAGAAGGTAACTGGGACATCGTCGGCAACAACACCCCCGTGTTCTTCATTCGCGATCCGCTGAAATTCCCGGACTTTATCCACACCCAGAAGCGTCACCCACAGACCAACCTGAAGAACGCCCAGATGATGTGGGACTTCTGGTCACATTCGCCCGAGGCGCTGCACCAGGTCACCATCCTGTTCTCTGATCGGGGTATTCCGGACGGCTACCGCCACATGCACGGTTTCGGCAGCCATACCTATAGCCTGCTGAGCGCCGATGGCCGGCGCACCTGGGTCAAGTGGCACTTCAAGACCCAGCAAGGTATCAAGAACCTGGCCCCGGCCGATGCGGCACGTATCGCGGGTACCGATCCAGACTACGCCCAACGTGACCTGTTCGAAGCGATCGATCGCGGCGACTACCCGCGCTGGACCGTCTGCATCCAGGTGATGAGCGAAGAAGAAGCGGCCAATCGCGCCGAGAACCCCTTTGACGTCACCAAGACCTGGTCGCAGAAGGACTACCCACTGATCGAGGTAGGTGTGCTGGAACTCAATCGCAACCCGCTCAACTACTTCGCTGAAGTCGAGCAGGCCGCGTTCGGGCCGAGCAACATGGTGCCAGGTGTTGGCCTGTCTCCAGATCGCATGCTGCAGGGCCGCGTATTCGCCTACGCTGATGCCCACCGCTACCGCATTGGTACCAATCACCAGCATTTGCCGGTGAATGCGCCACGTAGCCCGGTGCACAGCTATCAGCGCGATGGGGCGATGACCATGGGCAGCTACGGCAGCGCTCCGAACTACGAGCCGAACAGCTACGCCGATGCGCCCAAGCAGTCGCCTCGTCATGCCGAGCCTGCGTTGGCCCTCAATGGTGCGGCGGATCGTTACGACCACCGTGAGGACAATGACTACTACAGCCATGCAGGTGCGCTGTTCCGCTTGATGAACGCCGAGCAGCAAGCCCTGTTGATAAACAACATTGCCGGCACCCTGCAAGGCGTCAGCGAAGATGTGGTGCAGCGTCAGTTGCAACACTTCTTCAAGGCAGATCCTGCTTACGGCGAGGGGATTGCGAACGCCTTGGGCATCAAGCTGGCCTAAGTCGAAGTGATAAGGAGAACCGCCCTCATTTGGGCGGTTTTTCAATGAAAATCACTACGGTTTGCCCGCTTTTTTCGCACAAATTGCGCATTTTTCAGTGACCTTGAAGAAATCATGGTTCACACTATCTCCCTATCAAGCTTTCACTCAGGGAGAATCAGGGCGATGCAAGGTCACCCGGACGTAATCGATTACCTCAACACGTTGCTGACGGGCGAACTGGCGGCACGTGACCAATACTTCATTCACTCGCGCATGTACGAAGACTGGGGCTTGGCCAAGCTCTACGAACGCATCAACCACGAGATGGAAGAAGAGGCGCAGCACGCCGATGCCCTGATTCGCCGCATTCTCATGCTCGAAGGTACCCCGCGCATGCGCCCGGATGACCTCGACGTGGGCACCACCGTGCCTGACATGATCGCTGCCGACCTGCGCCTGGAGTACAAGGTCCGTGCCGCATTGTGCAAAGGCATCGAGTTGTGCGAGTTGCACAAGGATTACATCAGCCGGGATATCCTGCGCGCGCAACTGGCCGACACCGAGGAAGATCACACCTACTGGCTGGAGAAGCAGCAGGGCCTGATCAAGTCCATCGGGCTGCAGAATTACCTGCAATCGCAGATGTAACGTCCCTGCAGTGGGCACGCATAGAGAGAAAAGCCCCTGGCATTTGCATGCCAGGGGCTTTTTTCGTCAGGCCCGGTCGCGTTCCAGCAGGGGCTTGAGGTAATGCCCGGTATACGACTGCTTCATCTTGGCCAGTTCCTCGGGCGTGCCGCTGGCAATGATCTGGCCGCCCTTGGAGCCACCTTCCGGCCCCAGGTCCACCAGCCAGTCGGCGGTCTTGATCACGTCCAGGTTGTGCTCGATCACCACCACGGTGTTGCCGTGGTCGCGCAGGCGATGCAGCACGTCCAGCAACTGCTGGATGTCGGCGAAGTGCAGGCCGGTGGTCGGCTCGTCGAGGATGTAGAGGGTCTTGCCGGTGTCGCGCTTGGACAACTCGCGCGACAGCTTCACCCGCTGCGCCTCACCGCCTGAAAGCGTCGTAGCCGACTGTCCTAGCTTGATGTACGAAAGGCCCACGTCCATCAGTGTCTGCAGCTTGCGCGCCAACGCCGGGACCGCGTCGAAGAACTCGCGTGCGTCCTCGATGGTCATTTCCAGAACCTCGTGGATATTCTTGCCCTTGTACTTGATCTCCAGCGTCTCGCGGTTATAGCGCTTGCTCTTGCACACATCACACGGCACGTAGATATCCGGCAGGAAGTGCATTTCCACCTTGATCAGGCCATCGCCCTGGCACGCTTCGCAGCGCCCGCCCTTGACGTTGAACGAGAAGCGCCCAGGGCCATAACCCCGAGAACGCGACTCCGGCACGCCAGCGAAAAGTTCGCGGATCGGCGTGAAAATGCCGGTATAGGTGGCCGGGTTCGAGCGCGGTGTGCGGCCGATCGGGCTCTGGTCGATATCGACCACCTTGTCCAGGTGCTGCAGGCCATCCATGCTGGTGTGCGCTGCCGCTTCCAGGCTGCTGGCACCATTGAGCGCAGTGGCTGCGAGAGGGAACAGGGTGTTGTTGATCAGCGTCGACTTGCCCGAGCCGGACACACCGGTGACGCAGGTCAGCAGGCCGATCGGCACTTCCAGGTCGACGTTCTGCAGGTTATTGCCGCGTGCCCCCTTGAGCTTGAGCGACAGCTTCTTGTTGCGTGGCGTGCGTTTGGCCGGCACGGCGATCTTCTTGCGACCGGACAGGTACATGCCAGTCACCGAGTCGGGGTGCGCCATGACTTCCTGTGGTGAGCCTTCGGCGACGATCTGCCCGCCATGCACCCCGGCGCCCGGGCCGATGTCGACGACATAGTCGGCCAGGCGAATGGCGTCCTCGTCGTGCTCCACCACGATCACCGTATTGCCCAGGTCGCGCAGGTGGTTGAGCGTGGCGAGCAGACGGTCGTTGTCACGCTGGTGCAGGCCGATCGACGGCTCGTCGAGGATGTACATCACCCCCACCAGGCCGGCGCCAATCTGGCTGGCCAGGCGGATTCGCTGGGCCTCGCCACCCGAAAGGGTTTCGGCGCTGCGGTCGAGGGTGAGGTAGTCCAGGCCGACGTTGACCAGGAACTGCAGGCGCTCGCAGATCTCCTTGAGGATCTTCGCTGCAATCTCTCCGCGTCGACCGCTGAGCGTCAGGGCGGCGAAGTACTCGCTGGCATCGCCGATCGGCAGGTTGGTGACTGCCGGCAGGGTTTTTTCGCCCACCCATACATGGCGCGCTTCGCGACGCAGGCGGGTGCCGCGGCAGTCCGGGCACGGCTGGGTGCCAAGGAACTTGGCCAGCTCCTCGCGCACGGTCGCCGATTCGGTCTCGCGGTAGCGGCGTTCCAGGTTCGGCACGATGCCTTCGAACGGGTGCGAGCGCTTGACGATGTCGCCGCGGTCGTTGAGGTACTTGAAGTCGACGCTTTGCTTGCCGCTGCCCTGCAGGATCACCTTCTGGTGATCGGCCGAGAGCTGGCCGAACGGCTCGTCGAGGCTGAAGCCGTAATGCGCCGCCAGCGAGCCGAGCATCTGGAAGTAGTAGACGTTGCGCCGGTCCCAGCCGCGGATCGCGCCTTCGGCCAGGGTCAGCTCGTGGTTGACCAGACGCTTGGTGTCGAAGAACTGCTTCACGCCCAGGCCATCGCAGGTCGGACAGGCGCCAGCCGGGTTGTTGAAGGAGAACAGCTTGGGTTCGAGCTCGCTGATCGCATGGCCGCAGACCGGGCAGGCGAAGCGCGCGGAGAAGATCATGTCCTCGGCGCTTTCGTCATCCATCTGCGCCACCAGGGCGATACCGTCGGCCAGCTTCAGCGCGGTCTCGAAGGACTCGGCCAGGCGCTGCTGCAGGTCGTTGCGCACCTTGAAGCGGTCGACCACCACATCGATGCTGTGCTTCTTCTGCTTGTCGAGCTTGGGCAACTCGTCGAGTTCGTACAGCTTGCCGTTGACCCGCGCACGAACGAAGCCTTGGGCGCGCAGTTCATCGAACACCGCGAGGTGCTCACCCTTGCGCTCGCGTACTACCGGCGCCAGCAACATCAGCTTGCTGCCTTCGGGTTGCTCGAGCACCAGGTCGACCATCTGGCTGATCGTTTGCGCTTCCAGCGGAATGTCGTGGTCCGGGCAGCGTGGCGTACCGACGCGGGCATAGAGCAGGCGCAGGTAGTCGTAGATTTCGGTGATGGTGCCGACGGTCGAACGCGGGTTGTGCGAGGTCGACTTCTGCTCGATGGAGATTGCCGGTGACAGGCCTTCGATGGTGTCGACATCGGGCTTTTCCATCATCGACAGGAACTGCCGGGCATAGGCCGACAGCGACTCCACGTAGCGACGCTGACCTTCGGCGTAGAGTGTGTCGAAGGCCAGTGACGACTTGCCGGAACCGGACAGACCGGTGATCACGATCAGTTTGTCCCGGGGCAGGGTCAGGTCGATGTTCTTCAGGTTGTGGGTACGTGCCCCACGGATCAGGATCTTGTCCACTACGGCCTCGCTTGGCGGGCATAAACAAAGAAGTATACGGCGCGCTGCCACTACGCGGCAAAGCGTCGCGTATATGCCGTCTAGCCGTCGGACTGATAGAATCGCCGCCGGTTCACACGAGGTTTATCCATGCACGACACCCACAACGAGCGCATGAGTGGCAGCGAAACCCGCGCCGCAGGCGGCCTTGCCCTGGTCTTTGCCTTTCGTATGCTGGGCATGTTCATGGTCCTGCCCGTGTTGGCCACCTATGGCATGGACCTCGCCGGTGCCACGCCCGCGCTGATCGGCCTGGCCATTGGCGCCTACGGCCTGACGCAAGCCGTGCTACAGATCCCGTTCGGGGTGATTTCCGACCGCATCGGGCGTCGTCCGGTAATCTACCTGGGCCTGGTGATCTTCGCCCTTGGCAGCTTGCTGGCGGCCCAGGCCGATTCGATCTGGGGCGTGATCGCCGGACGCATCCTGCAGGGCGCGGGGGCGATTTCCGCAGCGGTCATGGCCTTGCTCTCCGACCTCACCCGCGAACAGCATCGCACCAAGGCCATGGCCATGATCGGCATGAGCATCGGCCTGTCGTTCGCGGTGGCGATGGTGATAGGGCCGCTGCTGACAAGTGCCTTTGGCTTGTCGGGATTGTTCCTCGCTACCGCAGGACTTGCCGTCGTCGGTATCGCCCTGATCGCCTTCGTCGTGCCCAGCGCGCATAGCGCACTGCAACACCGCGAATCGGGTGTCGCACGCCAGGCGCTCGGCCCGACCCTGCGTAATCCGGACCTTCTGCGTCTGGACCTGAGCATTTTCATCCTCCATGCGATCCTCATGGCCAGCTTCGTGGCCCTGCCGCTGGCCTTCGTCGAGCGTGGCGGCCTGCCCAAGGAAGAGCACTGGTGGGTATACCTGACCGCCTTGCTCGTCTCATTTTTTGCAATGGTGCCGTTCATCATCTACGGCGAAAAGAAGCGCAAGATGAAACGCGTGTTGGTTGGTGCGGTCACTGTGCTGCTGCTGATCGAGGTGTTCTTCTGGCGCTGGGCTGACGACTTGCGAGGACTGGTGACCGGCACCGTGATATTCTTTACCGCCTTCAACCTGCTGGAGGCATCCTTGCCTTCGCTGGTCAGCAAGGTGTCGCCCGCCGGCGGCAAGGGAACGGCCATGGGGGTCTACTCCACGAGCCAGTTCCTGGGTGCCGCGCTGGGAGGAATCATCGGTGGCTGGTTGTACCAGCACGGTGGCCTGGGCATGGTGTTCCTGGGATGTGCTGTACTGTGTGGTATCTGGCTGGTATCTGCCCTGGGCATGAATGAACCGCCGTACGTCACCAGCCTGCGCATGCCGCTGACACCGGAGGCGGTTCGGGAAGCCGGATTGACCGAGCGCCTGATGGCTGTGCCAGGTGTAACCGACGCCGTGGTGGTGGCAGAAGAAGCCGCCATCTATATCAAACTGGATACGAAAATTTTGGACCGTGCGACCCTCGAGCGTCTGGTGAATCCAGCCTCGGCGGCGTGCGAAGCCTAGGAGAACGTTATGGCCCGTGGGGTTAACAAAGTCATTCTGGTTGGTACTTGCGGCCAGGATCCCGAAGTCCGCTACCTGCCCAACGGTAACGCCGTGACCAACCTGAGCCTGGCCACCAGCGAGCAGTGGACCGACAAGCAGTCGGGGCAGAAGGTCGAGCGCACCGAATGGCACCGTGTCTCGCTGTTCGGCAAGGTTGCCGAGATCGCCGGCGAGTACCTGCGCAAGGGTTCGCAGTGCTACATCGAGGGCAAGCTGCAGACCCGCGAGTGGGAAAAGGACGGCATCAAGCGCTACACCACCGAGATCATCGTCGATATGCAGGGCACCATGCAGCTGCTCGGCGGTCGTCCGCAGGGCCAGGGTGGCGATCAGTACAACCAGGGCGGCGGCAACTACAACCAGGGCGGTGGCCAGCAGCAACAGTACAACCAGGCGCCACGCCAGCAGGCGCCGCGTCCGCAGCAGGCGCAACAGCGCCCAGCGCCGCAACAGCAGGCTCCGCAGCCTGCCGCTGATTTCGACAGCTTCGATGACGATATTCCGTTCTAGGATATAGCTGAGACCTAAACTGTAAAGTTTTTCTCCGAAAGCCCCAGGTGCTAGGCCCCTGGGGCTTTTTCTATGCCCAAAAATAAGTAAAAATTAGACGGTCATGCTTGGCCGGGAGGATAGTTGGTCATGGTTGTAAAGAATTTATCAGTCACACCGGCCAGGGTGGCGAAAGTCAAAAACTTCACCTTCAGGGAGGGGGAGCGGTCCTGCGTCGTTATCGATGGAAAGGGGATGCCTCTCTACTATCCCAATCTGTATCTCACGACCCAGGTGAGGAACAGCAGCCGCTCGTCTTCAACGCTCACGAACTCCGCAGGTCACCTTTGTGCATTCCTCCAAGCCATGGACGAAGCAGGTGTGGACCTATTGGCTCGCATGTCGGCAGGGTACGTCCTGGAACCGTTTGAGGTAGAGGCGCTCAGAGGGGCATTCCAGCGTCGATTGCTTGATCAGCCTGAAAAGAAGCATGGAATCTCTTTCTTCTCCATTCGAGCACCGGTGTCGAAGGAGGTCATGCACGCCAGGGTTGGCGTAGCTACCAAATACCTCGATTGGCTAGCGAAGCAATATCTGCGTGCGCCCCGCGATCCAGATGAGCTGGCTCGTATCCTTCAGGCCTTGAAGGAACTGCGTCCAATCAATAAAAAACGGAACACTCTAAAAAGGAAAAGGGGTCTCAGTGATGTGGGGGTAGCGGCAGTAATCGAACTGCTCCGCCCTGGCTCAAGACTCAACATTTGGGAAGATCCTGCCACGCAGGTCAGGAACCGCTTATTATTTTCTGTGATGTACGAGCTTGGCATACGGCGCGGTGAATTGCTGAATCTGAAAATTGAAGACCTGGACTTCGGTGCGAACCAACTCTCCGTAATGCGGCGTGCGGACGAGAAAGACGATCCTAGGCCCGATCAGCCACTGGTAAAAACCAAGGATCGACTACTGCCTGTAAAGACCGTGCTGATGAACGAATTGCGTCGCTACATTACCGATTATCGACGCCACGTGCCGGGTGCCAAAAGACATGGTTTCGTCTTTGTGACGCATAAGTCGGGGCCTACCCAAGGGCAGCCTCTTTCGATCGTGAATTATAAAAATATCGTCAACAGCTTGCGCGAGGCGGTCCCCCCACTTGCAGATTTCAGTGGTCACGATTTGAGGCATTACTGGAATGAGAGATTCTCCAGGCTTATGGAGACAGCCGGTGTGAGTGAGCCAGAAGAGGAACTCATGCGCTCCCAATTAATGGGATGGAAATTTGGCAGTGGAAGCGCAAAACACTATATTCAAAGATACGTAGAGAAAAAGGCCAACGAGCATAGCTTGAAGATGCAAGAAGAAAATATGAAGATTCCGGAGTTCAAATCATGATGCCAGTTATCGCCACATCTGGCATGAGAGAATCTCAAGCGGAACAGCAATCCTTTCATGATCTGATTGCAAGTGATAAGACTACTCTTCGATCTGTTATGGACTGGGAGTTTTCTCCAAGCGCGCCTAGCTGGCATCTCAGTAAAGACCATACGCTAAATTTAGACTTGGTCATGAGTAGAACGCCGCTGGAATACAGGGAGGCTGTCCGCAAAATGCTGGCGCATTATTGCACAAATTTCTCGCCTGCATCGGTATTCGCAGTCACGAACGCTCTATGGAAATACTTTGAAGCTACAAGTGGGAAAATTGATACCTCCCAGTTAATTAACTTCAAGTCAGCGATTGGTGATAATCAAGAGTACTTGCAAATTCTCCGTCCTTTCTTCAGGCGGTGGCATGTGTTTGGCTTTCCAGGCGTAACGAAAGAAGTCGTTACGATGTTGGATGGTTGGAGGCTTCGCGGGCGCGAAAAGGGCTTGGCAATTAAGTCTATGGACCCTGAAAAAGGGGCGCTTTCAGATTTTGAATTTGCTGAATTCAATGATCGCCTGGTTTTTGGATATGAATCAGGCGCAATTGATCTCTTTGACCTCTGTGTTTGTCTGATCCTTGCCTGCACAGGTCGCCGCCCAACACAGCTCACACATTTGAAGTGCGGGGATCTGATTTCCGTGCCTCTCGATGATGGAGGCGAAGACTACTTTCTCCACATTCCTAGGGCAAAGCAGGAAGGTGGGTCGTTCCGGGACGAGTTTAAAACATATCAGCTAACAAGGTCCATGTGGGAGCTTCTGGAAAGCCATAAGCAAAAAGTCTGGCAGAGATTTGAAACGGCTGGATTCATGCTGACCGTTGAACAACAGAAAATGCTTCCTTTATTCCCCACCAAGCGTGTACTGCCGGTTGCCACGAATGACGAACTGATTAAGGCCCTTCCTACAGATGTCTTGCATATTCGAACTCAAGTTTTTACTCAAACGCTTACTGCGACCGTAGAGAGCCTGGGTGTTATTTCGGAGCGAACTAATGATGCACTGCATGTTTTCGCTAAACGATTCAGGTATACGCTTGGTACTCGCGCAGCTCGCGAAGGTGTGAGTAAATATGTCATTGCTGAGCTTCTTGACCATAGCGACACGCAGCATGTTGATGTATACACTGAGAATGTCCCTGAACATCTTAAGAAAATTGATGAAGCTTTGGGGTTCCAGCTTGCGGTCTATGCTCAAGCTTTCGCTGGCACGCTAGTGGATTCTGAGCTTGATGCTTTGCGCGGTTCAGATCCTTCGAGCCGAATTAAACATAAGAAGTGCGGGGTGGGCACCTGTGGTAATTTTTCTTATTGCGGAATGAATGCCCCCCGCCCGTGCTACACCTGTGTCAATTTTCAACCTTGGCTGGATGGGCCTCACGAAGAACTTTATATAGAGCTGATCGAAGAACGTGAGCAAATTCTTGCTGAAACGGGTGATTTAACTGTTGCTGCTGTGCTGGATCGCACGATCGTGGCAATTGCGGAAGTAATTCGTAAGTGTGACGAACGTAAGAGGTCTAAAGAAAATGAGTAATTTGTTTTATTTCACAAGCAAGGCGGAGCTTAGTGCTCAAGAAAATCTAAAGGAATTCATCAATAAATGCCGGGATGAATTAACGGTGTTTGGGAAGGAGCTGGATTTCGACGCTTGGCTATGGCCGAAGGCTGCTAATTTTACCAAATTAGGCTCCGGTTCTCGGTCTACGAGCATCGAAGACAAAATGGGGGAGCCATTCATTTCCTTTGCCAAAGCCTATTTCAGGTATCAGCAAGGTCATAACCCAACTGGCACTAAAAATGAGAGCAAGGCACTTAAGGTATTAGAGAAGGTACTGACCGAGTTACACGGTCAGCCCGATATCTTAAAGTTAAATAGCTCTGTGCTTGATCAAGCTGCTCTAGTCGCACGGGAGTATTACGTATCTGCTGCGTACCAGTGTGGCCGTGAGCTTCAGCGACTAGCAAAATTTGTAAGCGATAACGATTTGGTTCCTACGTCTTGCTCAACGTGGGTGAACCCAATCCCCCGGCCTGAGGGCTCAGAGAAGACAGGAAAAAAGGCTGCTGAGGCAAGGGATAAAAAGCTTCCTCATCCTGATGCCGTGCTGGCGCTCGCGGACATTTTTGCCAATATAGGTGACGACCCAAGGGACATATTCACCACCAGTGTTTTTGCATTGCTGATGAGCGGTAGCGTTCGCATTTCTGAGGTTTTGCGTTTGCCGAATCGTTGTGAGCATCACGATGTCGATAAGCATGGTGATCCGGTTTATCGAATAGGCTACTTTTCTGGTAAAGGGTTCGGCGTAAACTTAAAGCCTGTTCCTACCGTTATGGTGCCAATTGTTCAAGAAGCCTTGAGGCGTATTAGGACTATCACCGATGAAGGCAGAGCGTTAGGGAAATGGCTTGAGGCTAATCCTGATCAGATGTTTATTCACCCCGATTCAAGGCATAAGGATCGAACTAAACCTCTGACTGAGGTAGAGGCATGCGAAGCTCTGGGTTTTGAATTGTCGCCAAGCGAAGCTCAGCAGCGTATTTACTATCTGTATGGTTTTAAGAGGGGTGATGTAATTACGCTGGACACGTTGTGGGATAAACTCAAGGATCGAGTTGATGAAAAATTCCCGGTGGTTAGTAAAAAAGCGGGCGTTAATTACGGCGATGCTCTTTTCGCTATGCAGAGGAACCGGCTGCATGCACAGCGCGGAACGCTGCGGGTATTGCCCTGGCTGCCAAGTGTGAACATCGTAAATAACGATCTGTCTCCGCGAGAAAGCTTAGAGGAAGGGCAGCACACAAGTATCTTCGCTCGGTATGGATTCCGTCATTCAGATGGTTCGGAGATGAAGATCACGACGCACCAGATGCGCCATATGATCGACACGATGGGGCATCGGGGTGGCCTTTCGGAAGACGATATCGCTCGATTCGCAGGACGTGCTGATCCCAAACAGAACCGTGTCTACAATCACCTCACGCCGAAGGAGTTAGCTGCCAAATACGAGGCGGTGCAGCTTGCCGCTGGTTATGATCAGTCGGTCTTGATCCATTGTGAGCCGGTAAGCCGGGAAGCTTACGAATTAGCTCCAAAAGGGCCTGTGCATAGGTCGCGCTATGGATTCTGCCTTCATGATTTTGCCGCAGCCCCGTGCGGTCAATTCCGAGATTGCTTAAACTGCAATGAGCATTTGTGCGAAAAACGGCCAGATACTAAAGAGGAGATAGAATCGCAATTGGCTGACATTGAGGAGCAGCTAGCTGCTTCGGAGGCCGCTATGCAGGAAGGGCATTACGGTGCTGATCGGTGGGTCGAGCATCATAGCTTGTCTGCTGCGAGGATGCGGGAATTGGTCGGGATTTTAAAAGACGAAAGTGTGCCTGAAGGGTCTTTCATCAGGCTACGTCGAGAAAATCAGCCAAGTCATTCTGCACGTGCGCTTCGTGCGCGCGGTGAAATGCATACGAAATCGATTTCGGAAGAACCGAGTAACCGTTTGGCAAGTTTGATGGAGATGCTGTAAATGGCCAAGCACCTGACCAAGGACGATATTCACGCAATTGCTGACACCTTGTTGAGCTGGGAAGGTGCTTTAAATTGGGAGTTACTTTGCGACAAAGTGGCTGGGCTTGTAGGGAAGCGTCCCACGCGCCAGTCACTCTCCTCTCATCTTGAAATTAAACGCGCTTTTGCTCAGGCAAAGAAGACAGCGACTGAAGAGGTCGTTCGAATTCCTACGCCTTCAAGTTTAAAAATTGCGGGGGACCGGATTGCCCGTTTGGAGTCGGAAATCCAGGCGTTGAAGGCTGAGAACTCTCAATTGCTGGAAAAATTTCTAACGTGGCAATACAACGCGTCGATTGAAGGCTTACATGAGTCGCAGCTGAACCGTCCATTGCCATTCATCGATCGTGAGCGTTCTGATGCCCCAATACGCGCTAGGCCGAAGCTAGTGAGGTCGAGGAAATCATGAGTGTCGCCTACGGGCGGCCTTCTGAATATTTCTGTGTGATAGACCTGCTCCTAGAGCAGGAGGAGCCCAGCGGTTGGGTCTTCATGGCGGGAGCCCCGTCACTCCGTAAGCGGCTGGTGAACACGTCTTCCATTTTGATGAGGGCATCGCGTGGTCTGACCGTCATCTCGCATTGGCCGACGCGAAATCCTTGATCACACTGAAAAAGGTTTCAAGAGAGCGGGAGATAAACTTGTCTCTGTGATAAATCGCGTGCAACTGCCGTTTGTGCTCAGGAATCATGTGGTTCAACGAGATCAGGCTCCCCTCGGCGATGAGATCTCCAACCACCCAATAGGAAAGGCAACTGATTCCGACGCCAGCCGAGACCATCCGCTTGATAGCTTCTGAACTGCCAATCTGCCGGGCATTGCGCCAGGCACCCAGGTGTGGAAAAAGCCAGCGCTGAACCTCTTCAGCCGTACCCGATCCCTCTTCGCGTACCAGCCAGCGCGCTTCTTGCAGGTCACTAAGCGAAAGCCGCCCCTTGTGTGCCAGAGGGTCATCTGCCGCTGCGACAATGATCAACTCGTCTTCACACCAGGGCTGCACGGCCAGAGTGGGCTGATGGCTCGGCCCCTCGACCAGGCCAACGTCAATTGACAATTGTGCCGCCTGCCGGGCGATCTCTGCGCTGTTGCCCAGGATGACATCGATCTGTGTCCCGCCGGCACGCTCGGCCATGTGTTGCATCAGCAGCGGCATGATGTAGTTGCCAATCGTCGTGCTGCAACCTACCCGCAGCCGCGCGACCACGTCAGTCCGAAAACCACCCTCGATCTCCAGTGCAGCCTCCAGCAGGCGGATAGCCTTGGGCAATAGTGCCTGGCCGTTTTCGTTGAGCACCAGGCGTTTGCCGACGCGGTCGAAGAGTCGAATATCCAATGCGCCTTCGAGTTCTTGGAGTGCTGCGCTGGTGGCTGACTGCGAAAGAGCGAGGGTTGCGCTGGCTTGGGTGGTTGAACCCAGCTGGGCGATAGCGCGGAAGATGTGGAGTTGCCGAAGTGTGAGCTTCACTTTCTTACCTTGAAAATAGGTATGCCATATTCAAAATATCCGTTTTTCCAGATAGATGCATGCCGCTATTCTGAACCTGTTGCCGCATCGCAATCATTCGGAGGTTTTATGCGCGAGATCAGCCTTATCAAGGTCATGCAGGGCGGCCAGCCGCTCTCGGCGCTTTCCAATCCCAAGGAAGCGATTCGACAGTTCACGCCTAACTGGTTTGCCGCAACGATGGGCACCGGCATTCTGGCCTTGGCCCTGGGGCAGTTGCCGGGTCACAGTATGCTGCTTACAGGTATTGGGGAGGCGCTTTGGCTGTTCAATATCCTGCTGTTTACCGTCTTTACCCTGATGTACGCCGCCCGCTGGGTGTTCTTCTTCGATGAGGCCAAACAGATCTTTGGGCATTCCACGGTTTCGATGTTTTTCGGCACGATACCGATGGGCCTGGCAACGATCATCAACGGCTTGGTTCAGTACGGCCTGCCGAACTGGGGAGACGGTGTGATCCCCTTGGCCCATGCGCTCTGGTGGCTGGACGTCGCCATGGCACTGGCGTGTGGGGTGCTGATCCCGTTCATGATGTTTACCCGGCAGGAGCACAGCATCGATCAGATGACTGCTGTATGGCTGCTTCCTGTGGTAGCGGCGGAAGTGGCAGCGGCGAGCGGCGGTACCATCGCACCGCATCTGGCTGATACCAGTGCTCAGTTCACGATGCTGATCACCAGCTACGTCTTGTGGGCCTACTCGGTTCCAGTTGCCTTAAGCATACTGGTTATTCTGGTACTGCGTCTGGCACTTCATAAATTGCCCCATGAGAGCATGGCGGCGTCGTCTTGGTTATCGCTGGGGCCAATTGGCACGGGCGCTCTGGGCATGTTGGTCATTGGTAACGATGCACCGGCAATCTTCGCTGCCCACGGCATGTCAGGCGCCGGCGTGGTGGCCGGGGGTATCGGGGTAGTATCGGGTGTCCTGTTCTGGGGCTTGGGCTTGTGGTGGATGCTGTTGGCGCTGTTGATCACCGCGCGTTATGCCAAGGGCGGCATACCCTTCAATCTTGGCTGGTGGGGCTTCACATTCCCGCTGGGGGTATATGCGGTGACCACGCTGAAGCTCGGCGCGACGCTGAACTTGGCCTTTTTTGATGTGCTGGGCATTATCCTGGTGATGATGTTGGCCATCATGTGGCTGGTGGTTGCGACCAAAACCGCTGCCGGTGCATACCGTGGCAATCTATTTGTATCGCCTTGTATCGCGTCGCTGAACGCCAAACGCGCCAGTCGCTAACGATCAGACACTCGCCACGTTCGCCGCCCGGGCCAGCGTGGCGACAATGTCTTTAGCGACATCAGGATGCTGACACACCGAAAGCGGGCTTGGGTGCGGCATGGCGAACAGCCTGACCTCGGGGCGATGATGCTCGATTTCGGGTGCCGCTCTTTGAGCCACGCGTCCAGCCAAGACCACGACGCGCAGGCACGGGAGCAGATCCATTACCTCTTTCAGCAGTGTGACGCCCTCTGTGATTTTCGAGCGGGTGATCGCTTCGGCAGGACTGTCCAGCTTCGGCAGCCACGGATAGATATTCCACAAAATGGTCTGCTCACGCGCGAGGCACGCCTGTTCAAGGAAGCGCTTCAGGTTGCGCTGGGAGGGCCCTGTGTTGTCGCGGGAAACGAAGCGTGGCCACGAGCAATCCCTGGCCGGAGATTCCAGCAATATCAGAACAGACGCATCGACCCCACCATCCAGCGGATCAAAGTACGGCAGTCGTCTAGCTCCCAGGCTCCGGGCGTCTACCCACTTGTTCAGAATACCAGCAGGCTGGGAGTACAGACGATGTCTGCGGGTATCTTGAATATTCATCTAGTCTCTAGGCGTCGAGGGGAAACCGTGCTCGCGTCAACGATTGCGAAGCACTATTTACGTGACAATCGCGCGAGTGATATGTTGCTTCTAAGGAGATGGCATTCCTCCTCACAACCGCCCCGTGCTGATGATGCCTACGTGAACCCTGGACAGGGTGCGTAGGTGTGCCCCCTGTCCGCGAATCTAGGACAGGAAATTGACTCAAAATTCCTTATTAACTCTCTATCGCAATCTGCGGTTATCAGCACCTCCTCGGCCCTACCAGCTTCGAGGAGATTTGCAGTCATGCTGAAATCACTCTTTGTCATCGCCATCGGCGCATCACTTGGTGCCTGGTTGCGCTGGCTCTTGGGTATGAAGCTCAACGCTCTGTTCCCGACTATTCCCCCAGGCACTGTAGTGGCGAACATGGTCGGGGGATACATCATTGGCCTAGCCATCGCGCTCTTGGCCGCATCTCCCTCCTTAAGTCCAGAATGGCGCTTGCTGATAATCACGGGCTTTTGTGGGGGACTTACCACCTTTTCCACCTTTTCAGCCGAAACAGTTGCCCTCATCCAAGAAGGAAGATTGCTGTGGGCGCTCGGCTCAATTTCATTGCACGTTGTAGGTTCGTTAGCGATGACCGCTGCCGGACTACTTTCCTACCAAATGATTGGTACTCGCTGAGGAAATTGAAATGAAAGGCTATATGGTCGTTTTCTTCACCCAACAAAACCGTCGTTATCAAGGAAAGATGCTCGGCGAATGGATCGTCGACATAGCTAAGGAAATGGGGCTGCGCGGTGCCACGCTATGCACCGGAATCGAAGGTTTTGGACACACTGGAAAACTTCACTCATCGCACTTTTTTGAGCTGGCTGATCAACCTACCGAGATTCGCTTGGCAATGACGGAGGAGGAGTCAGAGTTATTATTCAAGCGACTGGACTGTGAGGAAATTTCGGTGTTTTTCACAAAAACGCCAATCGAGATGGGCACACTTGGAAAAGCGCCTTCCAGCGCAGCCCCGTCTACAACTTCGGAGCTATGAACATGAGCTATACGGACATTTCAGCTGGTAAAGCGATTCCCGATGACTTCTTCACCGTTATTGAGATCCCTGCAAACCACTCGCCGATCAAGTACGAGGTGGACAAGCCAAGCGGACAGATCTTCGTTGACCGCTTCCTCAGCACGCCGATGTTCTACCCGGCCAACTACGGGTTCATTCCAAATACACTGAGCGATGACGGCGATCCTCTCGACGTCCTAGTGATTTGTCCTTACCCGGTATCACCTGGCGTTGTCATTCGTAGTCGCCCGGTTGGTGTGATGTACATGACGGACGAAGCTGGAGCGGATGCCAAGGTGATCGCAGTGCCTCATGAAAAACTCAGCTCTATGTACAGCGACGTTAAGGAGTGCTCAGACCTGCCTGCATTACTCCTCGCGCAGATCCAGCACTTCTTCGAAAACTATAAGGCGTTGGAACCGGGTAAGTGGGTAAAGATGGGGCGATGGGGTAGCGCAGATGAGGCTAGGGAAGAAATCCGCAAGTCAGTAGCTGCCTACGTTCCAAAGAGGCTGATGTCTCACTAGAGAATCTGGACTGTTAGAGTGAACCCACTTATGCGGAAGTAGCTCAGTAATCTCACTCGCCCGCTGTGTTGGCAGGCGGGTGAGCACGTCCTTTAGGTACGCATACGGATCATGTCCATTGAGCCGTGCCGTCTGGATCAAGCTCATAATTGCAGCCGCACGTTTACCGCTGCGCAATGAGCCCGCAAAGAGCCAGTTCTTACGCCCAAGAGCCCATGGTCGGATCTGGTTCTCTGCCCAGTTGTTGTCTATGGGTACAGCTCCGTCATCGAGGTAGCGCGACAGCGCTGTCCAGCGTTTCAGGCTGTAATCGAGTGCTTTGCTGATGGCTGAGCCCTCGGGCACAAGATCGCGCTGGGCAATCATCCAGGCATGCAGCTTTTCCATCACAGGGATGGCTTTTTCTTGCCGTATTCGGCGTCGCGCATCCGGCTCAAGATCGCGGACTTCGCTCTCGATTTCGTACAACAACTGGATATAACGCAGGGCCTGCTCAGCCAGCGTGCTTTTGTTCGTGGCGTGCAGTTCAAAGAACTTACGCCGCGCATGGGCCATGCAGCCGATTTCGGTCACGCCAAGTTCGAAGCTGGCTTTGTAGCCGCCAAAATCATCACAGACCAGTTTGCCTTTCCAGTCTTGCAGAAAATTGCGAGCATGCTCTCCGGCACGGCTGAGACTGAAGTCGTACACCACCGCTGCCGCGTCCGAGAACTGGCTGGTGGCATAGGCCCATACATAGGAACGGTGAGTCTTCTTCGTTCCCGGCATGAGCATCTGCACGGGTGTTTCATCGGCATGAATGACCTGCTGCCCGAGTACCACGTCGCGCAGCGCGTCGACCAGTGGCTGCAACTGTACGCCCGTCACGCCCACCCATTGAGCCAGGGTTGAGCGTGGAATCGCCAGGCCAGCTCGACCGAAGATCGACTCCTGACGGTAAAGCGGCAGATGGTCGGCAAACTTGGCGATCATGACGTGGGCGAGCAGGCCCGAAGTCGGGATGCCCTTATCAATGACTTGCGCCGGAACGGGTGCTTGGATCAGCGTTTCGCAGTCGTCACAAACCCATTTGCCACGCACATGACGTTCAACGGTAAACACACCGGGCGTGTAGTCCAGTTTCTCGCTGAAGTCCTCGCCGATGCGCTTGAGGGCGCAGCCGCATGGGCAGTGGGTATTTTCTGGCTCGTGATGGATCAGTGTGCGTGGAAACTCTGCCGGCAAAGCCCTGCGCTTGGGCGTTTGCTTTTTCTCGGTCGGAGTTATCACGGCCTGCAAGCTCTGAAGCTCAGCTTCAATCGCAGCGATGTCGGTGTCTATCAGATCATCGAGCAGGCTAGCCTGCTCGGGATTCATCTGTTCGCTGCGCTTGGCAAACTTCAGACGTTTGAGCTGGGCGATCTCAAAGGTCAGCTTCTCGATCAGCGTTTTGTCTTGGCCGATCTTCTTGCCCATGAAATCAACGGTCTTACCCATCGTCTCGATTTGTTGGTCGAGTGTCGCGACACGCTGCATCAACTGCCCCGCCAAGGCGCGCAATTGTTCAGGGGGCAAATGATCGAGATCGGGTAGTAAATTCATGGCGCCGATATTGCCCGAGCAGGCCAATCGCGGCGATAGAGCGATAGGCTAATGGCAGCCGTTAAAGGAGTGTGATCGAACCTCCAGCACCTGCGCGCTGCCATGGCAGACCCAACACCAATGCCTGAAGTTGCTGGGTATCCAACTCCATTTCAGCGCCATGGCGAACGCCAGGCCAGTGGAATTTGCCTTGGTTCAGTCGCCGCGCCGCCAGCCACATGCCGAAGCCATCATGCACCAGAACTTTCATGCGATTAGCGCGGCGGTTGGCGAACAGATAAGCACAGTGCGGCTGCGCCGCACCGAACACCGCAATCACCTTGGCCAACGCCGTTTCAGTGCCCGCGCGCATGTCCATAGGCTCGGTGGCGAGCCAGATGGCGTCGATGCGAATCATCGGAGTAGGTCTTGAAGAAAAGTCGAGCAGGTAGCCGCATGTTCAGTGGGCCAGTTTACTTTGATGGTGGCGCGCGGATGCTGGATTTCAACGCAGATGCTAAATCCTGCCGGGTGCAAGTTCGCGCTGGTCAGCGAAACAGGTAATGGAACAAATGCAGGTTGCAGGGCTGTGCTTTTCTGCGCTTGGAGCCGAATCCATTTGTGGACGAGGTTTGCGTTGAGGCTGTGGCTGAGCGCGATGCTGGCAATCGAGGCGCCGGGGTGGGCGCAGTCTTGAATGATTTGGGCTTTGAAAGACTTGGAATAGGTGCGACGTGTTGGCTGCATGAAATACCCGCTTAAAAGGCTAGAACTGGTGTCCACTTAAATTAGGTGGACACCATGGCCTTCGGCGGTAGTGTCGGGAAGGTGTGTTTGCCGGACGGATACGTCACTCCTCAGGTCACTGCCTGTGCAATGCTGAACTGAGGTTCCTCACTACAATTCACCTCAGTTTCTCGATCTAGAGGGTCTGTAAGTGAAGTATGAGCCTACCCAGCCTGGCAACCCCCACCGATTCACGATCAATCAGCATGTCTTCCCCAAAGCCAGTATCCAGCGATTTGCAGGCATGGATGGCAGTGTGGAGGTTTTCTCAATCCCGCATCAGAAGGTCATGCGACTCAAACCCAACAATCCGATTTTCTGTGCCCAGCGCGTGTGGGATCAGCGAACTGAGGCTGTGATAGGAAAGCAGATTGAGGACCGATTCCAAACACTGGCTGATGCCATCGAGTGGGGGAGGGTGACCAAAATAGGGATTTGGGAAAAGCGAGTTGTTGAGGAATTTTTCTCTCTCTGGCGGACGCGTCAACGATTCCGGAATGAGGGTCTAGACGATGTGACGCTCAACGGTGTGACCAGCGAGACACTGACGAAGGCTGAGCAAGAGGTGCTGGAGAGTAAGCATACTCTGTACGCATCCGATGGAGTGATGAAGGGGCGATTCCTGGCCGGCATCCATGTCATCGGCTACCAGGACAACTTCATACAGGCGAACGAATCGATGCAGTGGGGAATCGTAAGGTCTCCCGTCCACCATTTCTTAGTACCGGACAGCTTCGAGGATATGATGATCGTCCCTGTGTCCCCTCGGGTGGCTATCGTCGCTGACATGCCTGATTGCGTGCTCACAGATGACGAGGTGGCGGTGATCAATCAGACCGCGATCACCCGCTCTACCAATTTCTACTTTGCTCGACAGCTCGCAAAGGCATCCATTATTCGCCGATCTGTTGTGTCCCCCATCGGAAACATACTGCGCAGGCCATGACGCTGAGCGGGAATGGTGGAGTGGATAAGGCGATACCCGCTCCTGGAGCGGAATTATCCAGGGAGTTGGGCGCATGGATCGAACCGGGTGAATCGGACTGATCAACGTACGCCAGCCGTCATTCAGCACGATCAGCGGGACACGCCGGAGTGACGGAGAGTGCAACGCGAGGTCCGCTTGGTCAATCGGTCTGGGTGATCACATAGCCAGCGTCCGAGGAACCAGAGCTGCATTCATGGGAGGCCACCTGCCGCTGGGTTCATTCGGCCGAAGGCCGGTGATGTGTGACACCGAGTGCGGGTCCGCCCCAAGGGCGGATGCAGGGAAGCAAGGTGCATAATCTGCACATTGCTCACTTGAGGTCAGTGAGTCCTTCTGACGCGGCAGATCGTGATTGTGGCTTTCGTGGCTCAGTATGGACGGGCGGTCACAGTTGGGCTCGGACCCAGGGGCAGTCTGCCTAATAGGTTCT
>NZ_JAYFUI010000193.1:0-7292 GCF_034961125.1 Pseudomonas machongensis | reverse complement strand
CCCGCTCCTGGAGCGGAATTATCCAGGGAGTTGGGCGCATGGATCGAACCGGGTGAATCGGACTGATCAACGTACGCCAGCCGTCATTCAGCACGATCAGCGGGACACGCCGGAGTGACGGAGAGTGCAACGCGAGGTCCGCTTGGTCAATCGGTCTGGGTGATCACATAGCCAGCGTCCGAGGAACCAGAGCTGCATTCATGGGAGGCCACCTGCCGCTGGGTTCATTCGGCCGAAGGCCGGTGATGTGTGACACCGAGTGCGGGTCCGCCCCAAGGGCGGATGCAGGGAAGCAAGGTGCATAATCTGCACATTGCTCACTTGAGGTCAGTGAGTCCTTCTGACGCGGCAGATCGTGATTGTGGCTTTCGTGGCTCAGTATGGACGGGCGGTCACAGTTGGGCTCGGACCCAGGGGCAGTCTGCCTAATAGGTTCTCAGGTCAGGTCTTAAGCAATGAGCGGAGATGGGAAATTGCACCTGACTTGACCAAGCGTTTGCGTCCCACTTGACCACCTGTTTGCATTCGTCTTGACCAGCCATTTGCATCGGATGTGACCAGCGCATGGGTACGTTTTGATCGGCAGGTGTCGACCCATAGCTGCCTTTCGCGGAAGACAGCTAAACTCACTGGGACCCTCTAACGTGGCATTGGGATATGGGATAGGAAGCTTAATGGAGCCTCGGGGTGAAGGCCTTCGTCACCGAAATCAAACCGCCAATACCCCACATCATGCCAAGCACCGAGCTTGAATCCGACCTGCGGAAACGTACCGATGTGCTGGAAGCCGAGTCGCTCGTGCAGCCCGACACTGCCTTCATTCGGCAAGGCAATGCCGGCATACGCCGAGCGATATCCCAGACGCTTCAGAACCGGCAGCAGCACGTCATAGAGTTGGCGAGCAATCCCGCTGCGGCGTTGCCCTTCAGCGACATACACCGTCACATCCACCGCCCACCGGTACGCCGCACGCGCGCGGTGCTGACTGGCGTAGGCATAGCCGACTACTCGTCCTTCTCGCACAGCCACCAGATACGGGTAGGTTTGCAGCGTCGTGGAGATCCGCTCACGCATTTGCTCCACGCTCGGCACTGCCTCTTCGAATGAGATAGCCGTGTTGAGCACGATGGGCGCGTAGATGATCTGAATCTCTTCTGCATCCTCTGGTCTGGCGACACGAATATCGATTCCGCTATGCATCCGGCTGCTCCAAGCTGTTCAGGTGTTCAACTACTTCGTTGACCGTGCTACGCGCGGTACGGGTGACGCCGATCAACGTCGCCGAGGCCAGGCCGGTCCAGTCGCCATATCCGACCAGCCAGAGGCGCGGCTCGCGAATAGAGTGCCCCCCATCAACCTCGACCCTACCGTTGTCATCCAGCACGTCCAGTGCCTTCAGATGATCCAGCGCCGGCCGGAACCCAGTACACCAGACCACAGCATCGACCTGGGTTTTCTCACCGTTGAGCCAAGCGACCCCGTCCGGCGTGAATGAGGTAAAAGGCCTTACAGCACGAAGGGCCCCGCGCTCGCGAGCCCGGACCACTGAGGGCACCATGACGATATCGCCAAGCCCACCGACCGGTGCGTCGATAACACGGCCCTCCTGTTGAGCCTTGAGGCGCTCGGTAGCCCGTTCGAACAGCACCCGGCCATCAACGTCATCAGGCAGAAACGCCGGTTCCTCCGTGGTTACCCACGTTGCGTCGGCGACCTCGGACAGCTCCGCATAGATTTGCGCCCCCGAGTTGCCACCACCAACGACCAGCACGCGCTTTCCTTGGAAAGCCTCGGGTGATTGATAATGGGCGGAGTGAATCTGCTGTCCCTGGAACAGCTCTATCCCCGGATAGGCCGGAATATAGGGGTTGCTCCAGGTCCCCGTTGCGCTGATGACGACACGAGCCTCCCAGTCGCGGTCCTTCGAGCGTACACGAAGACCAAGCCCGGTCCGCTCCACTGACGTGACGCTGACGGGACGAACGATAGAAAACCCGTAGCGTGCCTCGTACTGCTCCAGATAGCTGACCACGTGATCCCTATCGGGATTACCTTCGGTGACTTGCGGCATCGGCCAGCCCGCGATCGTGCTCCATGCGGAGGGCGAGAACAGCGTCAGCGAGTCCCAGCCATGGCGCCAAGCCCCGCCCGCAGCCTCTTCGGCATCGAGCAACAGGAACGACAGCTTGGCTCGCTTGAGAAAATAAGCCACCGTCAGCGCGGACTGCCCGCCGCCAATCACGATGACATCGAGTAGTTCGCCTTCGGTGGCCATGGTTTCTCCTGTCTGGCTGGAGCGCTCAGTCTTCGCCGAACTGGTTGATGTAGTTGATGTGCGCAGGCTTCTGAATCGCCCGAGGGCGAAGCTCCTGCACCCAGGCGATCGCCTCGCGGCGCGGCATTCCGGATTCGATCAGCAGACGGGCAGCGAACAGCCCGGTGCGGCCGGAGCCGCCCTTGCAGTGGATTGCCAGGGCCTTGTTGGAAGCGAGCAAAGCGTCCAACTGGTGGCGAATCTCTCCCAGCCGAGCCTCGAAGTTTTGATCAGGAGCCTGATCATCCTCGATCGGCAGCTGGAACCACTCCAACCCATGCTGCTTGGCCGCGATGCCAAGCTGGGCAACTCCGTTTTCCTGAAGCTCTGCGTCCGACATCAGAGTAACAAGCGCTACGGCACCGGCCTGCTTGAGCGTATCCAGGCTTTCAGCGAGAGCGCTGGTCTGGGTGCCCGGACAAGGCGTAAAAATCAGGACACCCGGAGCATGGGGCAAGGATTTCAATGAGTAAGGATGCGACATGCTCATGACCTCAAATAGACCGAATATTGACTCTCTTGGATAGTTCTTCCGCCGACTCTTTGCGTTCGGAGTAGCGGTCTACCAAGTAATCCTGGCGATCACGCAGCAGCAGCGTGAACTTGGTCAGTTCCTCCATCACGTCGACCAGCCGATCGTAGAAAGACGACGGTTTCATGCGTCCCGCTTCATCGAACTCCAGAAAGGCTTTTGGCACCGACGACTGGTTCGGGATGGTAAACATACGCATCCAGCGGCCAAGCACGCGCAGTTGGTTCACCACGTTAAAAGACTGCGAGCCTCCACACACCTGCATCACCGCGAGGGTCTTGCCCTGGGTTGGGCGAACGGCGCCTATGGCCAGCGGTACCCAATCGATCTGCGCTTTGAAGACAGCGCTCATTGAGCCGTGACGCTCGGGGGAGCACCACACTTGGCCCTCGGACCATTGCATCAGCTCGCGGAGTTCCAGCACCTTCTCGTGGGAGTCCGGAGCGTCATCCGGCAGCGGCAGGCCGGAAGGGTCGAAGATACGGGTTTCAGCGCCGAACTCTTCCAGCAGGCGCGCAGCTTCCTGGACCATCAAGCGGCTGAATGAGCGTTCGCGGGTCGATCCGTACAGCAACAGGATGCGCGGTTTGTGTGTGGAAGGCTCCTTCGGCGTCAGCCGCTCCAGCGACGGCAGATCAATCAGTTCTGGTTGGACATTTGGGAGGTGGTCGTTCATTTCTGTCTCCATTGATCCAGGGCCTACAGCGCGCCGATTCGGGCAAGTTCGGCTTTCAGTTCGTCCTGGCTCAGTTGCGAGAAAGGCAGCGCAATGAAGGCGCGCACGCGCTCATCGATCTTCGCAAGTGTGGTCTGGAAGGCTTCTTCGATTTCTGTCTCACTCCCGGTGACCGCTGAAGGATCGGCCAGGCCCCAGTGGGCTTTGAGCGATGGCCCGAAGAAGATCGGGCAGGCTTCGCCGGCAGCGCGGTCGCACACGGTGACAACGATGTCGGGAGGAGAACTCTCGAAGGCATCCGAGGCCTTGCTTGAAAGACCAGCGGTGGGGATACCGGCGGCTTCCAAGATTTTCAGTGCCCGCTCATTGACCTTGCCGCTTGGGAAGCTGCCAGAACTCACAGCTTCCATACCCTCGGGGGCCAGGTGATTGAACAGCGCCTCGGACAGGATGCTGCGGCAGCTGTTGTGGGTGCACATGAACAAGACTTTCATCAGGTATCTCCGGTTCAAAAGCTCAGGCGGATGGCCAATGCGGCCAAGGTGGCAAGCAGGATCGGCAGCGTCAGGACGATGCCGGTACGGAAGTAGTAGCCCCAGGTGATGACGATGTTCTTGCGGGCCAGCACGTGCAGCCACAGCAAAGTGGCCAGGCTGCCGATTGGGGTGATTTTCGGACCGAGGTCACAACCGATGACGTTGGCGTAGACCATGGCCTCGCGCACGATGCCGGTGGCCTCGGCGGATTGGATCGACAAGGCCCCTACCAGCACAGTGGGCATGTTGTTCATGACCGACGACAGGCCAGCAGCGAGCAGCCCCGTGCCGAGGGATGCGCCCCAGATCCCGTAGCCGGCGAAAACATTGAGGATCTGCGTCAGGTATTCGGTGAGGCCGGCGTTACGCAGGCCATAGACCACGAGATACATGCCAAGCGAGAACACCACGACCTGCCAAGGCGCGTCCTTGAGCACCTTGCGGGTAGAAATCACATGCCCGCGAGCGGCGATCAGGTAGAGGATCAGCGCGCAGGCAGCAGCGATGGCGCTGATCGGAACACCCAGCGGCTCGATGGCGAAGAAGCCGACCAGCAACAGCGCAAGCACCCACCAGCCGGCAACGAACGTCGCTTTGTCGCGGATAGCGGCCTCGGGAGTCTTCAGTTGGTCGAGTTCATAGGTACGCGGCAGGTCCTTGCGGAAGAACCACAGCAGCATGCCCAGGGTGGCGGCGATGCTGACCAGGTTCACCGGCACCATGACCGAGGCGTACTCGCTGAAACCGATGCCGAAGTAGTCGGCGGAGACGATGTTCACCAGGTTGGACACCACCAGCGGCAGGCTCGCGGTATCGGCGATAAAGCCTGCTGCCATGACGAATGCCAGCGTCGCCGCCGGGGAAAAGCGCAGGGCCAGCAGCATGGCGATGACGATCGGAGTCAGGATCAGTGCCGCACCGTCGTTGGCGAACAACGCCGAGACGGCGGCGCCCAGCAGGATGATGAAGGCAAACAGCTTGCGGCTGCTGCCCTTGCCCCAGCGCGCCACGTGCAATGCCGCCCACTCGAAGAAGCCCGCCTCATCCAGCAGCAGGCTGATGATGATGACGGCGATGAAGGTGGCGGTAGCGTTCCAGACGATCTGCCAGACCACGGGGATATCGGACAAGCTCACGACGCCCGCCAGCAGCGCCACGACGGCCCCCAGTGCGGCACTCCAGCCCACACCCAGGCCTTTGGGCTGCCAGATGACGAGAACGATCGTCACCAGGAAAATCATAAATGCGATCAGCATGACTACAACTCAATCAGCGAAGGGAAGTCTCAAGCACAAGCAACAGGGTTCTGCGGCCGCTCGCCCATTTCGGCAAGGCGCAATGCATCGGGGCTCAACCATTCCTGGTTGGCATCGACCACTCCCTTCAGCATCGCGTCCACCCACTGAGGCAGTTCGGGGTGCAGTCGGTAATACACCCATTGACCCTTGCGGCGATCCATCAGGATTCCAGCCTCGCGCAACTGGGCAAGATGACGGGAGATCTTCGGCTGGCTCAGCTCCAGCGCGTGGGTAAGTTCGCAGACACAGAGTTCGCCTTCACGGGCGATCAGCAGGGTCATCCGGGCCCGGGTGTCATCAGCCAGGCATTTGAAAACGATGGGGGGAGTCAGTGTTTCCCGCATGTGCCCTCCTGAGGAATGTATGCACGGCCAATATCTGGAAATTCGAATATATGATGATTCGAATATACGGTAAAGCAGATATTTACAATCGCCTCGCCTTACGGGACGTCATAGAACTGGAAAAAGCCCGCGCTCTAGGCCCTATACTGGCCGTCGATACCATCCCCAGAGTTCCCAATGAACCGGTCTGATATCTCTGTCCGATTGCTTGATACCGATCAAATCCAAGGCCTAGCTGCGCATCTGACTGCTGCGGGCTTGCCGACCCAAGACCTTTTGCAGCCCGGTCGAATGTTCTATTCCTTTCACCGGGGAGAAACGGAGCTGGGATACGGGGGCATTGAAGGAAGCGGTCGGACTCGTCTGATTCGCTCACTGGTTGTCGTACCGGCCCAGCGAAAGTCAGGGATCGGTAACCTGCTGCTCAGAGCACTTGAGCGAATAGCGGAAGCTGACGGAGCCCAAAGCCTTCATCTGCTGACCACAACAGCACCCGACTTCTTCGCGGCTCGGGGATATGAGCAGAGAGACCGATCCCAAGCCCCAAAGGCAATTTCCAGTTCGGAGGAGTTCAACAGCCTCTGCCCGACGTCTGCGGTTTACATGGTGAAGGAGCTTGGCGACATAAACTCGGTGTCACCACAGGTAACTCGCCTCCACGGACGTCAGTGAGTTCATTCTCAGGTGTCCCAGGAACGAGTCCTGCGCCCCCCGAAAGATGTCGAACTGAATCGACCTCGTTTTCGTAGACACCTCGAACGGCTGCAAAGGGTCGATTCCTGCCGGTCGAGACGTACCCGTGCGCTGGTTACATCCGAGGCAAATTGCTGGTCAAATCAGGTGTGATTTCCCAGCTGTCACCCGATGATCCGGCATTGATGCGATCTGGTTGGCCACCGGGCCTATGGGTATCCCAATCGCGCATGACATTTGGCGGAACGCTTACGATGGCTTCATGCCTGAGTCTGGTGAGTCCTAGGCGCAAGCAGACGGACAGTGCGTCGCGAGATTGGCACCGGACTTGATCAGGGGGCACACTAGCCTAGAGCCTGGGGAACCAGAGCGCATCCAGTGAGAGAAGAACCTACCGCTGGATATATTCGGCCGAAGGCCGGTTGTCTGCGGGACGTAGAGTGGTCCCGCCTCCAAGGGCAGATGCAGGAAAGCAAGGTGCAGGATCCGCACATTGCTCCCTTGAGCCCAGAGAGTCCTCCTGACGCGGCACATCTTGATTGTGGCTTTCGTAGCTCAGTATGGACGGTCGGTCGCAGTCGGGCTTGGACCCACGCGTGCAGCGCAAGTCCGCCTAAAGGTCTTCAGGTCAGGTCTTGAGCAATGAGCGGAGAGAGATAAGGGCTGACTGAGACCCGCATTTCATGCGGCTTATAGGACTTTATAGGCGATTATAGATCGATTATAGAAACCGCTCTGAGCGGCTCCTATGCTGATCCGCTCTACGACTGGAGGGATGACTTACTCGTCAACCTCTCTCAGCTCCTTCGCTGCTTCGTTGAGCAGAAGCCTGGCTTCCCCACCGATAAATTCGGCTTCGACCAAGCAGGCCAGCGTCACTGGAGAGACCTCCAAAACAT
>NZ_JAYFUI010000192.1:83161-90210 GCF_034961125.1 Pseudomonas machongensis | reverse complement strand
GGTGGACATGACTAACCTCGGTATTGAAACAGGTCGCGCCTGCCAGTGGCGGCGCGATCCGGGCGGGCGTTTTTGGCGCCTCTGATCAAAAAGTGCGCAATTCTAGCGAGCGCAAGGTCGCTTGACCAGCAGAAAAGCGACGAGCGCTGCGCTATGCTTCGCGCCGTTGTGTCCGGGTAACAATGATAGCCGGATGACGACAGCGGTCCGGGCGCTGCGAGCATGCCGCCCGGTGCGAATACTACCGGCCCCGAAGGGCCGTCTGCGGGAGTGGTCGATGGTTCAGGCAAGCAGTCACGCCGAGGGCGGGCATGGGGCGGCGCGCCCTTTGTGCCTGCTGGTGGCAGCTGTGGGGGTGGTCTATGGCGATATCGGCACCAGCCCGTTGTATACCCTCAAGGAAGTCTTTACCGGCGGTTATGGCGTACAGGTCGACCACGACGGGGTGCTGGGCATCCTGTCGCTGATTCTCTGGTCGCTGCTGTGGGTCGTGTCGTTCAAGTACGTGATGTTCATCCTGCGTGCCGACAACCAGGGCGAGGGCGGCACCATGGCGCTTACCGCACTGGCGCGGCGTGCCACGGCCGCGCATCCGCGGCTGCGCATGCTGATGGTCGGCTGCGGGCTGGTCGGTGCCTCGCTGTTCTATGGCGACAGCATGATCACCCCGGCAGTCTCGGTGCTGTCGGCGGTCGAGGGCATGGGGCTGGCGTTCGACGGCATCGACCACTGGGTGGTGCCGATCTCGCTGGTGGTGCTGGTGGCACTGTTCCTGGTGCAGAAGCATGGTACCGAGAAGATCGGCAAGGCCTTTGGGCCGATCATGGTTGCCTGGTTCCTCGTGCTGGCTGCGCTCGGTGTGCATGGCATCCAGCAAAGCCCGGAAGTGCTCAAGGCGTTCAATCCCGGGTGGGCGTTGAACTTCTTTATCGTCCATCCTGGGATGGGCGTGGCGATTCTCGGTGCGGTGGTGCTGGCACTGACCGGTGCCGAGGCGCTGTACGCCGACATGGGGCACTTTGGGCGCAAGCCGATCGCCCGTGCCTGGTTTGCCCTGGTGCTGCCAGCTTTGGTGCTCAACTACTTCGGCCAGGGCGCGATGCTGCTGCAAAACCCCGAGGCGGCGCGCAACCCCTTCTACCTGCTGGCGCCAAGCTGGGCGCTGCTGCCGCTGGTCGGGCTGGCGACGATGGCTACGGTGATTGCCTCCCAGGCGGTGATTTCCGGCGCCTTCTCCCTGACCCGCCAGGCCATTCAGCTGGGCTACGTGCCGCGCATGCAGATCCAGCACACCTCCAGTGACGAGCAGGGGCAGATCTACATTGGCGCCGTGAACTGGACCCTGATGGTCGGCGTGGTGCTGCTGGTGATCGGCTTCGAGTCTTCCGGCGCCCTGGCTGCGGCCTACGGGGTGGCGGTGACCGGCACCATGCTCATGACGACTATCCTGGTTTCTGCGGTGATGCTGCTGCTGTGGAAATGGCCACCGGTGCTGGCAGTGCCGCTGCTGGTGGGGTTCCTGTTGGTGGATGGGCTGTTCTTCGCCGCCAACGTGCCGAAGATCGTGCAGGGCGGTGCTTTCCCGGTACTGGCGGGGATCGTGCTGTTCGTGCTGATGAGCACCTGGAAGCGTGGCAAGCAGATTCTCGTCGAGCGTATCGATGAGGGTGGCCTGCCGCTGCCGGTGTTCATCAGCAGCATTCGTGTGCAGCCACCGCATCGCGTCGAGGGAACGGCGGTGTTCCTCACGGCGCGTGCCGATGCGGTGCCCCATGCGTTGTTGCACAACATGCTGCACAACCAGGTGCTGCACAGCCAAGTCGTCCTGTTGACCGTGGTCAGCGAGGATCGGCCGCGAGTGCCGGAGTCGGAGCGCTTCGAGGTCGAGGCCTATGGCGACGGGTTCTTCCGCGTACTGCTGCACTTTGGCTTCGTGGACGAACCGGACGTACCGGCGGCACTGCGCCTGTGCCATCTGGAAGAGCTGGATTTCAGCCCCATGCGCACCACCTACTTCCTCAGCCGCGAGACGGTGATCGCCTCGCGCCTGGAAGGCATGTCGCGCTGGCGCGGGAACCTGTTCGCGTTCCTGCTGAAGAATGCCAACGGCAACTTGCGCTTCTTCAACCTGCCGCTGAACCGGGTGATCGAGCTGGGAACCCAGGTCGAGATCTGATTGAAACAACAAGGGCCGCGATGCGGCCCTTGTTGTTTTACTGCTCGGCGACGTTCGACTTGCCCTGGCGGGTCTCGATCTCGCCGATCAGGCGCTTGGCCAGCGCCGGGTAGTTTTCGTCGAAGTGATGACCGCCTGGCAGCTTCATGCGCTCGCCCACGGCCGTCTTGTCGGTGCAGCCGCTCTCGTCGGTTTCTTCCACACCATAGATGCACACCACCTTGGCGGCAGGCAGCTTGGCCATCTCCGGCCCGGTCGGGGCCTCCTGGCCTTCCTTGCCCAGCCAGCCCTCCACTTCGATCTCGAAGCTGCCACTGCGGGCGAAGGCCAGCAGGATCACCGCGTCGATGCGCTTCTGGTCGGCCTCCGGCAGGCGATTGTAGATGGCCGGCAGTACATCGGCACCGAACGAATAGCCGGTCAGCACGAAGCGCTTGGTGCCCCATTTCTGGCGGTAGTGCTGCATCAGTTCCGACAGATCGGCAGCGCTCTGTTCAGGCGTCTTGTGCTGCCAGTAGTAACGCAGGGTATCGATGCCGACCACTGGATAGCCGAGCTTGGCCATCTCGCCCGCCACGTCGCGGTCCAGGTCGCGCCAGCCGCCGTCACCGGATAGGAACAGGGTGACGGTGTCGGTGGTCTGGCCGGCCGGTACTTCCACCACGGGAATGGCCAGGGCGTTGCCATCGCGTCCCACCAGGGCCTGGGTCAGCTGGGCCTTGAGGACCTGCGGCAGGTGAATGTCATAGTCGCTGATGCTGGTCTCGGCGTTGGCCTGGTCGCGCACGAAGGCAGCGCTGGCGTCGTCGGGGTTATCGTTCCAGGCCACGTTCCAGTGACCGTGGGCAGCGGTTTTGGGCAGCTCGAGCTTGCAGTCTGGTTGTTCGAGGTTGAAGTCGACCGAGATGGCTCGGGCCTTGTCGTCGTTCTGCTCGGCCAGCCAGCGCCAGGCCTGCGAGGCGCCTGGCCCGATGCCGGCAACCAGGGTCGGCTTGCCGGAGAGCTTGCCCATGGCCTGGTCCAATGCCACTTGCTGCTTGCTGCAGTCGCCGGTCGGCAGGATCACCTGCACCAGTTGCGCTTCACCGGCCTGGCTGAGATCCAGCAGTTGCTTGTCGGTCAGTGCCTGGTCATGGGGTACGCCAACCGCGACCAGGGTCTTGACGCGCACGCCGGGCGTGACCCGGGTCAGATTACTGCCATTGTCCAGGGTGAAGTGCTCGATACGGGCTTCGGGGGCAGGGCGGGTCCATAGCCAGAAGGCCCCACCGCCAGCCAGCACGGCGAGCAGCAGGGGGATCAGCAGGTACAACCAGTAACGTCGGGTCATCAGCGTTTCACCAATCCAGTCAGGCCGCCAGCAATCAGGGCGGCGGTATCAGCCAGTGCAACCAAGGGGTCCAGCCCGGCCGGCACAGCCATGTAACGGGGTTCCCAGTCCGGCTGGAACTTGTCCTTGAAGCGCCGCAGGCCCTGGAAGTTGTAGAGCTGCTCGCCGCGCTGGAACACCATCGAACCCAAGCGTTGGGTCAGCGGTGCGCCGCGACGCGGTTGCAGGCCGGAAAGCGGGACCATGCCCAGGCTGAAGCGGGCATAGTCGTGGCTTTTGTAATGCAGGATGAGGCCCAGCATCATGAATTCCATGGTCAGCTTCGGTGCCTCGGGATGCGCGCGCATCAGGTCCAGGCTGGCCAACTCGTTGCTGTGGGTTTCCAGCAGGTTGGCGAAGGCCACCGGACGGCCCTGGAAGCGGATCAGTGCAATTCGGAAATGTTGCAGGTACTCCGGGCTGAAGCGGCCTAGCGAGAAGCCTTTTTCGCGCACGTTCTTGCCAGCCAGCCAGGCGTCGGAGATTTCCCTGAGCTCCTGCAGGGGCGCATGCCCGGGTTCGTGGACTTCCAGGGTCAGGCCGTCGCGGCCGCCACGGTTCCAGGTGTAGCGCAGGTCCTTCATCTCCTTGCCCTTGGCTTCGAGGTCGAAGCGGCGCAGGTCGACCCGCGCCTCTTCGCCAAGCTTGATCGCGGTCAGGCCGATGTCCATGTAGAAGGGCAGGTTTTCCGCGCGCACCTGGTAGAACACCGGGCGGGCGTGGTGCAGGTCGCAGAGGTCGCGGAACTGCCAGATCATCTCGGCACGCTCCTGAGCCGGGCCGATCGGGTCGTACAAGGCGACCAGGCTGCGGCCGCGACGGGCATACATGAGGAAGGCATTGTCGTTGGGGTGGAACAGCAGCGCCTTGTCACCGGTCAGGGCCAAGCCACCGTCGGGCTGATCGGACGCCAGCAGAATGCGGTTGGCGCGCTGCAGTTCGTCTTCACTCGGCAGGTGAATTACTGGGCGCGCGGTGCGCAGCAGCCAGGTCAGGGCGACGATCACCAGCAGTACCGCACTGCCCAGTGCCGCACGCAGGCCACGCGGAGCATCGGCATCAAGGGTGAACTGCCACCACAGTTTGTGGCTGTAGGGGACGTCCTGGTAGGCGAACAGCAGCAGCCATACCGAGGCGCCGACCACACACGCGCTGGCTACCAGGTAGATCGGCGAGAACGGCAGCTCCAGCAGGCGGCTGGGGCGATAGAACGAGCGCCGGAACAGGGCGAGCAGGGCGGTGGTGAAGATCATCATCGACGCCTCTTCCCAGTCGAAGCCCTTGAGCAGCGACAGCAGTGCGCCGGTCAGCAGCAACACCGTGGTCAGCAGCCAGGCCGCCGACAGGCGGCGACGCAGGCCCTGGGCCAGCAACAGGCAGAGGACGCCGATCAGGCTTGCGCCGAAGTGCGAGGCGTCGATCAGTCGATGCGGGATGAGAAAGCCCATGTGCTCCAGGCGGCTATCGATCTCTGGGGTAACGCCGGAGAACAACAGCACCACGCCGGACAGAAACACCAGGATCGCCAGCACGGGGGCGGCGAGCCCGGATGCAGCCTTGATCGCCTGTTGGGCGAACAGCAGGCGGCGGGCTTCGTTTACCAGTAGCAGAACGCAGGCCACCAGCAACGGCAGCACCACGTAGATCAGGCGATACAGCAGCAGTGCTGCGGCCAGGGGCGCCGCGCCAAGCTCATTGGCGAAGGCGGCGAGCAGGATCGCTTCGAACACGCCGACGCCGCCGGGCACGTGGCTGAGTACGCCAGCGGCGAGGGCCAGCAGGTAGACCAGTACGAAAGCGCCGAATGGCGGGGCTTCGGGCAATAGCAGGTAGAGCACCGTGGCGGCGGCTGCGACGTCCAGCGCGGTGATGAGCAGTTGCAGGGCGGTCAGGCGTGCACCGGGCAGGCGCAGGGTGCGACGTCCGACCTGCACCAGCAGATTGTCGGCCAGAGGTTGCTCGGCGGCGCGGCGGCGATAGAGCCCCATGGCCAGGACGGCGCAGGTCAGTAATACCGCAACGGCGATGCTGCCCAGCAGTGTCGGGGACATGCGCAATGCGGTGGAGGCCGCGCTGAGGTCGCTCAAAGTGGCCACTGCTGCCAGCGGAGGCAGTGCGCAGCCCAGCGAGAGACTGGCGAACACGGTCATCCGTGCGACTTCTGCAGCCCCCAGCCCCTTGCGCGCATAAAGGCGATAGCGCACCGAGCCACCGGAGAGCATCGACAGGCCGATGGCATTGCCGATGGCGAACGCACTGAAACCACCCAGCACAAGCGTGCGGGGTGGAAGCTTGACACCTGCATAGCGGGCCGCGGACCACTCGTATCCCAGCAGGGTCACGAAACCTGCCACCGTGGCCAGCAAAGCACCCAGCAGCGCCTGCTTGGGCACGCTGAGCATGGCGTCATGCAAGGCATAGATGTCCAGTTCGCTCAGCAGGTGTCGGCAGGCGATCAGCGCCATGGCGAACAACAGCAGGGTTATCGCCAGGCCGATGGGCTGGCGGTATTTGCTGAGGCGTTCGAGCCACGGCAGACGCTGTGCTGCCGCAGGCAGGGCTGCGGTGATCGGGGCCTGGGAGTCTGGAGAGCGGGAGGTCATGAAATACCTCGTGCGGCGAGCGCGAGGGGGAGGAGACGTGCGGCCAAGTGAAAGTCCCTTTGGAAAACGTGTCCAGATAGTACTCCGGGTGGAGTAGGTTTATCCGTTTCAGGTTAGTTAAAGTTAGTTCATTGAGGTGCCAGACAAAGGGCAAAGCGCGTACGACAGGATTTTTTAAAGGGCAAACGCAACAAGCCCCGCACTATCCTGGGATAGGCGGGGCCTGTTCTGACGAATATGGTTGCGGGAGCCGGATTTGAACCGACGACCTTCGGGTTATGAGCCCGACGAGCTACCAGGCTGCTCCATCCCGCGTCAGAGGTGCGAATTCTACGGATTATCGACGGGCTGTCAATCTTAATCCTTGATTTACGTGGATATTTTTTCAAGGCAAAGAAAAAGGCCACTGTGTGAACAGTGGCCTTTTCTCGAATCTGGTTGCGGGAGCCGGATTTGAACCGACGACCTTCGGGTTATGAGCCCGACGAGCTACCAGGCTGCTCCATCCCGCGCCTGTGGAATCGAATTCTACGGAAATCCTTCCGTGAGTCAAGCTATTTTTCAAAAAAACCTTTTTTGTTCAATCCCTTAGCCTGTTGCACAGGCCAGGAGCTGAGCCATGACGCGGGTTGTAGCGGGTTTTGCGAGGGGGCAGTCATACCGGTCATCCTTGCCCGCGTCGGGTGGGGCTGACGAATGCCGAGGCGCGTGCTGTAATATCTGTATGAATTTACAGTACTGACGGTCAGTCATGTCCCTGCGCAAGATCATCCACATCGATTGTGACTGTTTCTACGCCGCCATCGAGATGCGTGACGACCCCCGCCTGGCGGGTCGGCCCATGGCTGTGGGCGGTCAGCCGGGGCAGCGTGGGGTGATCGCCACCTGTAACTACGAGGCA
>NZ_JAYFUI010000192.1:0-83141 GCF_034961125.1 Pseudomonas machongensis | reverse complement strand
GGATTTGAACCGACGACCTTCGGGTTATGAGCCCGACGAGCTACCAGGCTGCTCCATCCCGCGCCTGTGGAATCGAATTCTACGGAAATCCTTCCGTGAGTCAAGCTATTTTTCAAAAAAACCTTTTTTGTTCAATCCCTTAGCCTGTTGCACAGGCCAGGAGCTGAGCCATGACGCGGGTTGTAGCGGGTTTTGCGAGGGGGCAGTCATACCGGTCATCCTTGCCCGCGTCGGGTGGGGCTGACGAATGCCGAGGCGCGTGCTGTAATATCTGTATGAATTTACAGTACTGACGGTCAGTCATGTCCCTGCGCAAGATCATCCACATCGATTGTGACTGTTTCTACGCCGCCATCGAGATGCGTGACGACCCCCGCCTGGCGGGTCGGCCCATGGCTGTGGGCGGTCAGCCGGGGCAGCGTGGGGTGATCGCCACCTGTAACTACGAGGCAAGGGCCTATGGCGTGCGTTCGGCGATGTCGTCGGGGCATGCCATGAAGTTGTGCCCGGACCTGCTGATCGTCAAGCCGCGTTTCGAGGCCTACCGTGAGGCCTCGCGGGAGATCCATGCGATATTTCGCGACTACACCGATCTCATCGAGCCACTATCGCTGGATGAGGCGTATCTGGATGTCAGCGACAGCCAGTGGTTTTCCGGCAGTGCCACGCGGATTGCCGAGGACATCCGTCGGCGCGTTTCCCAGACCTTGCACATCACGGTGTCCGCTGGCGTTGCACCGAACAAGTTCCTGGCCAAGATCGCCAGCGATTGGCGCAAACCCAATGGTTTGTTCGTGATCAGGCCCGATCAGGTCGATGAGTTCGTTGCCGCACTGCCGGTGGCACGCCTGCACGGGGTGGGCAAGGTGACTGCCGACAAGCTTTCAAGACTTGGTATCGATACCTGTCAGTCATTGCGCGAATGGTCGCGCCTGAGCCTGGTGCGCGAGTTCGGCAGTTTCGGTGAGCGGTTGTGGGGGCTTGCCCATGGCATCGACGAACGGGTCGTACAGAACGACAGCCGGCGCCAGTCGGTCAGCGTCGAAAACACCTACGACAACGATCTCCCTGACTTGGCCAGTTGCCTGGAAAAAATCCCGGATCTGCTCGACAGCCTGAACGGGCGGATTGCGCGCATGGACAGCAGCTACAAGCCAGACAAGCCTTTCGTCAAGGTCAAGTTCCATGATTTCAGCCAGACCACTCTGGAACAGGCGGGGGCGGGGCGGGACCTTGAGAGCTATCGGCAATTGCTCAGCCAGGCCTTCGCTCGGGGTGGCAAGCCGGTGAGGTTGCTGGGGGTGGGGGTAAGGTTGCGGGATCTGCGCGGTGCGCATGAGCAGTTGGAGCTGTTTCCTGCTCAATAAAAGAAAGGGGCGCATGGCGCCCCGTTCTTTTTACCGCTCTCCAGGGTCGGCGACCAATCGGCCGGTTTCCTTGGTCAGCGTCTTGAGGAATTCCTGCTGCAGCTCCGGATCGTTGCGTGTCAGCTCGATCAGGCTCTGTTCCAGTTCGCTGGCTTCCTCTTCCAGGCCCAGTTCCGAGAGACGTTTGACCCGGTGTACCCACTGGCCGACGTCATCGTCCTCGAGGTCGTCGAAGATCAGCTCATGAGCCTCCAGCAGCTTGTTGCGCAGCGTGCCGCTGACCAACAGGCTGGCGTCGCCGCGGATGCCGTTGTCTTCATCGATCGCCGCCAGGTGCAGGGTGCCGATATGGTTGAGGTTCTGCTCCGAGAATGGGCTGTCGAGCAGGTTCAGGCGTAGCACACCATGCTTGTCGGTGGTCAGCTCGTGGGTCATCTTGCCAGCCTTGACCTCGACCAGGCGCTCGTTCCACGGCAGGCTGGTGAACTCCTCGCGCTTGTCCTTCTGGACTTCGCTGATGCCAGCGAGGTTCTGCTGGGCGCGACCGTTGGACTGCACGTTCATGAATGGGTTGAGCCCGGCGATGCCGTAGCTGAGCCAGTCGTGGGTGACACTTTCCGGCAGGCTGTCGAAGGTGATCACGTTGACCACGTTGGCGCCTATGCCCGCGACCACCGCCACCGCACCCAGTGGGATCTCGTAGATCTCCCGCCAGGGCTGGTAGGGCGTGTAGCGGTCGTAGCGCCGCGTGACTTCGAACTCGGTGACTTCGAAGCGTCGCTGTTCATTGATGCGAACACGCCGTTGCGGAAGCTCCATCACCTTGGGCTCGCCGACGTCGATCTGCAGACTGTGCTCGAGCAACTTGCGCTCGACACGTTCCTCATGCTCGCTGCGTTGGGACATCTGGTTGGCGCAGCCGCTGAGGAACAGGGCGCCGCAGAGTGCGGCGCCCCCCAGGGTAAAGGTACTTCGCTTGGACATGTTCACTCGTGCATTGGTGGTCAGCGGCGGATGCGGGCCTGCAGGAAGGTCAGCACTTCGTTGAGCGGCAGCGGCTGGGCATCCTGTTCGGTGCGGTGCTTGTACTCCAGGTTGCCGTCGGCCAGGCCGCGGTCGCTGACGACGATGCGGTGCGGGATGCCGATCAGTTCCATGTCGGCGAACTTGATGCCGGGGCTGGTCTTCTTGTCACGGTCGTCCAGCAGCACTTCGTAGCCTGCGGCAGTCAGCTCGGCGTAGAGCTTGTCGGTTGCCTCGCGCACGGCGTCGGTCTCGTAGCGCAATGGCACGAGGGCGATCTGGAAAGGCGCCAGTGCATCGTTCCAGATGATGCCCTTGTCATCATGGTTCTGCTCGATGGCGGCGGCGACCACGCGGGACACGCCGATACCATAGCAACCCATCGACAGCACCACTGGCTTGCCGTTCTCGCCCAGTACCTGGCACTTGAGCGCCTCGCTGTACTTGGTGCCGAGCTGGAAGATGTGGCCCACTTCGATGCCGCGCTTGATGACCAGTGTGCCCTGGCCGTCGGGGCTCGGATCACCGGCGACGACGTTACGCAGGTCCGCGACCTGTGGCACTGGCAGGTCACGCTCCCAGTTCACGCCGAAGTAGTGCTTGTCGTCGATGTTGGCGCCGATGCCGAAGTCGCTCATCAGGGCGACCGAACGGTCGATGATGCATTCCAGCGGCAGGTTCAGTGGGCCGAGCGAGCCGGCACCGGCACCGATGGCTGCGCGCAGCTCGGCGTCGCTGGCCATGACCAGCGGGTCGGCAACCTGCTCCAGCTTGGTGGCCTTGATTTCGTTCAGCTCGTGGTCGCCACGTACGATCAGGGCGACCAGCTTGCCTTCCTCGGCGCCGCGCACGATCAGGGTCTTGACGGTCTTCTCGATCGCCAGGCCGTGGTTCTCGACCAGTTCGGCGATGGTCTTGGCGTTTGGCGTGTCGACCAGGCGCAGTTCTTCGGTTGGCGCCGGACGCACGGTTTCCCGTGGAATCGCTTCGGCTTTCTCGATGTTGGCGGCGTAGTCGGAGGTGTCGCTGAAGATCACGTCATCTTCGCCGGAAGAAGCCAGGACGTGGAATTCGTGGGAGTAGCTGCCACCGATCGAGCCGGTGTCGGCCTGCACCGGACGGAAGTCCAGGCCCAGGCGGGTAAAGATGTTGGAGTACGCCTGGTGCATGCGGTCGTAGGTTTCCTGCAGGGAAGCCTGGTCGGCATGGAAGGAGTAGGCGTCCTTCATGATGAACTCGCGGCCGCGCATCAGGCCGAAGCGCGGACGGATCTCGTCACGGAACTTGGTCTGGATCTGGTACATGTTCAGCGGCAGCTGTTTGTAGCTGGACAGCTCGTTGCGTGCCAGGTCGGTGATCACTTCTTCGTGAGTCGGGCCGACGCAGAAATCGCGGTCATGGCGGTCTTTCAGGCGCAGCAGCTCGGGGCCGTATTGTTCCCAGCGCCCGGATTCCTGCCACAACTCTGCGGGCTGGATGCTTGGCATCAACACTTCAAGGGCACCGGCGGCGTTCATTTCTTCGCGCACCACGTTCTCGACCTTGCGCATGACCCGCAGGCCCATCGGCAGCCAGGTGTACAGGCCGGAGGCCAGCTTGCGGATCATGCCGGCGCGCAGCATCAGCTGGTGGCTGATGACAACGGCGTCTGCCGGGGTTTCTTTCTGAGTGGCGAGCAAATATTGACTGGTGCGCATGGGAAGCCGTGTCGATTGCCTGAATGTTTGAAATGACCCCGCATTGTACGGGGGCGAGACGAAAGCGTACAGGATGCCCCAGGGCGCTCGGCTTGTCAGCCAAGAAAAAGCCCGGCAGATGCCGGGCTTCTTCAGGTGCGGGGCATTGCAAGCCGGGGCTTACAGGATGCTCAGCGGGTACTCGACGATCAGACGCAGTTCGTCGATCGAACCGGAGTTGTAGTAGACGCCGTCGCTGGAGCGGTAGGTTGCCTGGCGTACGCGGAAGCTCAGGTCTTTCGCTGGACCTTCCTGCAGGACGTACTTGACGTCGATATCGCGTTCCCACTCTTTGCCGTCGTTGGTGGTGGCGGTGTTGGCGCCGGTACCCCGAGCATAGCGAGTCATGAAGGTCAGGCCAGGAACACCGAACTCGGCGAAGTTCAGGTCGTAGCGAGCCTGCCAGGATTTCTCGTCCTCGGCGTTGAAGTCCGAGCGAGCGATAGAGTTGGCGAGGAATACAGTGCCGCCACCGTCCACGCCGTAACCATAGTCGCCATCGCCGGTCACGCGCTGGAAGGCCAGGGTGAAGGTGTGGGCGCCAAAGGTGTAGGCGCCGGAAAGGCTGAACGCGCGGTTGTCGAGTTTGGTTTCGTCGTCTTTGGCTGCGCGCTGGATGCCTTGACCATCGCTCTTGGTGTCATAGATGTTGAAGTCAAATACCAGCCCTTGATTGTCGGACAGGGGGATCGACCAGTTCACATTGCCGTAGTACTTGCGCCAGTAGTCTTCGACTTTCGAGTAGTACAGGCTGGTGGTCAGACCATCGGTAATGGTGTAGGTACCACCAAATACGTTTGCCGATTTAAGGCCAAGGCTGTCGTGATTGGTTTCGGCTTGGGCGTTGAGCGCAGTGAAACGACCGGCGTGAAGAGTCAGGCCTTTGATTTCGTTGCTGGTGATGAGCGCGCCTTCAGCGGTTTCCGGCAGCAAGCGGCTGTCGTCGGTTGCCAGCACTGGCAGAGCAGTGAATTGCTGGCCAACTTTCAGTACGGTGTCGGAGACGCGGAATTTAACTGCAGCGCCGCCCTTGGAGTAGTCGTCCTGCGAGCGGAAGTCAGAGCCAGTGGGGAAGAGGCCGCTCTGGGAGTAGCCGCGACCACTATCCAGCTTGATGCCCAGCAGGCCGATGGCATCGACGCCAACGCCGACGGTGCCCTGAGTGAAGCCCGACTCGAAGGTTCCAATGAAGCCCTGGCCCCATTCGCGCTGATCGTGGCGAATGCGGTTGGCGCGGTTGCCGTCGTTTTCCTTGTTGCGGTAGTCGCGGCTGAAATACAGGTTCCGCATTTTGACGTTCAGGCTGCTGTCTTCGATGAAACCCTTGGACTCATCTTGCGAAGAGGCGAGGGCCATCTGGGAAGTCCCCGCTGCAACAGCCAGGGCGATCATGCTCCACTTCATCACGCGCATCGTGATTTGCTCCTTTGGTTTTAGGAAGAGTACCGCTGCGCCCAAGTGTTTTAGTTATATGGGGCAGCTCTTTCTTTTTATGTCGGCGAAAATGTATATCACGCTGACTGTACTTGGCGACATGAAAAACGGAACCTTTCGGTAAGTTTACGGTCGTGTCGCTTTTGGCTATTTCCATGTCGCAAATCACGTCCCGCTAAAGGCGGGTCGTACACCCCAGCGCTGCTTCGAAGTCCGTCACGATTCCGTAAAGAATGGCTGTGTACTCGAAGCTCCCTGGTGAATCCCTTGTCGCTGTTGTTATTTGTCGCGTTCACCGGCTAATGCAGGTGCCGTGCCGACTTGGCGTAAAAAGAATGCAACAAGCGTGCACAAAAACGATCAGTGTTGATGAATTTTTCACAAATGCCCGCAAAGCGTCCTGAAACCTCCGGAAACACTGGGTTCAGGTGCTTTGGGGGTATAACGCGATGTTGATTATCGTTTGCAGAATAAAGCTGGCTTGAAAGTCAAGGTGTTACCGCTGACTGTTGATGCTGAGTAGTTTGTACCAGGCGGGTATGACAGGCGTATTGTTCGTTGCTTCATTTTGGTGCGAAAAGTAGCGCAGTGTTACCGCTTGTGGCGCGTGCGTCTCGGTCGGGGGCGGACAAGTGAGTGGGTCGTGTCGTGGGCTCTGCAAGCAAGGTATCCTTGCGCTCCACCCGCGTTCGAGTCGGGTCGTGTCATTCGATGGAGGTTTGCCGTGTTTGTCCTGGATTCGCGTCTGCAGCAGGATTCCCTGGTGCTGGGGGATTTCCCGTTGTCCCGTCTTTTGCTGAGCAAGGATGCCAACTACCCCTGGTTCATCCTGGTACCGCGCCGTGCTGATGTCAGCGAGCTGTTCCAGCTGGATCTGGCCGACCAGCAGCAACTGTGGAAGGAAACCACCTTGCTCGCCGAGGCGCTCAAGGGTGAGTTCGTGGCAGACAAGATGAATGTCGCCACGCTGGGCAATGTCGTCAGTCAGTTACACATGCACGTGGTGGTGCGTCATCGCGGCGATGCGGCGTGGCCCGCGCCGGTGTGGGGCAAGGTGCCCGCGCTCGACTACGCGCCCGAGCAGGTCGTTGCAATTCGTCAGCGCCTGCGCGGGTTGGCGCTTGAAGGTTTCGAGGAGGCCTGAGCCATGTCACTGGAAGCGAGAATCGTCGAGCTGGAGATGCGCCAGGCGTTTCAGGATGACACCCTTCAGGCGCTCAGCGACGAAGTGGCCGGGCAGAACCGGCTGATCGAGCGTCTGCAGTTGCAGATCGCCGAGCTGATCAAGCGTCATGAAGAGATGGTCGGCCAGTACGAGGCCGGAGGGGAGGAGCCTCCACCACCTCATTATTGAGGTGATGGAGGCGGGTGGTCAGCGGCGTGAAACCGCGACCACGTCTTCGGCCTGCAGGCCTTTGTCGCGATGCATTACCGAGAACTCCACGCGCTGGCCTTCGACCAGGACGCGATGGCCTTCGCCGCGGATGGCGCGAAAGTGCACGAAGATGTCATCGCCGGAGTCGCGGGAGATGAATCCAAAGCCTTTCGAAGTATTGAACCACTTCACGGTGCCGGTATCGCGCTTGCTGGCATCTTGCGGGCCCGCCTGGCTGGCGCGTGACTTGCGGCCGCTGCGGGCGAAGCCGGCGGCCAGGTGCAGGGCGGCTGCCAGTGCCGCGCAGAGCAGCGCCGACAAGCTGCCGAGCTCGGGGCGGGCAAGGACGGTGATGGTTTGCAGGATCACCGCCAGCACCAGGAGTGCGCTGGCCAGGTGTTGCAGTTGCTGGCGGGCGCCGCGGTAGTAAAGCGGTACAACCGGTGCCAGGACCAGGTTGAGCAGGCCCAGGAGTACCAGGTAAACCGCTTCGGGTTGTTGCAGGAAGGGTGTGGCGTCGGTTTTGAGGCTGGGTATGAACGACAGCAGCAAAGCCGCAACGCCCGTCACCAGATGGACGATCTTGAACATTGGGTTGGCTCACATATTTGGATAAGGCCGATCACAGGAAGAGCTGGCAGCACGGTGCGCATGAGGTATGGAGCGCGATCACGTGACTGTTCAGCCTATGCACCCGGCAATAACAGTCCGCACGGGTGGCACCCTGCCTATTTAACAGCAAAGCCAGGGGGTTCTCAAACCGCAGGGGTGGTCAGGCGATGTGTTGCCTTGTGTCACATGCAGCCGTCTGCAACTCTTGGTACAGTGTTTTCGCCCGCTTGATCGTCAAGCCTTATGGAAAGGGGAGATTCATGGCAATCGATATCGGTATCAGCGAAGAAGATCGCAAGTCCATCGTCGAAGGGTTGTCCCGCCTGCTGTCGGACACCTATGTGCTGTATCTGAAAACCCACAACTTCCACTGGAACGTTACCGGTCCGTCGTTCCGAACCCTGCACCTGATGTTCGAAGAGCAGTACAACGAACTGGCCCTGGCAGTCGACTCGATCGCCGAACGCATTCGCGCGCTGGGATTCCCGGCGCCGGGTTCCTATGCATTCTATGCGCGCCATTCCTCGATCAAGGAGGAAGAGGGAGTGCCCGCTGCCGATGAAATGATCCGCCAGCTGGTCCAGGGGCAAGAGGCGGTGGTGCGCACGGCGCGCAGCATCTTCCCGGTGGTGGACAAGGTCAGTGACGAGCCGACGGCCGACCTGCTCACCCAGCGCATGCAGGTGCACGAAAAAACCGCCTGGATGCTGCGAGTGCTGCTCGACGGCAAATAACGATGCGCCGGCCTATGGCCAGGCTGGTCCATCAAGCCCGGTGTCGCCTTGCGATCCCGGGCTTTTTTATTATGGGGAAACCCTTGCTGCTGCTCTGTGATGCCGGAACGGCGCTTCATTGAAGCACCCTCGACCTTGTTGTGCGGGGTATGAAGTGATCGCAATCAAGGAGCAGAACCATGGCGCAAGCAAGCAGGCACGGCGGTTGGCCAGGCAGGGATTGTCAGGATCCGTTCAGGGGGGATTTCGACATGTTGCAGGTCGTACCGGTCTCGCGGTCTGTAAGGCTCAATGGTTTTGCCACGTGCCTTCGGCTCGAGGCGGTCTACTGGCGTATTCTGGAGCGTATTGCCGAGGCCAATGGTTGTTCGGTGAGCGCTGTGCTGTCCTACGTCGATCGAGAGGTGCACCTGCGACAGGGCGGTGTGCGTAATTTCAGTGGGCTGATTCGCGTCATCTGCGTGGCCTGGTTACTTGATCCGCCGAGTACACACTGATCGCCGGGCGGGCTGCACAGCACTCCTTAACCATATATAATCCCGCTTTTTGCTGCCCCGGCAGCCAGCGTTGTGGTTGACGAGAGACCTCCATGCCCCTTTATGACTATCAATGTGCTTCCTGCGACCACCGCATGGAGGTGTTGCAGAAAATCAGCGCCGCGCCATTGACCGATTGTCCGGCATGCCAGGCGCCGGCCCTGAAGAAATTGCTGTCGGTACCCGGCTTTCGCCTGAGTGGCAATGGCTGGTACGAGACCGACTTCAAGACCGGGGCGAAGAAGAACCTGGCCGGCGACAAGGCCGACTGAGTTGAATTGCAGCGACAGGGTCTTGCACTATTAGCCCTCAGGGCGGACAAGACCTCCACCGAATACACGAATCACGAGAAGCGAAACCACGATCATGATGCGCAGCCATTATTGCGGCCAACTGAACGAGAGCCTGGACGGCCAGGAAGTCACCCTTTGCGGCTGGGTCCATCGGCGTCGCGACCACGGCGGGGTGATCTTCCTCGACATCCGTGACCGCGAAGGCATGGCCCAGGTCGTGTTCGATCCGGATCGCGCCGAAACCTTCGCCGCCGCCGACCGCGTGCGCAGCGAATACGTGGTGCAGATCACCGGCAAGGTGCGCAAGCGCCCTGACGGCGCGGTGAACGCGAACATGGCCTCCGGCGCCATCGAGATCCTCGGTTACCAGCTGAACGTGCTCAACGAAGCCGAGACCCCGCCATTCCCGTTGAACGAATACTCCGACGTCGGCGAAGAAACCCGCCTGCGCTATCGTTTCATCGACCTGCGTCGCCCGGAAATGGCCGACAAGCTGCGCCTGCGTTCGCGCATCACCAGCAGCATTCGCCGCTTCCTCGACGAGAACGGCTTCCTCGACGTCGAAACGCCGATCCTGACCCGTGCCACTCCGGAAGGCGCGCGCGACTACCTGGTGCCCAGCCGCACCCACGCTGGCAGCTTCTTCGCCCTGCCGCAGTCGCCCCAACTGTTCAAGCAACTGCTGATGGTGGCCGGCTTCGACCGCTACTACCAGATTGCCAAGTGCTTCCGCGATGAAGACCTGCGTGCTGACCGCCAGCCGGAATTCACCCAGATCGACATCGAGACCAGCTTCCTCGACGAGTCCGAGATCATGGGCCTCACCGAGAGCATGATCCGCAAGCTGTTCAAGGAAGTGCTCGACCTCGAGTTCGGCGACTTCCCGCACATGACCTTCGAAGAAGCCATGCGTCGTTATGGCTCCGACAAGCCGGACCTGCGCATCCCGCTGGAACTGGTCGATGTTGCCGATCAGCTCAAGGACGTTGACTTCAAGGTCTTTGCAGGTCCTGCCAACGATCCGAAGTGCCGTGTCACTGCCCTGCGCCTGCCGGGCGGCGCTGCCATGCCGCGCAGCAAGATCGACGAGTACACCAAGTTCGTCGGCATCTACGGTGCCAAGGGCCTGGCGTACATCAAGGTCAACGAGCGCGCCAAGGGCGTCGAGGGCCTGCAGTCGCCGATCGTCAAGAACATCCCTGAGGCCAACCTCAACGTGATCCTCGATCGCGTCGGCGCGGTCGATGGCGACATCGTGTTCTTCGGGGCCGACAAGTTCAAGGTCGTCAGCGAGGCCCTGGGCGCGCTGCGTATCAAGCTGGGTCATGACTTCAACCTGCTCACCTGCGAGTGGGCACCGATGTGGGTCGTCGACTTCCCGATGTTCGAAGAGAACGAGGACGGCAGCTTCACCGCGCTGCACCACCCGTTCACCGCACCCAAGTGCACCCCTGAAGAGCTGGAGGCCAACCCGGCCACCGCCTTGTCGCGTGCCTACGACATGGTGCTCAACGGCACCGAGCTGGGTGGCGGTTCCATCCGTATCCACCGTAAAGAGATGCAGCAGGCAGTCTTCCGTCTGCTGGGTATCGAGGCGGCGGAACAGGAAGAGAAGTTCGGCTTCCTGCTCGACGCCCTGAAGTTCGGCGCCCCGCCACACGGTGGTCTGGCCTTCGGCCTCGATCGTCTGGTCATGCTGATGACCGGCGCCCAGTCGATCCGCGAAGTGATCGCGTTCCCGAAAACCCAGAGCGCTGCGTGCGTCATGACTCAGGCTCCGGGCCTGGTCGATGCCAAGGCTCTGCGCGAGCTGCACATCCGTCTGCGTGAGCAGACCAAGGTCGAGTAACCGACCGCAGGCGCCCCGAAGTCGGGGCGCTTCGCGCTTGCGCGCAGGATTTTCCGCGTTCCGCCCTTCGGGGCGGAACCTGTTTCTGTTTCAAGGATTTGGAGTCGTTATGGCCGGTCATTCCAAGTGGGCGAATATCAAGCACCGCAAAGAACGCCAGGATGCCAAGAGAGGCAAGATCTTCACCAAGTGGATCCGCGAACTGACCGTCGCTGCCAAGCAGGGTGGTGGTGATCCGGCCTCCAATCCCCGGCTGCGGTTGGCGCTGGACAAGGCGCTGGGTGCCAACATGAGCCGCGACATCATCGATCGTGCGGTGGCGCGTGGGGCTGGCACCAACGAAAGCGACAACGTCGAAGAGCTCAGCTACGAGGGTTACGGCCCCGGTGGCGTGGCGATCATGGTCGAGGCCATGACCGACAACCGCAACCGCACTGCAGCAGCCGTGCGTCATGCCTTCACCAAGTGTGGCGGCAACCTCGGTACCGATGGCTCGGTGGCTTATCTGTTCGAGCGCAAGGGGCAGATCAGCTTTGCACCGGGCGTCGAGGAAGATGCGCTGATCGAGGCGGCCATGGAAGCCGATGCCGATGATGTGGTCGGCAATGACGATGGCTCCTTCGACGTCTTCACCTCCTTCAACAGCTTCTACGCTGTGCGCAATGCGCTGGAAGAGGCGGGCTTCAAGGCTGCCGACGCGGAAATCGTCATGCAGCCGACCACCAGCGCCGAGCTGGATCAGGACGGCGCGGAGAAGGTGCTCAAGCTGATCGATATGCTCGAGGACCTGGACGACGTGCAGAACGTCTACTCCAATGCGCAGATCTCCGACGAGATCATGGAAAAACTCGGCTAAGGTTTTCCTTGGTCTTCGGGGCCTCTTCGCGGGTCAGTGAAATGTGTAAAGAACCGCAGGCTTTATGACGCTGATTCTTGGTATCGACCCCGGTTCGCGAATCACCGGTTATGGTGTGGTACGCCACACGCCGCGGGGGTGCGAGTATGTGGCCTCCGGTTGCATCCGCACCGGTGGTGGCGAGTTGCATGAGCGACTGCAGATCGTGTTTCGCGGCGTCAGCGAGGTGATTCGCCTGCATGGCCCCGTCACCATGGGCATCGAGCGGGTGTTCATGGCACGCAATGCCGACTCGGCGCTCAAGCTTGGCCAGGCCCGCGGTGCAGCCATCGTCGCTGCCGCCGAGGCGGGCCTGGAGATCGCCGAATACACCGCCAGCCAGGTCAAGCAGTCGGTGGCCGGTACGGGCGGGGCGAACAAGGATCAGGTCATGCTGATGGTCATGCACCTGCTCAAGCTGACGCAGAAGCCGCAGGTCGACGCCTCCGACGCCTTGGCCATCGCCCTGTGCCATGCCCATACACGCTCCAGCCTGGTGCCCCACGGCCTGGCCACCGCACGCCGGCGCGGTGGGCGCTTGCGTCTGTAACAGCTTCATGCCCTGATACACATTTTGTCCGGGTGACACGCTCACCCGCCGCATTTGCTGATAGGGTTGTCCGGTCGCCGACCAGACGCCCGAGAGAAAGGATCCGAACGTGATTGGACGTTTGCGTGGCACCCTGGCGGAAAAACAACCGCCGCACCTGATTATCGATGTCAATGGCCTGGGCTATGAGCTGGAGGTGCCGATGACGACGCTGTACCGCCTGCCCAAGGTCGGCGAAGCGGTGACGCTGCACACTCATCTGGTGGTGCGCGAAGACGCCCACCTGCTCTATGGCTTCTTCGAGAAGCGCGAGCGCGAGCTGTTCCGCGAGCTGATCCGTCTCAATGGCGTCGGCCCGAAGTTGGCTCTGGCGTTGATGTCGGGCCTCGAGGTCGATGAGCTGGTGCGCTGCGTGCAGGCCCAGGATGCGTCGGCTCTGGTGCGCGTACCCGGCGTCGGCAAGAAGACCGCCGAGCGCCTGCTGGTCGAGCTCAAGGACCGTTTCAAGGCCTGGGAAACCTCGCCTGCGATGTTCACCCTGGTGTCCGATGGGCCACTGCCGGTGGCCAGCACCTCCAGCGCCGAAGCCGATGCAGTCAGCGCCCTGATCTCGTTGGGCTACAAACCTCAGGAAGCCAGCAAGGCGGTGTCGGCGATCAAGGACAAGGCGAACATGACCAGCGAGGAACTGATTCGCCATAGCCTCAAAGGGATGATCGTCAAGTGATCGAAGCCGACCGCCTGATCGCCGCCAGCGGGCGCGACCGTGAAGAGGTCCAGGACCGTGCCATTCGTCCGTTGAGCCTGGACGAGTACATCGGCCAGCCGGTGGTGCGCGAGCAGATGGGCCTGTTCATCCAGGCCGCCCGCGGCCGCAACGAGTCCCTCGATCACACCTTGATCTTCGGTCCGCCCGGTCTGGGCAAGACCACCCTCGCCAATATCATCGCCCACGAGATGGGGGTTTCGGTCAAGAGCACGTCCGGCCCGATCCTCGAGCGCCCGGGTGATCTGGCGGCAATGCTGACCAACCTCGAGCCGCACGACGTGCTGTTCATCGATGAAATCCACCGCCTGTCGCCTGTGGTCGAGGAGGTGCTCTACCCGGCGATGGAGGACTTCCAGCTCGACATCATGATCGGTGAGGGGCCTGCCGCACGCTCGATCAAGCTCGACCTGCCGCCGTTCACCCTGGTCGGTGCGACCACCCGGGCCGGCATGCTCACCAACCCACTGCGTGATCGTTTCGGGATCGTCCAGCGCTTGGAGTTCTACAGCAACCAGGACCTGGCGACCATCGTCAGCCGGTCGGCGAACATTCTGGGGCTTGCCATCGAAGACAAGGGCGCTTTCGAGATCGCCCGTCGCGCCCGCGGTACGCCACGGATCGCCAACCGCCTGCTCCGCCGCGTGCGTGACTACGCCGAGGTGCGTGCGAAGGGCCAGATCACCAAGGAAATCGCCGACAAGGCATTGAACCTTCTTGACGTCGACGAGCGCGGTTTCGACCATTCCGACCGGCGCCTGCTGTTGACCATGATCGAGAAGTTCGATGGCGGACCGGTAGGCGTGGACAACCTGGCGGCTGCGATCAGCGAAGAGCGGCACACCATCGAGGATGTCCTCGAACCGTACCTGATCCAGCAGGGCTACATCATGCGTACGCCGCGTGGTCGTGTGGTCACCCGGCACGCCTACCTGCATTTCGGCCTGAACATTCCTGGGCGCTTTGCCGAGGGCGGAGAATTTTCTGATCCTGACGATGAGTGACAGATCGAATCGGGGTTTTCGTGGTCCTAGCGCTGGCACTTTGCGACAGCGCTGGCAATACGACATTTCCCCTGAAAAAACAGTTGCCGGGGCGGATTGGCAAGCTGAGGAGTAAGCACTAGAGTATGCGCGCGCAAAATCGGCAGGACCCGTTCGCTCACCGTTGTCGCGTCTATTACGAGGATACTGACGCAGGCGGGGTGGTGTACTACGTCAACTACCTGAAATTCATGGAGCGTGCACGCACCGAGAGGTTGCGGCACCTGGGGTTCTCCCAGTCCGAGCTGGCGGAACAGAATCTATTGTTCGTCGTCCACTCCAGCGAGGCGCGCTACCACGCGCCGGCACGGTTGGACGATGCGTTGCGGGTAACCGCACAAGTACTTGAATTGAATCGCGCCAGCCTGCGCTTCGTGCAGCAGGTCTGGCGAGAAGCGGATGAAACACTGCTTTGCGAAGGGCAGTTCCTGGTGGCCGCCGTGCGCGCCGACACTTTCAAACCCCGGGCCATTCCCCCTGAACTGCGCGACGCTTTCATGGCGGACGGCACGGGTACTCAATCGAACGCAGGAGAATAAGCGTGGAAGCAAACGTCGTCGACCATACCTCCATGTGGAGCCTGGTCGCCAATGCCAGTGTGGTGGTTCAGCTGGTAATGCTGACTCTCGTGGCAGCCTCGGTGACCTCTTGGATCATGATCTTCCAGCGCAGCACCATGCTGCGCGCCGGTCGTCGTGCACTGGACGCTTTCGAAGAGCGTTTCTGGTCGGGCATCGACCTGTCCAAACTGTATCGTCAGGCCGGCAGCAACCCTGATCCGGACTCGGGTGTCGAGCAGGTCTTCCGCGCCGGCTTCAAGGAATTTTCGCGCCTGCGCCAGCAGCCGGGCGTCGATCCTGATGCGGTCATGGAAGGCGTGGGGCGCGCCATGCGTGTAGCCATCTCCCGCGAGGAAGAGAAGCTCGAGCAGAGCCTGCCGTTCCTGGCCACCGTCGGTTCCACCAGCCCGTACATCGGCCTGTTCGGTACCGTATGGGGCATCATGAACTCCTTCCGCGGCCTGGCCAGCGCCCAGCAGGCCACCCTTGCCACCGTGGCACCCGGCATTGCCGAGGCACTGATCGCCACCGCGATCGGCCTGTTCGCCGCGATCCCGGCAGTCATCGCCTACAACCGCTTCGCTGCACGCAGCGAAACACTGATCGGTCGCTACTACACGTTCGCCGATGAGTTCCAGGCGATCCTGCACCGCAAAGTACACACCAGCGAAGAGTGATCAGGTAGACATCCATGGCCCGAGTTCGCCACAAACGCAAGCCGGTCGCCGAGATGAACGTGGTGCCCTACATCGACGTGATGCTGGTGCTGCTGGTCATCTTCATGGTGACCGCACCCATGCTCAACCAGGGCGTGAAGGTCGACCTGCCCAAGGTTTCCAGCGAAGCCTTGCCGCAGGACAACAACGTCCAGATCCTCACCATCTCGATCAAGGCCGACAAAACCTACTACTGGAACCTCGGTAGCGAAGTCGATACCGACAAACAGATGGACAAGGCGATGACCCTGCCGGAAATGACCAACGCGGTGACCAAGATCATCGCTGCCGGCCGCGACCAGGGCAAACAGACCCAGGTGTTCATCCGGGGTGACAAGGCCGTCGACTATGGCGCGGTCATGGGCGCCATGGGCGGGTTGCAGAAAGCCGGTGTCGGTAACGTTGGCCTGATTACCGAGGCGCCCTGATGCAACAGCGAGAGCCATCCGCCTCGGAAAGCTACTTCTGGCCCAGCGTCTGGGCCATTGGCCTGCATGTGCTGGTGTTCGGCCTGCTGTTCGTCAGCTTCGCCATGACGCCTGAACTGCCGCCGTCCAAGCCGATCGTCCAGGCTACGCTCTATCAGCTCAAGTCAAAGAGCCAGGCGACCACCCAGACCAATCAGAAGATTGCCGGGGAAGCCAAAAAAACGGCTTCACGCCAGACTGAAGTCGAGCAGATGGAGCAGAAGAAGGTCGAGCAGGAAGCTGTGAAGGCCGCGGAACAAAAGAAAGCCGACGCCGCTCAAAAGGCCGAGGAAGCTCGCGAGGCCGCCGAAGCCAAGAAAGCCGAGGACGCTGCCAAGGCTGCCGAGGCGAAAAAGGCCGCCGAGCAGAAGAAGGCCGAGGAAGCGAAGAAGCAGCAGGCTGACATCGCCAAGAAGAAGGCCGAAGACGAGGCCAAGAAACAGGCCGAGGAAGAAGCCAAGAAAGCTGCGGCCGAAGAGGCGAAGAAGAAAGCCGCCGAAGACGCCAAGAAAAAAGCAGCCGAGGACGCCAAGAAGAAAGCCGCGGCGGCCGAGGAAGCGAAGAAGAAGGCAGCTGAAGAGGCCAAGAAGAAGGCCGCTGCGGACGCCCAGAAGAAAAAGGCACAGGATGCGGCCCGCAAGGCGGCTGAAGACAAGAAGGCTCAGGCTCTGGCCGAGTTGCTGTCCGACACCACCGAGCGTCAGCAGGCACTGGCCGACGAGCAAGGCGACCAGGTGGCGGGTGATTTCGACGACCTCATCCGCATGCGTGCGGCCGAAGGTTGGGCGCGTCCGCCATCCGCGCGCAAAGGCATGACGGTAGTCCTGCAGATCAACATGCTGCCGGACGGCACGATCACCAATGTGAGCGTGGCCAAGTCCAGTGGCGACGGTCCGTTCGACAGCTCGGCCGTGGCCGCGGTGAAGAACATTGGCCGGTTGACTGAAATGCAGGGCTTGAAGCCGAACGAGTTCAATCCGTATCGTTCGTTCAAGATGACATTTACACCTGAGGATCTAGCGTTGTGATTAAACGTCTGAGAGGACTGCTGGTCATGCTCTGCTGCGTGGCAGGCATGGCCGTGGCAGAGGAAAAGAACATCCTGGTCACCAGCGGCAGCGACCGGGCCACGCCCATCGCGGTAGTGCCGTTTGGTCTGCAGGGTGGCAGCGTGCTGCCGGAAGACATGGCCGACATCATCGGCAACGACCTGCGCAACTCCGGCTACTACGCGCCCATCCCGCGGCAGAACATGATCAGCCAGCCGACCCAGGCCAGCGAAGTCATCTTCCGCGACTGGAAAGCGCTGGGTGCCCAGTACGTGATGGTCGGTAGCATCGTGCCGTCCGGTGGTCGCCTGCAGATCAGCTACGCGCTGTTCAACGTTGCGACCGAGCAACAGGTGCTGACCGGCAGTGTCGGTGGTGGCGTCGATCAGTTGCGCGACATGGCGCACTACATCGCTGACCAATCGTTCGAGAAGCTCACCGGTATCAAGGGTGCGTTCTCCACCCGTATGCTGTACGTGACCGCCGAGCGTTTCTCGACCAACAACACCCGCTACACCCTGCAGCGCTCTGACTACGACGGTGCCCGTGCAGTGACGCTGCTGCAGTCGCGCGAGCCCATCCTGTCGCCGCGTTTTGCGCCTGATGGCAAGCGTATCGCCTATGTCTCGTTCGAGCAGAAGCGCCCACGTATCTTCGTCCAGCACATCGACACCGGTCGCCGCGAGCAGATCACCAACTTCGAAGGCCTTAATGGTGCACCGGCCTGGTCGCCCGATGGCAATCGCCTGGCGTTCGTGCTGTCCAAGGACGGCAACCCGGACATCTATGTGATGAACATGGGTTCACGTCAGATCAGCCGTGTCACGGCAGGCCCTGGTATCAATACCGAGCCGTTCTGGGGCAAGGATGGCAACACCCTTTACTTCACCTCCGACCGTGGTGGCAAGCCACAGATCTACAAGACGTCGGTGGGTGGCGGTGGCGCCGAGCGTGTCACCTTCGTTGGCAACTACAACGCCAACCCGAAACTGTCGGCGGATGAAAAGACCCTGGTAATGATTCATCGCCAGGAAGGTTTCACCAACTTCAAGGTGGCTGCCCAGGACTTGCAACGGGGAAGTGTAAAGATTCTTTCTGAAACGAGTCTTGATGAGTCTCCCACTGTTGCGCCAAACGGCACCATGCTAATCTACGCCACCCGCCAGCAGGGCCGGGGAGTCTTGATGCTCGTGTCGCTTAACGGCCGTGTGAGGCTCCCACTTCCTACCGCTCAAGGCGAAGTCAGAGAACCGTCCTGGTCCCCCTACCTGAACTGATTGCGGCGTAACAATTTTGCTTAACACACTGGGGTTTCATTAGGAGTTTCACGATGGAAATGCTGAAGTTTGGTAAATTCGCTGCGCTGGCTCTGGCCATGGCCGTAGCTGTAGGTTGCTCCTCCAAGGGCGGTGACAACGCTGGCGAAGGCGCTGTTGATCCGAACGCTGGCTACGGTGCAAACACCGGCGCTGTCGACGGTTCCCTGAGCGAAGAAGCCGCCCTGCGCGCAATCACCACCTTCTACTTCGAATACGACAGCTCGGATCTGAAGCCAGAAGCCATGCGCGCCCTGGACGTTCACGCCAAGGACCTGAAAGCCAACGGCAACCGCGTTGTTCTGGAAGGTAACACCGACGAGCGTGGTACCCGCGAGTACAACATGGCTCTGGGCGAGCGTCGTGCCAAGGCCGTTCAGCGCTACCTGGTTCTGCAGGGCGTTTCCCCTGCTCAGCTGGAACTGGTTTCCTACGGCGAAGAGCGTCCAGTTGCTACCGGCAACGACGAGCAGTCCTGGGCTCAGAACCGTCGCGTAGAACTGCGTAAGTAAGTTCTTATGCGTATGTGCCGTCGTGTTGTAACCGTCCTCGCCCTCAGCCTGCCGCTTTCTGCGTGGGCTGCGGTTCCTGTAGTTGATGACAACGGAGGCAGTTATCCGCCTTCGGGTTATGGCACGAGCGGCGCCTATGCCGGGGCAGGGGCTTCGGCCCCTGCTTCTGCACAGGGTCAGCTGTTCCTGCAGCTGCAACAAATGCAGGACCAGATTTCCCGTCAGCAAGGCATCATCGAAGAGCTGCAGAACGATGTGTCGCGCATGAAGCAGGAAAACCTGGAGCGATACCAGGATCTGGACCGCCGCATCAACAGTGGTGCCGCACCAGCCGCTACACCCGATAATTCCTCCACCGGTGGCGCATCCGACGCCGCAGGTGCCGCTGCGGGCGCTAGCGCTGCGCAGCAACCGGCTGCCAATGGCGAGCCGGCCGATCCGGCGAAAGAAAAGCTGTTCTACGATGCTGCTTTCGATCTGATCAAGCAGAAGGACTTCGACAAGGCCAGCCAGGCTTTCAGCGCCTTCCTGCGCAAGTACCCCAACAGCCAGTACGCCGGCAACGCGCAGTACTGGCTGGGTGAGGTCAACCTCGCCAAAGGCGACCTGCAAGGCGCCGGCCAGGCCTTCGCCAAGGTCAGCCAGTTGTACCCCAAGCACAGCAAGGTGCCTGACTCGCTGTACAAGTTGGCCGATGTCGAACGTCGCATGGGCCATACCGACAAGGTCAAGGGCATCCTGCAGCAAGTCATCACCCAGTACCCTGGCACCTCCGCCGCGCAACTGGCCCAGCGTGACCTGCAGAAGCTCTGAACTGCACCGCTTGAAAGAAACCCGCGCCTGGCGCGGGTTTTTTCGTTAGAATCTCTGCCCTTTTTTCGTAAACACGCTGTTGCGGATAACGCTATGTCGAGTCTGCAGCAGTGCCTGACGGAGGCGGTCAGCCTGTATAGCTGTCACGCCCGTGGCGACCATGCAAGACACATTACGTATCACCGAAGTCTTTTACTCGTTGCAGGGTGAAACGCGAACGGCTGGCTTGCCCACCGTGTTCGTGCGTTTGACCGGCTGCCCGCTGCGCTGCCAGTACTGCGACAGTGCCTACGCATTCAGTGGCGGCACACTGCGTACCCTCGACGACATTCTCGAGCAGGTCGCGGGTTTTCGTCCGCGCTATGTCTGCGTCACTGGGGGCGAACCGTTGGCCCAGCCCAACGCATTGCCTTTGCTTGAGCGCCTGTGCGATGCGGGCTATGAGGTTTCGCTGGAGACCAGCGGCGCGCTCGACATCTCGCGGGTAGACACGCGCGTCAGTCGCGTGGTCGACCTCAAGACCCCAGGTTCGGAAGAGGTTCAACGTAACCGCTACGAGAACATCGAACACCTGACGAGCAATGATCAGGTCAAGTTCGTCATCTGCTCCCGTGAGGACTATGACTGGGCAGTGTCCAAGCTGATCCAGTACAACCTCGAAGAGCGGGCGGGTGAAGTCCTGTTCTCGCCCAGCCACCATCAGGTGGGCGCCAGCGACTTGGCCGACTGGATCGTCGCCGACAACCTGCCCGTGCGTTTCCAACTGCAACTGCACAAGTTGCTGTGGAACGACGAACCGGGCCGCTGATCAAGAGAGTGATGACATGACTGAAAAACGTGCGGTAATCCTGCTGTCTGGCGGCCTGGACTCGGCCACTGTGGTCGCCATGGCCAAGGCCGAGGGCTACAGTTGCTACACCATGAGCTTCGATTACGGCCAGCGCCACCGCGCCGAGCTCAACGCCGCTGCGAGGGTGGCTCGCGATCTGGGCGTGGTCGAGCACAAGGTCATTGGCTTGAACCTCGATGGTATTGGCGGTTCGGCCCTCACTGACAGCAGCATCGATGTGCCTGAAGCACCTACCGAGGGTATTCCGGTCACTTATGTACCGGCGCGCAACACCGTATTCCTGTCGTTGGCGCTGGGTTGGGCGGAAGTGCTGCAAGCTCGTGACATCTTCATTGGCGTCAACGCTGTTGATTATTCGGGTTACCCCGATTGTCGCCCGGAGTTCGTCGAGGCCTTCGAGCGCATGGCCAACCTGGCTACCAAGGCGGGTGTGGAAGGGCAGGGGTTCCGCATCCAGGCGCCACTGCAGAACCTGAGCAAGGCGCAAATCGTCGAGGCCGGTATTGCCCGTGGGGTGGACTACAGTCTGACGGTTTCCTGCTATCAGGCAGATGATGATGGCCGCGCCTGTGGCAAGTGCGACAGCTGCCGCCTGCGGGCAGAAGGCTTCAAGGCCGCAGGTGTGGCCGATCCGACACGCTATTTTTGAGAAATTTTCGATGGAGTGTTGATTTCCTCTGAGAAATCAGTAATATACGCGCCATCCAACGGGTCGTTAGCTCAGTTGGTAGAGCAGTTGGCTTTTAACCAATTGGTCGTAGGTTCGAATCCTACACGACCCACCATATTCACAGCGGTTCGCATGTATTGAACTACTGTACGAAAAGCCCGCCTTATGGCGGGCTTTTCGTTTGCGTCTCCGTGGTTCATGCCGGGTTCAACCAGCGTGTGCAGATCGCGGGCGCGTGACAACAAGCAAGCCTTGCAAATGACTTTAAAGTGTTATGTTATAACTTTTATTGTAATCAGCTTTTTGTCGACACGAGTGCCCACCGCCATGGACAGACGCACCTTCCTGCAGCTGCTGTTTGCCGGCTGTACCTTGCCTGTCACCCGCCTGGTGCTGGCCAATACCGCCGAGCAGGTTCGCGGCGCAGTATTGCGCCAGGCAGCAGAGGGCACGACCCTGCTGCTGGACCTCAGTGGCCCGATACCCGCCCGCACTTTCACCCTCGAAGCACCGCCGCGGCTGGTTCTGGACCTGCAAGGCGCGGGGCTGGCGACTTCGCTTGATGGACTGGCCCTCAAGGGCACGCCAATCAAGGCAATTCGCAGTGCAGCGACTGCAGACGGCGGCTTGCGCATTGTGCTGGACCTGCGCTCACCGGGGATTTCCGGCGAGCTGCAGACGCTCGCCCGCGGTCGGCAGCTGGCCCTGCGTCTTGGCGGATTGCCAGTTGCGGCCGCAGTGCCGACGGGCAAGGCTGTCGGGAATAGGGCACCGCCGCAGGGGCGTGACCTGCTGATCGTCATCGACGCCGGTCACGGCGGCAAGGATCCAGGTGCTGTCGGCAGTGGCGGCGAGCAGGAAAAGCTCGTCGCACTGGCCATCGCCCGCCTGCTGGCGCGGCGCATCGATGCGCAGAAGGGCTTCAAGGCGCGCCTGGTGCGCAATCAGGATGTGTTCATCCCGCTACGCAAACGTGCCGAAATGGCCCAGCGGCTGAACGCCGACCTGTTCATTTCCGTGCATGCCGACGCGGCGCCGAGGCGCACCGCATCCGGTGCCTCGGTGTTCGCCCTGTCCGAGCATGGCGCCACTTCGGCCGTGGCGCGCTGGATGGCACAACGCGAGAACGATGCTGATTTCGTCGGGGTATCCAGCGTGTTGAAAAAGCCACCCAAGGATCCTGTGGTGGCAGGCGTGCTGCTGGACATGTCGATGAACGCGACCATCTCCACCAGCCTGGACCTGGGGCATTCGGTGCTGGGCCAGCTCGAAGGCGTGGCTGGTCTGCACCAGGCCCGGGTGGAGCAGGCCGGTTTCGCGGTGCTCAAGTCGCCCAGCGTGCCTTCGATCCTGGTGGAAACTGGCTTCATGTCCAATGCCCGGGATTGCCAGCGGCTGCAGGATCCACGGCATCAGCGCAAGGTCGCCGAGGCGATTTTCGCCGGGCTCGACAAGCACTTCCGCCGGCGTGCCCCCGATGGCAGCTACCTGGCCGCGCTCGCCGCGTACCGCTTGGCCGAGCCTGGCGCCCAAGGCTGAAGCGGGCCGCTTCGAGAACGCAGCGGGCTTGCGTATACTGTGCGCCTTCACGGTCCAGGGCTGAGCCTTGCGACCTGCTCACGCATCGCGCACAGAGGCTTGCCAGTACGATGACGCAAGGATGTACTTCCACCACGGAGGCTTCGGCGCCGTTGATCTCGGTCGTCGCCCCCTGCTACAACGCCGAAAAGTACCTGGAGGCGGCCCTGGCGAGCATCTTTGCCCAGGACTACCCGAACTTCGAAGTCATCATCGTCGACGACGGCTCCAGCGACCGAAGCGTGGAGATGCTGCGCGCGTTGCAGTCGACCTACGATTTCACCCTGCTGACCCAGGCCAACCAAGGGGTCAGCGGCGCGCTCAATACCGGTCTGCAGCATGCCCGCGGGGTCTATGTCTCGACCCCCGATCTCGACGACATCATGCTGCCGAACTCCCTGAGTGTCCGCGCCGCCTATCTGGACGCCCACCCGAAGGTCGGTTGTGTCGGTGCGTTGATCGTCTACATGGACACCGAAGGCCGCGACACAAAGGTGCAGCAACGCACCGAAATCAAGACCTTCGATTTTGCCGAGATCCTGCGTGACGCCGTCGTCGTCGGTGCGCCAGGCTCGCTGTACCGGATGGAGGCGATGCGCGCGGCTGATTTCTACGATCCGGCCATCAAGGTCCAGGATTTCCAGATGACCTTGCGCATTGCCGCCCAGGGTTACGAGATCCACGAACTGCCGGTGTGCGTCACCCGCTACCGCCGCCACCCCAACAACCTGTCGCGCAAGTTCAAGGTGCTGCTGGAGGCCGATCTCAAGGCCATCGCGCCCTACCAGCAGTATCCGGGTTATGCCCGTGGGCGCTCGGTGCTGTTGCACAAGGCGCTCAAATACGCCGTGGTTGCCGACAAGGCCTATGCCTGGGATCTGCTGCGCAGCATTCCCCTGCGCCACTACAACAAGACCACCCTCAAGCGCATCAAGCGCCTGATGTTCCACCGTTGATGCCGATCGAGGAGCGCCTGCCGTGAAATTTTTCAGGAACCTGGCCGAGCGCCGTGAACGCAAGCGTCTGCGGGCGATGGACAAGCTTGAGCGTGCGGCGGAGAAGATCCGCCTGCGCTATCCGCGTAGCACGGTCGGCGTGGGCAGTTATGGTATCCCCGAGGTCACCGATTTTGGTGATGATGCCGTCCTGCGCATCGGTAATTACACCTCCATCGCCGCAGGTGTTCAGGTGCTGTTGGGAGGCGAGCATCGAACCGACTGGCTGACCACCTATCCCTTTCCGGCAATGATCGACGGCCTGGAAGATATCAAGGATTACGCCCCCAGCGAGGGCGACGTGGTGATCGGCAGCGACTGCTGGATTTGCACCAACGCGGTAATCCTTTCCGGAGTCACCATCGGTCATGGCGCCATCGTTGCCGCCGGGGCGATGGTCACCCGCGATGTACCGCCGTTTGCCGTGGTCGGCGGCAACCCGTGCAAGTTCATCCGCTGGCGCTTCGACGAGCCGGTGCGCGAAGCCTTGCTGGAGGCGGCCTGGTGGGACTGGCCGGTGGAAGAGGTCAAGCAGGTGGCGCGCATGCTCAGCAGCGCTGACCTGGACGCCTTCCTCGGCTACGCCAGAGCCCGTCAGGGCCGCTGAGGCCCTATCGCTCGATTGACCGACTCCAGCGCGCGTTCCACTGCGGGCGCTGCTGGTTGACCTCATCCCAGTTCACCACCACGGCGCTCTGCTGGTACTGCTGCATCGCCTCGACCTGGCCGCGCGTGCGTTCGGTGGTCGGGGTCGTGGGGTTGGACGGAATCTGGTCGCCTTCCTCCAGCGCCGGGGCCTGGGCCGCAGGCGTCAGCAGGTAGGCGGCGAGCTTCTGTGCCAGTTCCGGCTGGTCGTTGTTGGCCACCACGCATTCGGCGAAGTTCAGCACCACCGCCCCTTCCTTGGGTTGGGCGTAGGCCACCGGGATGCCCTTGGCCTGCAGGGTGGTGACTTGGGTGGGCGTCAGCGGGAACAGCGCGGCTTCGTCGGTCTGCACCATCTCGGAGATCTTCGCGGAGCTGGCGATGTACTCCAGCACGTTTGGCCCGACCTGCTTGGGCCAGGCCTTGAAACCCGGTTCGACGTTGCTTTCATCTCCGCCCTGCAAACGGTTGTACATCAGGAAGCCATGCAGGCCGAAGGTCGAGGAGGCCAGCGACTGGAACACCAGCTTGTCCTTGAAGCGCGGGTCTTGCAGGTCGCTCCACGAGGTTGGCGCGGCCCAGCCGTTCTTCTCGAACAGCCGAGTGTTGTAGGCCAGCCCCGTGACCCCGAGGCTGACAGCTACGGCTTCTTCCTTGATACGTGCCTTCTGCGGAATCTGCGCCAAGGCCTCGCTGGGCTGCAGCTTGCTGCACAGCCCCATCGAGATGGCCCGGTACATGATGCCGTCGTCGAGCATCACCACGTGCATCTGCGGCTTCTTGCTGTTGGCCTGGACCTTGGCCAAATGGTCGGCCGAAGTGCCGGGCACGATCACCACCTTGACGTTGTTCGCCCGCTCGAAGGCCGGCAGCACCTTGTCGGCGTAGGTACGCTCCATGGTGCCGCCGTTCATGCCCAGGTACAGGGTCGGGGTGGCGGCCTGCAGCGTGGGGCTGGCGGCGAGCAGGGCCAGTGACAGGCAGGACAAGCCGGTGCCGAGAATACGTTTGACGTGCTTCATGAAAGCGACCTTCCTCTTAGTGGTTGGAGGCCAGGTCGTGACGGACCTGGAAACGACGGATGGAAAATGCCTCGATCGGCTGGCGGCTGGCGCCGTCGCAGACCAGTTCGGCCAGTGCCTCGCCGACTGCCGGACCGATCTGGAAGCCCGCACCGGCGAAGCCGAAGCCATGCAGCAGCCCCGCTTGGGTGGTGCTGGCGCCGATCACCGGCTCGTGGTCGGGCAGGTAGCCTTCGGTGCCGCTCCAGGTGCGGATCGCCTGGGCACCGGCCAGAAACGGGTAGAGTTCGACGGCGTTGCGCAGGATCGCCAGCACCGCTGATTGCCCTGGGCGGGCGCGGTAGGCGTCCAGGGCGAAGCCACGCCCGCCGCCGAGCACGCAATTGCCGCGGGCGACCTGGCGGGCATAGATGCCGCCGCCTTCGACACCGGTGCTGGCATTCATCACCCAGGGCAAGGGTTCGGTAACCAGCATCGCCGGGTGACCAGACTCCATCGGCACCGGCTCGCCGAACTGCGCAGCCAGGTCGGCGGCCCAGGCACCGGCACAATTGAGCAGCCACGGCGCGCGCAGGCGCAGGCCGCTCTGGGTGTGCAGGATGAAGCGCTGGCCATCGTGCTCGACACGACTGTCGCCGGCCTGCTCGATGACCCGTGCGCCGCTCTGGCGGGCGGCGCGGGCGAATGCGGGGGAGACCAGGCGCGGGTTGGCGTGGCCATCGTCGGCGCAGTACGAGGCGCCGACGGCGATCTCGCCGACCCAGGGGTAACGGGCACGCAAGGTGCTGCGGTCGAGCAGTTGCAGGTCCAGGCCGTGGTCGCGGCTGGCCGCTTCATAGGCTTGCAGCGCAACGAAGTCGGCTTCGCTGCGCGCCAGTTTCAGGTGCCCGGAGCGCAGGTACTCGCCATCGATGCCGATCAGCGCAGGCAGTTCGCCCCAGATCTGGTGCGCCCGCTGCGACAATGGCAATTGTGCCAGGCTGCGCCCCTGGCGGCGCACGCCGCCGTAGTTGACACCGCTGGACTGGGCGCCGCAGAAGCCACGTTCCAGCAAGGTCAGCGAACGGCCACGCCGGGCCAGGGCAAGCGCCGCCGAGGCGCCGACGATACCGGCTCCCATGACGATCACCTCCGAGTCGATCCACGGGCTCATGCGTCACGCTCCATGCCGAAGGGCAGGGGTTTGATCGGTGCCTGGGCGCGCAGGCGGCCGACCTCGTGCAGGGCCTTGCCGCTGCAACTGGCGATGATTTCCGCAGCTGCCGCGCCGCACATGCGGCCTTGGCAGCGGCCCATGCCGACCCGACAGTGAGCCTTGACCCGGTTGATCTCCCAATGGCCTTCGCCGACCACGGCGCGCAGCTCGCCGACGCTGATCTCTTCGCAGCGGCACACCACCAGATCATCCGCTGCCTGTTCGGCCCAGCGCTCGGGGAAGGGAAAGGCGGCTTCCAGCCCTTCACGGAAACGGCCAATGCGTGTCAGGCGTTTTTCCAGGGTGCGGCAGCGCTGGAGATCGACGCTTTGGCCGAGGTCCTGCAGCAGCGCCAGGGCGGCGCGTTCGCCGGCCATTTCGGCGGCGTCGGCGCCCATGATCCCGGCGCCGTCGCCGGCCAGGTAGACATCATGCTGGCTGCTGCGCCCGGCCTCGTCGCGGCGCGGCAACCAGGCGCGGTTGAGCGTATTCCAGTCGAATGCACAGCCGAGCAGGTCAGCCAGCTGCGTTTCGCTGCGCAGCGCGTGGGCAAAGGCCAGCGCATCGCATTCGGTGTCATGAAGCTGGTCGCCCTTGCGCCATATTGCTCGTTGCACCTGTTGCCCGCCTTCGATGCGTTCCAGCGTCGCGCCTTGGTGCACCGGCACGCCATGGGCGCTGAGCCAGGCGCGGTAGTACAGGCCCTTGCCCAGGGTTGCCGGTTGCTCCAGCAGTTCAGGCAGGGCGCGGCACTGGGCGCTGAAGGGCGCGCTGTCGAGGACACCGAGTACCTTGGCGCCGGCCTTGGCGTACTGGTAGGCCACCAGGTAAAGCAATGGCCCGCTGCCGCAAAACAGCACGCGCTCGCCAATGGCGCAGCCCTGATGCTTGAGCGCGATCTGCGCAGCTCCCAGGGTGTAGACCCCAGGCAGCGTCCAGCCCGGCACTGGCAGGACCCGGTCGGTGGCGCCAGTGGCGATGATCAGGCGCTGGTAGGGCAGGTGCGCGGCATGGCCGTCGCGCAGGGTGTCCAGGGCGCCGTGTTCGGCGTTCCACACCAGGGTGGCGGGGCGATAGTCGATGTGCCCGGCGAGCTGGTCGAGGGTCTGGTGCAGCGCGCTGGCCTTGCGAGCCTCGAAGCCGTAGAGCTGGCGCGCCGGTCGCGTGAAGTTGGCCGGTTGGCGGCGATAGATCTGCCCGCCGCCCTGGCTGGCTTCGTCGATCAGAACCGGACGCACACCGTGCTCCACCAGCGTCTGCGCGGCGCGGATCCCGGCGGGGCCGGCTCCGACGATCACCACGGCGCTCATGGCCGGCGCCCCGGTTCGCGCAGCACATGCTGGCCGGCTTCCAGCGCAGTAGCGCAGGCACGGACGCGGCGGCCATCACCCAACCGCACCCAGCAATCCTGGCAGGCACCCATCAGGCAGAACCCGGCGCGCGGCTCGGCGCTGAAGTCGCTGCCGCGCAGGTGTGCACCGCTGGTCAACACGGCGGTCAGCAGGGTGTCGCCGAGCAAGCCACTGGCCGGCTCGCCGTCGAGGGTGAATTCCAGCACCGGGCGCTGGCGCTCGGCGAGGCGTTTGAACAAGGCCATGTCAGTGTTTCCCTACCAGGACCCGATCCAGGCCATAGACCCGGTCGAGCAGAATCATGGTCACCGCCGTCAGGGCGATCACCAGGGCCGACACCGCAGCCATCATCGGATCGATGGACTCGGTGGCGTAGACGTACATCTTCACCGGCAGGGTCTGGGTGGCCGGCGAGGTGACGAAGATCGACAGGGTCACCTCATCGAAGCTGTTGATGAACGCCAGCAGCCAGCCTCCGGCGATACCGGGCAGGATCATCGGCAGGGTGATCTTGCGAAACAGCGTGAAGCGGCTCGCACCCAGCGACTCGGCGGCCTGCTCGGCGCTGCGGTCGACGCCGATGGCGGCGGCGATCACCAGGCGCAGCACGTACGGGGTGATCACCACGGTGTGCGCCAGCACCAGCCAGGTGAAGCTGCCGTTGACCCCGAGCAGGGCGAACAGGCGCAGCAGCGCCACCCCCAGCACCAGGTGCGGAATGATGATCGGCGACAGGAACAGCACGTTGAGAAAGTCGCGCCCCGGGAACTGCAGGCGCGTGATTGCAAGCCCTGCCGGCACCGCGATCAGCGTCGCCAGGCTGGCGGCAAGAAACGCCAGTTGCAGGCTGTTGTTGAAGGCTTCGAGGAAGTCGGCGCGCTCGAACACCGCTTCGAACCAGCGCAGCGAGAACCCCGCCGTGGGCAGGCTCAAGGTGTTTTCCGGGGTGAATGCCACCAGGCACACCACCACCAGCGGTGCGAGCATGAAGACCACCACCAGGCTGTGGAAGGTCAGGGCCAGAGGACCGTTCTTGGACATGAGTTACCCCAGCGATTTCTTGTAGCGGCGTTCGATCATGCGGTTCCACGACAGCATGATCAGCAGGTTGACCAGCAGCAGGGCGATGGCGATGGCCGCGCCCATGGGCCAGTTCAGGTCGGCCAGGTACTGGTCGTAGACCAGCGTGGCGACCATCTTCAGTCGCCGCCCGCCGAGCAGGCCGGGGATGGCGAAGGAGCTGGCGGCCAGGCCGAAGACGATCAGCGTGCCGGACAGCACCCCTGGCATCACCTGCGGCAGCACCACCAGGCGCATGACTTTGGCCTGGCTGGCGCCAAGTGACAGCGCGGCCTGTTCGGCGGCCGGGTCGAGCTTCTGCAGGCTGGTCCAGACCGGGATGATCATGAACGGCAGCATCACGTGGACCAGCGCGACGATCACCGCGAACGGGGTGTACAACAACTTCATCGGCGCGCCACCCAGGGCCTGGATGGCGTGGTTGACCAGCCCATCGGCGCCCAGCAACAGGCTCCAGCCGAAGGCGCGCACCACCACCGAAATCAGCAGCGGGGTGAGGATCACCACCAGGAAGATCGAGCGCCACGGGCTGCCCATGCGGCTGAGGATGTAGGCCTCGGGTACACCGATCACCACGCACAGCAGGGTCACCAGGGCGCTGATCCAGAAGGTGCGCCAGAAGATTTCGAGGAAATAGCTGTCGCCGAGCAGCGCCAGGTAGTGCTCGAAGGTCCAGTGGTCGGCACGGATGCCGACTTCGTAGTCGAACACATTGAACGACAGCACCAGGGTCAGCAGCAGCGGCACGATCAGCAGTGCGGCGAACAGTGCCAGCGCTGGTGCCGACAGCAGGTAGCCGCGCAGGTCACGGTGTTGCCTGGCGCAGGTGGCGGGGGCAGGCACGGCGCTGGTCATGCGCTCACCTCGTCGGCAGCGAGCACCCGCAGCAGCTCGGGCTGCCAGTCCAGGCCAACATCGACACCTTCGCCCAGCGGGGCGCTGCCATCGTTGCGACGCACCACGGTCAGCTCGCCCAGCGGTGTGCCGATGCGGTACAGCCATTGGCTGCCAAGGAAGTAGCGGGTCAGGATGCGGCCTTGCAGGCGACCGACGCCGTTGTCGAGCAGGTCGATCTTTTCCGGGCGCAGGCTCAGGGTCAGGCTGGCGTCGCGGCAGTGGTGCACCTGCGGCAGGCCTGCGCCGTCCAGCTCGCCGGGCAACAGGTTGGCCTTGCCGACGAAGTCGGAGATGAAGCGGGTGCGCGGGTGTTCGTAGAGGCGATATGGCTCGTCGACCTGGGTGACACGTCCGGCCTGCATCACCACCACGCGGTCGCTGATCGACAGGGCTTCGGCCTGGTCGTGGGTGACCATCAGCGTGGTGATGCCGACTTCGCTCTGGATCCTGCGGATCTCGAACTGCATCTCCTCGCGCAGGTTGGCGTCGAGGTTCGACAGTGGCTCGTCGAGCAGCAGCACCGGTGGCTCGATCACCAGCGCCCGGGCCAGGGCCACGCGCTGGCGCTGGCCACCGGACAGTTCGCGTGGGTAGCGTTCGGCGTGCCGGTCCAGGCGCACCAGTGTCAGTACCTCGGTCACCTTGCGGCGAATCTCGGCTTCAGGCTGCTTGCGCATGCGCAGGCCGAAGGCGACGTTGTCGGCCACGGTCATGTGCGGGAACAGGGCGTAACTCTGGAACACCACGCCCAGGCCACGACTGCTGGGCTTGGTGTGGGTGATGTCGCGTCCGTCGAGCAGGATGCGGCCGCTGCTGACGTCGACGAAGCCGGCGATCATCTGCAGGGTGGTGGTCTTGCCGCAGCCTGAAGGCCCGAGCAAGGAAACGAACTCGCCTTGTTCGATGGCGAGGTTGGTGGCGACCACGGCGTCGATCGCGCCGTAGCGTTTGCAAAGATTGTCCAGCTGCAGAAAGGCCATGACTGCGTTCCACCTGTCTTTTGTCGCGTGTCGGGCACGCTTGTTGTTGGGGCAGATGCAAGGAGGCAAATCGAGGACCGATGAATACTCACGAGGCCACCGGTGTGTTGTTCGATTTGTCCCGGTGGACGCAGAGTAGGCGCAAGCCTAGGATGGCCTCAATGGCGAATTTCACTGAGTCGAGCACTATTTTCAGTTTTATTCGTTCAGTGAAATTCAGATAAGGAGAAGAACAAATTGAATTCCGATAAACGAAATCAGGAAGAGCCAGGCGTCAGTGTGGTCTCGCGTTTGTTCGCGGTGTTGAGGGTGTTGGGCGAGGCGCCGGTGGAGGGCATGCGGGTGATCGAGCTGGCCGAGCAGGTAGGCCTGTCTCAGCCGACCGTGCACCGTCTGGTGCGCAGCCTGGTGGATGAAGGCATGGTCGAGCAGGAGGCACGCAGCAAGCGTTATCGTCTGAGCCTGGCGTTCTTTGCCCTGGCGGCGCGGGCAGGCAACAGCGGTAATCTGCGCGATCTGGTGCGACCCAGCTTGCTGCGCCTGTCGGCTTCGCTGGGTGACTCGCTGTTTCTGCTGGCGCGCAGCGGCTTCGATGCAGTGTGCCTGGATCGCAGCGAAGGGCCGTATCCGATCCGTACCTTCACCGGCGATATCGGTGGGCGTGTGGCGCTGGGCGTGGGGCAGGGGAGCCTGGCGATCCTGGCGTTCCTGCCGGAGGAGGAGCGCGAGGCGGTGATTCGCAACAACCTGCCGCGGCTACGGGATTTCCACCTGTACGACGAGGTGTTCCTGCGCGCGGAGGTGGAGAACGTGCGGCGCCAGGGGTATGCCGCGCGCAACACCGGCGTGTTGCCAGGCATGGCCGGGCTGGCGGTGCCGATCCTCGATGGCAATGGCCATGCCGTGGCGGCGTTGAGTGTGGCGACCATCAGCGACCGGCTGGGGCCGGAGCGCCTGCCGATGGTGGTCGAGTTGCTCAAGCGCGAAACGGCGGCGATCGGGCCGAGGATCAATCCGTTCGACCCGACCTTGCGGCATCCTTCGCGAGTGTTTGGGGAGTGAACACCGCAGTAGCGCTGATCAGGTCCTGAACTGCTCCATCAGCGCCTGCTGTTGATTGGCCAGCCGGTTGAGCGCCTGGCTGATCCGCGCCGACTCTTCGGCCTGCCCTGACAACGACTCGGTCACATCGCGAATGCCCGCCACGTTGCGGTTCACCTCTTCGGCCACCGCGCTCTGTTCCTCGGCCGCCGAGGCGATCTGCAGGTTCATGTCGCTGATCACCGCCACCGCCTCGCCGATCCGTTGCAGCGCTGGCAGCGCCTGGTCCATGCGCTGGGCATTGTCCTGGGCCTGGCGTTGGCCGGCCTGCATGGCATCGACCACGTCGCGCGTGCCTTGCTGCAAGCCTTCGATCACCACGCGGATCTCCTCCACCGATACCTGGGTGCGCTGGGCCAGGTTGCGCACTTCGTCGGCGACCACGGCAAACCCGCGCCCGGCTTCGCCCGCACGTGCAGCCTCGATGGCGGCATTGAGCGCCAGCAGGTTGGTCTGCTCGGCAATCGCACGGATCACCTCCAGTACAGAGCCGATCTGCTCACTGCGTCCGGCCAGTGAACGGGCTTCGTCCATGGCCGCATCCATGCCCGCGGCCAGGTTGGCGATGGTCTGGCGGGTGCTGGCGATCAGTTGCAGGCCCTCCTGGCTGGCCTGGTCGGCGCCGCGCGCGGCTTCGGCGGCCTGCGAGGCGTTGTGGGCGACATCCTGTGCCGTGGCGCTCATCTCGTTGGCGGCGGTGGCCACCTGCTCGATCTCGCGATGCTGCAACTGCATGCCGGCACTGGTCTGGCTGGCGATGGCGGCCGACTGGTCAGCCGTGCCGCGTGCTTCGTGCAGCGACGCCTTGACCTGAGCGATTACCGGCTGGAGCTTGTCGAGGAAGCGGTTGAACCAGCCTGTCAGTTGGCCCAGTTCGTCGTCGCGGGCGTAGTCCAGGCGACGGGTCAGATCGCCCTCGCCGCTGGCGATATCGCGCAAGCGCTCGGCCACGGCAAGGATCGGCCGCGTCACGCCGCGCGCGGTCAGCCACACCAGCAGCAGGCCGAGCACGGCGGCGGCCAGGCCGATCAACAGGCTGCTGAGGTTTGCCTGCTGGTTGTGTGCGTCCAGGCGCTGGTTGACCGCCACGGCAGGGGCGCGCAGCACCGCTTCCGGCACTTCCAGCAGCACCTGCCAGGGCGCGGCGTCGGGGATCGGTGCGAACGGGTGGGCAACGCGCAGCATCCCGCCTTCCTGGCGCTCGACCGGCTGGCCGGCACGCATCGGTGCCAGCAGTTCGCGTACCGCCTCACCCAGCGCCTGCTCCAGGGGCTTGCTCAACTGGCTGGCGTCCTGGCTGTGTCCGGCCAGCAGGCCGACAGGGCTGACGATGCTGACCTGGCCCTGGCCTTCGAACAGCTCCTGGCGCCCGGCCAGGCTCAGTTGCTGCAGGTTGTCCAGGCCAATGTCCAGGCCGAGCACGCCGATCACCTTGCCGTTTTCCAGCAGTGGCAGGGCGATGCTGGTCATCAGTACCTGACGGCCGTTGACTTCGTCGAAGTACGGGTCGAGCACACAGGCCTTGGCCGTTTCCAGCGGGCAGGTCAGCCAGCGGTTGTAGGCTGAGCCGTTGGCGCCAACGCGGGTGTCGGCCAGCATCGATTCGGGCATCGCTTCGGAGGCGACCTCGCCGGAGCCTTCGCGTGACCAGTACAGCGAGAAGCGCCCTTGCTCGTTGCTGCCCAACTCGGCCTGGCCGCTGAAACGCGCGTCCTGATGCTCCAGAGCGTCCGGTTGAAATACCAGGTAGAGGCCGATCAGGTCGGGGTTGCTTGCCAGCGCGGCACCGGCTTCCTTGACCAGGTCGCTGCGCAATTGGTCACCGCCGCGTGCCCTGAGCACCTGCACCAGGCGGGCGAAACCGTTGCCGTACTGATAGGCGTCCATGAAATAGCGCTGGATGCGCAGCGACTGGGTCTCGGCGTGGGCCTGCAGGCGTAGCCGCGCGCTCTGGTCGAGCAACTCGGTGTTGGCAGTGAACACCTGTTCGGCGCTGCGCCGGGACTGGATCAGCGAAGTGGCGACCAGCAAGGCGACCACCGCCAGCAGACACAGGCCGGCAAGCAGGGTGATTTTCCACTGGATGGAGAGACGGCGCAGCGACATGGAGCGTTTCCTTCTCGATCAAGACAACGCCCGCGTTCAGGCGAGGGCGTTGTCGGCAGGGTGGTTCATTCGGCCACGTAGCTTGGCGGGGCGACGCGGAACGCCTTGGTCTGCCAGGCCAGGTACAGCACGCCGCACAATGCCCAGGCGCCGCCGAACGCCAGCGAATGCTCGTCCAGGTCGATCCACAGTACGGCGATGATGCAAAAGCCTATCGTCGGCAGCACCAGATACTTGAGGTTGTTGGTCAGGCCCTTGTTGCGCCGCTCGCGAACGTAGCAATGGTTGATGACCGACAGGTTGACGAAGCTGAAGGCCATCAGTGCGCCGAAGTTGATCACCGAGGTGGCGGTCACGAGGTCGAAGAAGATCGCCGACAGGGCGACCACACCCACCACCACGATGTTCAGCACCGGGGTGCGATAGCGCGGGTGCAGACGGGCGAACAGGCGGGCCGGGATCACCTTGTCGCGTCCCATCACGAACAGCAGGCGGGACACGCTGGCCTGGGACGCCAGGCCCGAGGCGATGGTGTTGATCACCGTGCAGGCGATGAACACCGACTGGAACAGCTTGCCACCGACGTACAGGGCGATTTCCGGCAGGGCCGCTTCATGATCCTGGAAGCGGTCCATGGTCGGAAAGTACGCCTGGATGAAGAACGACATGACGATGAACACCACGCCGCCGATCAGGGCGATCAGGAAGATCGCACGCGGGATGGTGCGCGCCGGGTCGCGGGTTTCTTCTGACAGGCAGGTGACGGCGTCGAAGCCCAGGAACGAGAAACACAGGATGGTTGCGCCGGCGACCAGTGCACTGAACTGCGTCTGTTCATCGGCGAACGGTGTCAGCGTCCAGGCCGTGCCCAACCCTTCGCCCTGGTGCAGGCCGCGCACGCAGAGGTAGACGAACACGGCCATGATCGCGATCTGCACCGCCACGAACAGGGTATTGAAGTTGGCCACCAGGTTGATGCTGCGCATGTTGACCAGGCTGATCAGGGTGACGAAGGCCACCACCCACACCCATGCCGGCACCTCGGGGAACATCGCCGACAGGTACAGCTTGGCCAACAGGGCGTTGACCATCGGCAGCAACAGGTAGTCGAGCAGCGACGACCAGCCGACCAGGAAACCTACATGTGGATTGATCGCACGTTGCGTGTAGGTGTAGGCCGATCCCGACTCCGGGAAACGCCGCACCAGCGTGCCGTAGCTCACGGCGGTGAACAGGATGCCCAGCAGGGCCAGGATGTAGGCGCTGGGCACGTGACCGGCGGTGATGCCGGAGACGATGCCGAAGGTGTCGAAGACGGTCATTGGCGCGATGTACGCCAGGCCGATGATCACTACCTGCCAGAGGCGCAGGGACTTGCGAAACTGCTCGTGACGGCTGGCAGGGTGCTCAGGCTGCATGCTGGCACTCCCGGCGATGACGGGGCGAGGCGGGCGACGGGCACGGCAAGGTCGGGCGGATGAGCTCCATGTTGTTCACCTTTTATAGCGGAGCGAAGGTTCGCGCGTGGGCGCGTGAGTCAGTACGGGCGAGGCCGGCGAAACGGCGGCGCCTGGGGGCAGGGGCGGACAGGCATGATGGCGGCGCGGTCTTTTTTTGGTGTGTAGGACGCGGAGCAAGGTGGGGAAAATAAAAGACGATTGGACGGTTGGGTGTCAAGTTAAACATGACAGAGTGATAGGTTTTCAGGTTTTTATCGGCTTTTTATCCACTCTTTAACCCTGTTATATGATTTTCACAGTAAAAACCAGATTTTGGTGTTCGTAAAATTTTACGATCTTTGTCGTGGGTCATGCCTCTTGTGGCGGTTTGATCAGTGAGGACAGATGTGCTCTGTGCAGTTGCCACCCGTCGGCAGTTGTAGGACGCGTCGCAAGTGCAGGAAAATCTCCCGGGCGAACACCGCGGCCGGCAAGCGACAGTGCTACGCTTGGCACCCCCGGTCGCGTGCTTCGCGCCACCATCAGCCCTATGGACAGCAATCGGTTCTATTCATGAAGAAATCAGTAGGCATCCTTTCCGGCCTGGCCGTCGCCATCGCCGTCGTCACCACTGCCGGCGCCTGGTACACCGGCAAACAGCTGCCGACGGAGCTGGAGCAGTCCATCGCCCGCGGCAACGCGGAGTTGCAGAAGGCGCTGGTCGGTACGGGTGGCACCATGACCATCGAGTTGGTCTCGCTTGACCAGCACCTGTTCACCAGCGACGCGCAGTACCGGCTCAAGGCCAACGACCTGCGCCTCGGCGAGGGTGAGCCGGTGAGCTTCGAGGTCGGTGTGATCGACCATATCGAGCATGGCCCTTTCCCTTGGTCGCGGGTCAAGGCGCTCAAGCTGCTGCCGGTGATGGCGGTCAGCAACAGCCAGTTGCAGAAGGATGACGGCACCGCATCGTGGTTTGCCGCTGCAGGCGACAAGTCGCCGGTGGTTGGCCAGGTCAGCCTGGGCTATGGCGGTGGCGTCGAGAGCGACATCCGGCTGGCGCCGGTGAAGCTGGACGAAGGTGATGGCAATGTCCTCGACTTCGCGGGCATGCGACTGGTGCTCAAAGGGGATCGTGAAGGCAAGGCGGTGGAAATCCACGGCAATGCCGAGCGCCTGGACATGACCCTGGTCGGTGATGATCATCCACCGGTCAAGTTGCAGTTCAACGGCTTCAAGATCGGTGGCGAGCTGACCAGTACCGGCCACGACATGATCTATGTCGGCCACCTGAACCTGCTGCTGGCCGATCTGCAAGCCACGCTCGGACCGAAGCAGGACGTGCTGGTGCTCAAGGGGCTGGAGCAGAACAGTCTGTACAGCGCCGAGGGCCAGGACAAGCTGGGTGGGCGCCTGGAGTACAAGGTGTCCGACATCACCTACGCCGGTCGCGCAGTGGGCAGCGGGCAGATGGTGCTGAGCATGAAGTCGGTGAACATGCCAGCCACTCAGGCACTGCTGGAGTGGTACCAGACCAAGGCGCCCGAGCTGCAGGAGGCCGCTGCCCGTGGCGAGGCGGTGCCGTCGCTGAACATGAGCCCGGAGGAGACCGCCAAGGTCCAGGGCGACCTGCAGAAATTGCTGGCCGACAAGCCGCAACTGGCGGTGGAAGACCTGTCGTTCAAGACGGCCAATGGCCAGAGCCACTTCAACCTGTCGCTGGACTTCGCCAATCCGACCTCCTTCGACCTGCCGCCGGACCAGTTCGCCAAGCAGCTGATCACACGCCTGCAGGGCAAGCTGTCGGTGTCCAAGCCAATGGTCGTGGATCTGGTGACGTTGCAAGCGTTGCTCGATGGCCAGAATGATCCTCAGGCCATTGCCCAGCAAGCCGGTCAGGCAGGCAACATGTTCGGCGTGATGGCGCTGCAGAGTGGGATGGCACTGGAAGAGGGCAACGATATCGTGTCGAAGCTGAACTATGCCGATGGGATGGTCGACTTCAACGGCAAGAAGATGACTGTCGAAGAGTTTGCCATGCTGATGAGCATGCACCTGGCAGCCTTGTCGCCGCAGGGCTGACGATTCCCGAAACGGCTTTGCGGGTAGGCCCGTTTCTGCAGTGCCAATGCACCTGTGGGAACGGGTTCTTCCGTGAACGCCCCATCCCTTTCAAAAACCCTTTTGCATTCCCCCGATTGCCTGTAGCCTTCGCCGTCCGATAATAACCCGCGCCCGCAGATGGGCCGCGATGGCCCGCCACTGCCGGCCATCCGGCACCATTAGCCGATCTGCCAGGGCCGGGTGGTACACTCGACTGACGCGCACGCAGGTCCAGCGATCATGACCCAGATTTCCGAACGTCTCCTGGTTCAAGCCCACCTTGACGCCAAGCAGCCCCATCCGCTGACGCCCTCGCAGGAGGCCGATTACCGTGCGGCCATCGCTGCCGAGCTCAAGGCACAGAACGCGGTTCTGGTTGCCCACTTCTACTGCGATCCGGTGATCCAGGCCCTGGCCGAGGAGACCGGTGGTTGCGTTTCCGACTCTCTCGAAATGGCCCGCTTCGGCAAGAACCATCCGGCTGACACCGTGGTGGTCGCTGGTGTGCGTTTCATGGGCGAGACCGCGAAGATCCTTACCCCGGAAAAGCGCATCCTGATGCCGACCCTGGAAGCTACCTGCTCCCTTGACCTGGGCTGCCCGGTAGAGGAGTTCTCGGCGTTCTGCGACCAGCACCCGGAGCGTACCGTGGTGGTTTACGCCAACACCTCGGCAGCGGTAAAGGCGCGCGCCGACTGGGTGGTGACCTCCAGCTGCGCGCTGGAGATCGTCGAGACCCTGATGGATAACGGTGAGACCATCATCTGGGGCCCGGACCAGCACCTGGGCCGTTACATCCAGAAGAAAACCGGCGCCGACATGTTGCTGTGGGATGGTGCCTGCATCGTTCACGAAGAGTTCAAGTCGCGCCAGTTGGCCGACATGAAGGCGCTGTATCCGGATGCCGCGATCCTGGTGCACCCGGAGTCGCCGGAGTCGGTGATCGACCTGGCCGATGCCGTGGGTTCGACCAGCCAGCTGATCAAGGCTGCGCAGACGCTGCCCAACAAGACCTTCATCGTCGCCACCGACCGCGGCATCTTCTACAAGATGCAGCAGCTGTGTCCGGACAAGGTATTCATCGAAGCGCCGACCGCCGGCAATGGCGCCGCCTGCCGCAGTTGCGCGCACTGCCCGTGGATGGCGATGAACACGCTGGAGCGCACGCTGGATTGCCTGCGCAAGGGCAGCAATGAAATCTTCGTCGAGCCGGCGCTGATTCCGCGTGCGATCAAGCCACTGAACCGGATGCTGGACTTTACCCAGGCGGCGCGTCTCAAGCTCTCCGGCAACGCCTGACGCCAGACCGCCGCTCCCTCAGTGAGTGATGCCCTCGCTCGCTGTGGGAGCGGGCTTGTCCCGCGATTGGGGCGCGCAGCGGCCCCTGTCCATATCAGCGCATCATGTCCTTGACCATCCGCTGCTGCTCCATGATCTCCCGCTGGCGCTGGTCGATCTGCGACGCCAGTGGGAAGTTGCTTCCCGCCCGGCGCTTGGCGTAGTCCAACTGCTGGATCGCCTGGTCGAAATCACCCACCAGCGTGAAGTACTCCGCTCGTGCCCGGTGCAGGCCAATCGTGTTGCCCGACAGGCCGCGCACCTCGGCCACCTCATACCAGACATCCGGATCGTCTGGCCGGTTTTTCACCAGGTCGTCCAGCACCTTTTCCGCCTCGGCCGGCTTGCTCTGCTTGACCAGCAGGTCGGCGCTCACCTGCTTGAGCGGGTAGTTGCCCGGATACAGCCCCTGCATGCGGGTGACTCGCTGCTGGGCATCGGCCAGGCGGTTGTTGGTGATGTCCAGGTCGATCTGCGCCAGGTTGTAGGTGATGTCGTTGGGCGCCTTGGCCAGCAGCGGCTTGAGGTTTTCCCGTGCCTCGTTCAACTGGCCACCCTTGATCTGCGCCAGGGCCAGGCCGTAGCGGGCTGCGTCAATGTTGGGGTTTTCGTCGAGCTGGGCACGGAAACGCTTGGCGGCAAGGCCAGGTGTGCCTTCGTAGGTGAGGGCAACACGGGCACGGATCAGTTGGTAGCGCAGGCTGTCCTCGACACCGCCCTTGGGCGCCTGTTCTGCGCGGTTGCGGGTGTCGGCGATACGCGATTCGGTGACCGGGTGAGTCAGCAGGAATTCCGGCGGCTTGGCGTCATAGCGATACTGGCGGGCCAGGCGTTCGAACATGCTCGGCATGTTGCGCGGGTCGTAGCCGGCCTTTTCCAGGTTGAGGATGCCGATGCGGTCGGCCTCCTGCTCGTTCTGCCGCGAGAAGCGCCGTTGCTCTTGCAGCGCCGCGGCCTGGGTGCCGGCGATCACGCCGATCCCGGCATCGCCACCACCACCGGCGGCCAGCACGATACCGGCCAGCAGCGCCGCCATCATCGGCAGTTGCATGCGCTGCTGGGCCTCGACACCGCGGGCGAAGTGGCGTTGCGACAAGTGCGCCAGTTCGTGGGCCAGCACCGAGGCGTACTCGCCTTCGGTCTGGGCGTTGAGGAACAGGCCGCCGTTGACCCCGACGATGCCGCCGGGCGCGGCGAAGGCGTTGAGTTCGCGGCTGTCGATCAGGATGAATTCCAGGCGTCGGTCCTGCAACTGGCTGGTCTCGGCCAGTTTGTACACGCTGGTCTCGACGTAGTCCTTGAGCTGCGGGTCATTGAGCTGGTTGACCTGGCCGCGCAGCAGGCTCAGCCAGGCACGGCCCAGGTCGTGCTCCTGTTTCGGCGAGACGATCGCAGAGCTGGCATCCCCCAGCGACGGCAGGTCGTCGGCATGGCCAGGAAGGGCCATCAGGCAGGCCAGCGTCAGCAGGGTGGGGCGCAGTAGATTCATGCAGAAGCTCGCGTCGATCAAAAACCCTTACTGTAGCCCGCTCGCACCTTGGCGACCAGTGGCGGTATCCTACCGACATCGTCTGCAACACCTTGTTGCGCCCGCCATGGAGACCTTTGATGATCGACACCCCGACCTGCGATGCTGAGCTCGACGCCAGCGGACTGAACTGTCCGCTACCGCTGCTCAAGGCGAAAATGGAGCTCAATCGCCTGGCCAGCGGCGCGGTCCTCAAAGTGGTGGCCACCGATGCCGGCTCGCAGCGTGACTTTCGCACTTTTGCCCAGCTTGCCGGTCATACGCTGCTTCGCGAAACGGCCGAGTCAGGGATCTACACCTATTGGCTACGCAAGGCCTGAGTCTTCTTTCCCAAGGATCGTCAATGTTCAAAGTGCTTCGCGACTGGATGCAGCGCTACTTTTCCGATGAGGAAGCGGTGGTGCTGGCGGTCCTGCTGTTCCTGGCCTTTACCGTGGTGCTCACGCTCGGTGGCATGCTCGCGCCGGTGCTGGCGGGCATGGTCCTGGCGTTTCTGATGCAGGGGCTGGTCAACGCCCTGGAGCGCTTCAAGGTGCCGACGCGCATGGCGGTGTGGTTGGTGTTCGCCCTGTTCATGAGTGCGCTGGGGGTGTTCCTGGTGGTGTTGGTGCCGTTGCTGTGGCACCAGTTGATCACCCTGTTCAATGAGTTGCCGGGCATGCTTGGCAAATGGCAATCGCTGTTGTTGTTGCTGCCCGAGCGCTATCCGCATCTGGTTTCGGACGAGCAGGTGCTGCGCGCCATCGAGTCGGTGCGCGGTGAGATCGGCAAGTTCGGCCAGTGGGCGCTGACGTTCTCGCTCTCCAGCCTGCCGCTGCTGGTCAACGCGATGATCTACCTGGTGCTGGTGCCGATCCTGGTGTTCTTCTTCCTCAAGGACCGCGAGATGATCGCCCGTTGGGTCAGCGGCTACCTGCCGCGCGAACGCAGGTTGCTGACCCGCGTGGGCGACGAGATGAATCGGCAGATCGCCAACTACATCCGCGGCAAGGGCATCGAGATCCTGATCTGTGGGATCGCCACCTATATCGCTTTCATCAGCCTGGGGCTCAACTATGCGGCCTTGCTGGCGCTGCTGGTGGGGTTGTCGGTGGTGGTGCCCTACGTGGGGGCGGTGGTGGTGACCGTGCCGGTGACCCTGATCGCGCTGTTCCAGTGGGGCTGGGGTGATCAGTTCATCTACCTGATGGCGGTGTACGCGATCATCCAGGCGCTGGATGGCAACGTGTTGGTGCCGCTGCTGTTCTCGGAGGCGGTAAGCCTGCACCCGGTGGCAATCATCTGCGCGGTGCTGCTGTTCGGTGGGCTGTGGGGGTTCTGGGGGATCTTCTTCGCCATTCCCCTGGCGACGCTGTTCAAGGCGGTGCTCGATGCCTGGCCGAGGCAGGAGCCTACGGTGGCGCCACTGCTGTAGGGGCGTAGCGTTCTTCTTCGCGGGCAAGTCGGAACGCCGAACTTGCCCGCGAAGCAATCCAAGGCGATATCAGGCCTTGTTCAGGGCCTGCGCTGCCGCCAGCACCGCATCCACATGCCCGGGCACCTTCACCCCGCGCCATTCCTGGCGCAGCACACCGTCCTTGTCGATCAGGAAGGTGCTGCGGTCCACGCCCAGGTATTCCTTGCCATACAGCTTCTTCAGCTTGATCACGTCGAACAGCTGGCACAGCGCCTCGTCCTTGTCGCTGATCAGCTCGAAGGTGAAGCCCTGCTTGGCCTTGAAGTTTTCGTGCGACTTGATGCCGTCACGCGAGACGCCCAGCACCACGGTGTTGGCAGCCTTGAAGGCTTCGTGCTGGTCACGGAAACCCTGGCCCTGGGTGGTGCAGCCCGGCGTGCTGTCCTTCGGGTAGAAGTACAGCACCACCTGCTGACCCTTGAGCGCGGACAGGCTGATGGTCTGGCCGCTGGTGGCCTGGGCCTGGAAGTCGGCAACGGGTTGGTCGATGGCAACGGCCATGGGAGCTCCTTAGACAGGGTTCTGTGGGCGCCAGGGTTCGATCAGGGCGTCCAGGTTCAGGGCGTCGGCGAAATCCAGGAACTGGTCGCGCAGCCAGCTGATCTGGGTGCCGGCCGGCAGGATCACGGTGAACTGGGCGTTGAGCATGCTGCTGCCAGTCTGCGGGGCGAGGTAGGTGTCGCAGGTCATCCCGTCGAGCTCGACGCGGTGGTCGAGGAAGAACTGGCACAGCTCGTTGATGATGTCCGGGCGATAAGCGGCGCTGACGTAGGCCACATAGGGCAGGGCCTGTGGGCGAACCTCCTGCTCGGCGCTGCGCACCACATCGAGGGTCAGGCCGTGCTTCTTGCCAAGGCCGGGCAGGGTGGTCTCAAGACGGGCCAGGGCATCCCAGCTGCCACCGACCTGCAGTACCAGGGCGCTGGTTTCGCCGTGGCGCGACAGGCGCGAGGTGACGACCGCGCAGCGGTTTTCGAAGGCCGCGCGGCTGAGGACGTTGGCAAGCTCCATGGGATTGGGGCCCAAGGCACTGATGACGAGGAATTGTTCGCGGGGGGCGGTGGACATGCAGCATTCCTAAAGCGATGAGCGGTCGGCGAAGGACGAGAGCTGGCCTCCCTGTCACCCGCATTCGCAGCCCTCTGGAGGGTGACGAAGTACAGGCGTGGAGCACTGTCGACGGCCCGGCGGGCCGCACTGCGCCGATCAAAGAATCAAGGGTAGCGAAAAGCGAGGCCGAGGGGAATGCTCCGCCCGCCAGCTTCGCTTGTGCAAGGTCGATGGCGCCAGTACCATTACCGCTCTCTTTTTCCGGCAGGAGCAGTTTCATGATCGCGGGCAGTATGGTGGCATTGGTCACACCCATGGATGCACAAGGGCGTCTGGATTGGGACAGCCTCGATAAACTGGTCGACTTCCACCTGGAAAAGGGCACCCACGCGATCGTAGCGGTCGGCACCACTGGCGAATCCGCCACGCTTGACGTCGAAGAGCACATCCTGGTCATCAAGCACGTGGTCGAGCGCGTCAAGCGCAGCGCCCGCCGCATCCCGGTGATCGCCGGCACCGGCGCCAACTCCACCGCCGAAGCCGTGCACCTGACGCAGAACGCCAAGAACGCCGGCGCCGACGCCTGCCTGCTGGTGGTGCCGTACTACAACAAGCCGACGCAAGAAGGCCTGTACCAGCACTTCAAGCACATCGCCGAAGCCGTCGACATCCCGCAGATCCTCTATAACGTGCCCGGCCGCACCTCCTGCGACATGCAGGCCGAGACCGTGATCCGCCTGTCGAAGGTCAAGAACATCATCGGCATCAAGGAAGCCACCGGCGACCTGGCCCGTGCCAAGGCCATCATCGAGGGCGTCGACAGCGACTTCATCGTCATGTCCGGCGACGACCCGACGGCCGTCGAGCTGATCCTGATGGGCGGCAAGGGCAACATTTCCGTCACTGCCAACGTCGCCCCGCGCGAAATGGCCGATCTGTGCGAGGCCGCCCTTGAGGGCAATGCCGAGAAGGCCCGCGCGATCAACGAAAAACTCATGCCGCTGCACAAAGACCTGTTCTGCGAAGCCAACCCGATCCCTGTGAAGTGGGCGCTGGTGGAAATGGGCCTGATGCACAAGGGCATTCGCCTGCCGCTGACCTGGCTGAGCGAAGGCTGTCACGAAAAAGTCCGTACTGCCTTGCGCCAGTCCGGCGTACTGGTTTAATCGAGGAAGTACACCGCATGAAGCGACTGGCTGGTCTTTCCGCGCTCGCCCTGATCATCTCCAGCACCAGCGGGTGCGGCTGGCTGTGGGGCGAGGATGGCTATTTCCGCGACCGCGGCAGCGATTACCTGCAGGCGCACCCGACTGCGCCGATGCAACTGCCGCCGGACGCCGCCAACGTCAAGCGTCTGGATCCGCTGCTGCCGATCCCGCGCAACGTGGCCGACGACAACGCCACCGGCGAGTTCGAAGTGCCGCGTCCGCAGCCGCTGTCGGCCAGCGCCGACGTCAGCGATTTCACCCTGCAGCGCAGCGGTGCCAACCGTTGGGTGCTGGCCCAGCGCTCGCCGGCCGAAGTCTGGCCGGTCGCGCGCCAGTACTTTGAAGACAATGGTTTCCGCATCGCCGAAGAGCGTCCGCAGACGGGTGAGTTCAACACCACCTGGCAGCGCTTCGATGAGCTGTCTGCCTCGCTCGGCCAGCGCCTGGCCAGCACCTCCAGCAGCCCGGACAGCGAAGTGCGCGTCCGTGTGCGCATGGAGCCCGGCGTGCAGCGCAACACCTCCGAGGTGTACGTGGTCAGCGTCGAGCGTCCGGCCGGCAGCACCGCCGAGCCTGGCTTCCCGAGCACGTCGAGCAACACCGGCGTCGACGCATTGCTGGTCGACGAGCTGCTGGCCAGCATGAACCGCAGCGCCGAGAAGGGCGGTTCGGTGTCGCTGCTCGCGGCGCGCGACTTCGACGCCCCAAGCCAGGTCAGCCTGAGCGAGGACGGCAGCGGCAACCCGGTGCTGTTCCTGGGCTCGGATCTGGACCGCGCCTGGTCTGGCGTAGGCCGCGCCCTGGAGCAGGGCGAATGGCGTGTCGAGGACATCAACCGCAGCCTGGGCCTGTACTACATCAACCTGTCCGAGAAACCCGAGGACAAGCAGAACGAGCCGGGCTTCTTCAGCCGCCTGTTCGGCAGCGCGCCGAGCAAGGAAGAGCGTGAGGCACGTGCCGAGCGCTACCAGGTTCGCTTGAGCAAGGTGGGCGAGTCGGTCCAGGTTACCGTCGAGAAGAACATCAACACCGTGGCCCCGGCCGATGTGGCCCGCCGCGTGCTGAGCGCGATCCAGGACCGTCTGGGCTAAGTGCGCTTCGCGGTACTGGGAAGCGGTAGCCAGGGAAATGGCACGCTGATCGCCAGTGACGATACCTTCGTCCTGGTCGATTGCGGGTTCTCCCTGCGCGAGACCGAGCGGCGCCTGGCGCTGCTCGGGGTATCGGCAGCACAACTGAGCGCCGTGCTGGTGACCCACGAACATGCCGACCACGTGCATGGCGTTGGGTTGCTGTCGCGGCGCTACAATGTACCGGTCTACCTCAGCCAAGGGACCTTGCGCGGCATGCGCAAGCCGGTGGAGGTCGCCGGTTTTCTCGGTTGTGGGGACGTACTGGACATCGGCAGCCTGCAGGTCAGTGCCGCGCGGGTCGAGCACGATGCGTTCGAACCCCTGCAATACGTGATCAGTGACGGGCGCCGGCGTTTCGGCATGCTCACCGACCTGGGCAGCTACGATACGTACCTGCTGGAGCGTTACCAGGGCCTCGACGCGTTATTGATCGAGGCCAATCACTGCCGTGACCTGCTCGCACGCGGGCACTACCCGTACTTTCTCAAGCAGCGGGTCGGCGGCAGCCAAGGACATCTGAACAACCACCAGGCTGCCAATCTGGTGGCCGAGCTGGGCTGGAAGCACCTGCAACACCTGGTGCTGGCCCACCTCAGCAGCAAGAACAACCTGCCACAACTGGCCCGTCAGTGCTTCGTCGACACCTTGGGGTGCGATCCGGACTGGCTCCAGGTGGCGAATCAGGAACACGGGCTCGACTGGCGCGAAATCGCCTAGCCCAACCACTCAAGCAAGCGGAGCCCATCATGGAAAAACGCGACGAACTCTACCGCGGCAAGGCCAAATCGGTTTACAAGACCGACGACGCCGACCGCTTGATCCTGCTGTTCCGTAACGACACCTCGGCGTTCGACGGCAAGCGCATCGAGCAGCTGGACCGCAAGGGCATGGTCAACAACAAGTTCAACGCCTTCATCATGCAGAAGCTCGAAGAGGCCGGCGTGCCGACCCAGTTCGACAAGCTGCTGGGCGACAACGAGTGCCTGGTCAAGAAGCTGGACATGATCCCGGTCGAGTGCGTCGTGCGTAACTACGCGGCCGGCAGCCTGGTCAAGCGCCTGGGCGTCGAGGAAGGCATTCAGCTGACCCCTTCGACCTTCGAGCTGTTCCTGAAGAACGACGAGAAGGGCGACCCCTTCATCAACGAATCCCACGTTGTCGCGTTCGGCTGGGGCACCGCCGAGCAACTGGTCGAGATGAAGAAGCTGTCGCTGAAGGTCAACGAAGTGCTGAGCAAGCTGTTCGATGACGCTGGCCTGCTGCTGGTCGACTTCAAGCTGGAGTTCGGCGTATTCCACGGCCAGATCGTCCTGGGCGACGAGTTCAGCCCTGACGGCTGCCGCCTGTGGGACAAGGAAACCCGCAAGAAGATGGACAAGGACCGCTTCCGTCAGGGGCTGGGCGATGTCATCGAAGCCTACGAAGAAGTCGCCAAGCGCCTGGGCGTGCCGCTGTAACCCGCACGCTCACGCAAGCGCCTGATACCACGCGAATTTTTTTCGAAAAAGGTTTGCCAGAAACGAAAACGCTGGTATGATGCGCGCCACTGGAGAGATGCCGGAGTGGTCGAACGGGACGGATTCGAAATCCGTTGTACTGGCAACAGTACCTAGGGTTCAAATCCCTATCTCTCCGCCATACATGAAAAGCCCCGCTGATGAGAATCAGCGGGGCTTTTTTATGGGAAAAATTTCGACGATAGGTAAGCTCAAGGCTCTGGAGCGTTTGCAGCATATATTAGCGCTTAAAATGGCTCCGCCGCCTTTCCATCGAATCCTACCAATCAGCTTTTCCTTATTCCCTGTAGTCCATTTCCCAAACATACTCCCACCGCCATTCCGCCATTGCAGTGCTCCAAACCGGCCTCTAGTCTCGCCGGGTCGTTGCCAATTCAACGACCGGCTTTGACAGGCCGCTTCGATCACTGAAACACGTGCAAGCGCTATGGCGGCTGTGCGTGGGGCACCTTCGTGTGCGCCGAGTTTCAGTGTCCTCGGTCTGTCAACCCGCGCACAGCTGCCACCTTCCTGTTTGACAGCGGGTGATGGCAGCCTCAATGACACTGAGGTGAGTATGCTGAAGATTGTCCCCGATCCACCCCCGCTCGAATATCCCACCCGTTCGCTCGAATTCCTTTTAAAACAGATTGCTCAGGATCTGGGTGTTGCCTTGAGCATTGCAGACCGACGATTGCCTTGTGTTTTGGGTCAGGAGCTGGCCGCGGCCAGAGGTCTGGTCAGGATGGCTTTGACCAGGATGCCAATAGATCGCTATGGGTCTTTGCCGATAGCGGCGACCCCATCGCGGGACCAGCCCGCTCCTACAGGTTGAGCGGTGTTCCCCAAGGTTGCGGTATGGCAACAGGGTGTCAATGGAGGAGAGCATCAATGAGCGATGTTGTGCAGGCACCAGTGACGCCGGGACTCACTGCATTCAGTGCTGGGGATGGTTCGGGGCGGCCACTCTTTCGCGTCGAGCAGGGTATTCCCTGCAAGCACGCTCGTGAGCATGCGTCGGAATTGCTCGGTAGCGTTAGGCGACTGACATTTTTGGGTGTCATGGAGAGCGACACCGACTTGGCCTGGGCAGGGTATTACCTGGCGGGTATGGCCAAAGCACTGCTGGATGACGCTGAGCTGGGAATGAACCAAGACTAAGCCGAAAGCGCGCCCGAGATTCTCGGGCGCGCTTTTTCAGTTATGCGGAGTTACTTTCCAGCGCTCTGCACAGCACTCGTAAGGATCCGTCACACCCTCAGGCAACGGCCGTGCTGCGGGCAGGCCGGCGGCGATACAGCACAAGCGTTGCAGTGAACGCACACAGCGCTGCAACCATCAGCCAGTAAGCCGGGGCGGCCTTGTCTGACGTGGCATGGATCGCCCAGGTGGACACCGCCGGGGTGAAGCCGCCGAACACCGCGGTGGCGAGGCTATAAGCCAGGGAGAATCCGGCAACGCGCACTTCGGTGGGCATGATTTCGGTCAGGGCAGGGATCAGTGCGCCGTTGTACATGCCATAGAGGCACGAGAACCACAGCAGCACCTCCAGCATGTGAGCGAAGCTGGGGGCCTGGGCCAGGTAGGACAGCGCAGGGTATGCCGTGAGTACGGTCAGCAGGGACATTGCCGCCAGCAGCGGTTTGCGTCCCAGGCGATCGCTCAATGTGCCGCCGATCGGCAGCCACAGGAAATTGGACACGGCGACCAGCAAGGTCACCATCAATGCATCACTGGTATCGAGCTGCAGTACGGTCTTGCCGAAGGTCGGGGCGTACACGGTGATCATGTAGAAGGCGGTGGTGGTCATGGCCACCATCAGCATGCCCAGGATCACCACCGATGCGTTGGCGCACAGTGTCTTGAACACCTGGCTCATGGTCGGGCGATGCTCGCGTTTGGCGAACTCTTCGGTCTCCTGCAAGTTGCGGCGCAGCAGGAAGATGCACGGGACGATCAGGCAGCCCACGGCAAACGGAATCCGCCATCCCCACTGGGACAACTCCTCGGCGGACAACCACTGATTCAAGCCATAGCCCAGGGCCGCGGCAACCATGATGGAGACCTGCTGGCTGGCCGATTGCCAACTGGCGTAGAAGCCTTTGCGCCCGGGCGTGGCCATCTCCGCCAGGTAAACAGAGACGCCGCCGAGCTCGGCACCGGCCGAGAACCCCTGCAGCAGCCTGCCGAGCAATACCAGGGCGGGCGCCCACAGGCCGATGCTGGCGTAGCCGGGCACGAACACGATCAGCAAGGTACCGCTGGCCATGATCGCCAAGGTCACGATCAGGCCTTTGCGTCTGCCGACGTCATCGATGTAGGCGCCGAGGATGATCGCCCCCAGCGGGCGCATCAGAAAGCCTGCGCCGAATACGGCGAAGGTCATCATCAATGAGGCGAATTCGTTGCTTGCAGGGAAGAACGCGGCAGCGATCTGGGTGGCGTAGAAACCGAAGAGGAAGAAGTCGAACTGTTCGAGAAAATTGCCGGAGGTCACCCGGAAGACTCTTCCGGCTTTGGACGGTGCTTTGGCAGGGAGGGGGGGATTCATCACATGCTCCAGCTATTCAGCGAATCTTTGTAAGAGGTTGTAACTAAAGATTCTTGCAGAAAGAGCATGGGTCAAAACATGAAACTTTCATTAGGTAGGCGCTTCCCTCACGGGACGAGCCTGCGCCTGCAGGTCGGGCGGTCCCGGTAAAAGGGGCGTCAATCGAGGCTGTTCCTGAGCGCTGCAAACAGCGCCTCGTACAGTGCCTCCACCTCCGGCAACCCCCTGGCCCGCAGGCAGCCATGGACCAACCCATGGCCTGGGAAGTCATCGACCGCCACTCCGTCGTCTCTCAACCGTTGTGCATAGCGCAGGCCGTCATCGCGCAGTGGGTCGAACTCGGCCACGGCAATGAAAGCGGGCGCCAGCCTCGTGAGGTCGCGGGCGAGCAATGGCAGCGCCAGCGGGCTGAGAGTAGTGGAGGGCAGGTAGGCGTTCAGGCAGGCGCGCATGTCGTCGACAGACAACAGCGGTGCATCGGCACACTCGCGTCGCGACACGCTGTCCTCATCACCCAGCGCGGGATAGATCAGCGCCTGCATGCGCGGCTGCGGCTCATCCGCTTCACGCAGTGCCAGGCACAGGGCAGCGGCGAGGTTGCCCCCGGCGCTGTCGCCGATGGCTGCCAGTCGCGTGGGGGCGACCGGTACACCCAGCGCGCCATCGCGCAGGGCGCGCCAGACGGCGAGGCTGTCGTGCAGGGCGGCGGGGAAGGGCTGTTCCGGCGCGAGTCGGTAATCCACCGCGACCACCGCCACTCCCAAGCGCGCCGTCAGTTCGGCGCAGAAGAACGCGTGTGAGTCGAGCCCGCCGAGCATCCAGCCGCCGCCATGCATAAATAGCAGCGCTGGCCAGCCTCCGGCCGGTGCTGCTTGTGCCGGTTGGAACACGCGCAAGGGCACCAGTCCCGGCATATTCAGATCTCGCACCTGCACGCCTTCCGGGCATGGCGGGGTGAAGGCTGCGGCCATGCGCGAATAGGCCGCGCGCTGGGCTGCCAGTGCAGGATCGGCCACGCTGAAGGCGCGGGTCCGTTCGATGAAGGCCTGCATGCCGGCCGAGAGAGGGTAGCGCTGCATTACTGTTGCGCGACCAATGCCGCATTGGCGGGCTTGCCGTCGAACGTGGTCACGCCTTCGAGCCAGGCCGAGACCTGCTCGGGATGCGCCTTGAGCCAGTCTCGAGCGGCATCGAGCGGCGCTTTGCGGTCGAGGATCGGCTCCATGACCTGGCTGACCCCTTCGCTGGTAAAACGCAGGTTGTGCAGCAACTTGGCGACGTTGCCGCATTGTTGCTGGTAACCGGCTGAGGTCATGATCGAGACCGTGGCCGAGCCTTCGTTGGGGCCGAAGGCATCGTCGCTGCCGGAGAGGTAGCGCATGTCGATCTGCAGGTTCATCGGATGCGGCTTCCAGCCGGCGAACACCACCCACTCGTTCTTCTGCACGGCACGCTTGACCGCCGTCAGCATGCCGGCCTCGCTGGACTCGATGCCCTTGAAACCCTTCAGGCCGAATTTGTCTTCGGCGATCATCTGTGCGGTGATGCGGTTCATGCCGCTGCCCGGTTCGATCAGGTACAGCTGGTTCTTGAGCTTGTCGCGAAACCTGGCGATGTCGGCGAAGGTCTTCAGGCCCGCGTCGTAGGCGTAGGCGGGCACGGCATAGGTGGACTGTGCATCGGCGAGGGTGGCGGGGCTGATCACGTCGATCTGCTGTTTGTCCAGGAAGGGCTTGGCCACCGATTGCATGGTTGGCTGCCAGTAACCGAGAAACACATCGAGGCGTTTCTCCGCCATGCCGGCCAGGATGATCTGCTGCGAGGCGCTGGTCTGCTTGACCTTGTAGCCCAGGCTGTCGAGCAGGGCTTCGGCGACGGCGCTGCTGGCGACGACGTCGGTCCAGTTCACCGAGCCCATGCGCACGTTCTGACAAGCGGCGGGTTCTGCGCCCCAGCTGGCTGCGCTGATACCCAGGAGTGCGGCGCAGGTGGCCGCCTTGATCGATCGCTGCATGACGTTTTCCCCTCAGGAGACGGTGATTATCGTTGTTATGTCATGACGCCCCGCGCGGCGGTGGCTGCCGTTCAGGTTATGAGCCGGGCGAGTGGAAAAATCGCACCCAGGCGACCTGCTTTTGCACCCAGGCGACTTCGAGTCTGGCACGCTAATGGGCGGGGCGCGTGGCCGAGGTGATCCTCTGATTGCTCAAAAATCACGCAACCTGTTGATTTTACTTGCGCTATTCCCTTCCCCGATTGTGCCGCCCGCGCTGCGGGTATAGACTTTGCGCACTCTTCACCAAAGGCCCCCTTTGGTCCTCGCGACCGCCAGCCAGCATGAAACCAATCCAGTTGCCCCTGGGTGTGCGCCTGCGCGATGACGCCACCTTCATCAACTACTATCCGGGCGCCAATGCCGCGGCACTGGGCTATGTCGAGCGGCTGTGCGAAGCCGACGCGGGCTGGACCGAGAGCCTCATCTATCTGTGGGGCAAGCAGGGCGCAGGGCGCACCCACCTGCTGCAGGCTGCCACCCACCGTTTCCAGCAACTGGGCGAGCCCGCCGTCTACCTGCCGTTGGCGCAGTTGCTCGACCGAGGCGTGGAGTTGCTCGACCATCTGGAGCAGTACGAGCTGGTGTGCATCGACGACCTGCACGTCATTGCCGGGAAGGCCGACTGGGAAGAGGCGATGTTCCATCTGTTCAATCGCCTGCGTGACAGCGGCAGGCGCCTGCTGCTGGCGGCCTCGAGTTCGCCGCGTGAGCTGCCGATCAAGCTCGCCGACCTCAAGTCACGGCTCACCCTGGCACTGATTTTCCAGATGCGTGGCCTGTCCGACGAAGACAAGCTGCGTGCCTTGCAATTGCGCGCCTCGCGCCGTGGTTTGCACCTGACCGATGAGGTCGGGCACTTCATTCTCACCCGTGGAACGCGCAGCATGAGTGCACTGTTCGATCTGCTCGAACGCCTCGACCAGGCCTCGCTGCAAGCCCAGCGCAAGTTGACCATTCCCTTCCTCAAGGAAACCCTCGGCTGGTAACGCTGAAAACACCGAGCCAGAGCGGCAAAACGCAAAAGTCACATTTTTTTCGATAAAATTTGCAAATAGGTCCGATAGAAGGCATAGTTTCCCCCTTCTAAAGGATTACAGACACGGTCGTGCCCATGCTCAAGCGCTTCGCACCCCTCGTGCCACTCGCACTCGTGACCCTGCTTTTTGGCTGCGCGGCCCAAGGCCCGATTTCCCAGCCCCAGGATCATCCATCGGTCACCGCGCAAACCGCGGTCAAGGCCAAGGCTTCGCATTCGTCGGTATTCGATGAAGAAGACCTCGCCACCGATGAAGACCTTCAAGCCTTCTCCAGCAATAGCAAGCCCTACCAGCTGCCCGTCCTTGCAGACAGCATTCTGGAGCGTGGCATGTCGCTGATCGGCACCCGTTATCGTTTCGGCGGTACTTCCGAGCAGTCCGGCTTCGATTGCAGCGGCTTCATCGGCTACCTGTTCCGCGAAGAGGCCGGCATGAACCTGCCGCGCTCGACCCGCGAGATGATCAACGTCGATGCCCCCAAGGTCGCACGCAACAAGCTCAAGCCGGGTGACCTGCTGTTCTTCAGCACCAACGGCCGTGGCCGTGTCAGCCATGCCGGCATCTACCTGGGTGACAACCAGTTCATCCACTCCAGCAGCCGCCGCAGCGGTGGTGTGCGCATCGACAACCTCGGTGACCGTTACTGGAGCAAGACCTTCATCGAAGCCAAGCGTGCCTTGGCCATGGCGCCGACCACCACCCTGTCGCGCAACTGATATCAAAATGCTGTATCCTCGCACGGCGGCGTAGCTGAAAAGCTAGCCGCCGTGCGCATTTACGAATAGCGTCTAATCTAAATCCTTAACTCTTTTTTCGGCTGCGGCCGATTGGTCTCAGACAGGTTCTGACCCATGGCGATGATGACGCGCTTCGCATTCCTTTCCCTGGTGGCACTGCTTGCCGCCTGTTCCAGCCGTGCTCCGGCACCGGCACCTGTGGCCAAGCCGCAGATCACCTTCATCGACCAACCGTCCTCGTCGCCTGTGGCTGACGATGTGTTGATCCGTGCCATCGGTCTGGTCGGCACCCCGTACCGCTGGGGCGGCAACACGCCGGATTCGGGTTTCGATTGCAGTGGGCTGATCGGTTATGTGTACCGCGACGCGGCGAACATCAACCTGCCACGCTCGACCCGCGAGATGATCGTCATGCGTGCACCGACCGTGGACATCAATTCGCTGCAATCCGGTGACTTGGTGTTCTTCGCCACCGGCGGTGGCTCGCAGGTGAGCCATGCCGGGATCTACGTGGGGGAGGGGCGCTTCGTGCATGCGCCGTCCACCGGCGGTACGGTGCGCTTGGACTACCTGTCGAACAGCTACTGGTCCAAGGCCTATTTGCAGGCCAAGCGGGTGTTGGCGCCGGGGCATCTGGCGCAGAATCCCTGAGATTGCCGGGGCTGCGCAGCCGCCCCGGCGCACGTTCAAGCCTGCTTGAGCAACAACGCCACACCCGGGTGGTATTGCCCTGACTCGTTATGCAGCTTGCGGTACGCATACGGGAAGTACCAGGCAATCGCGCAGGCCGTGTTCTTGTTCAAGTCATCGACCATATCCTGTAGTTCCTCGGGGCTTGCATGCTGCCCCGCCTTCCACGGGCTGACAAACAGCGCCCCGGCCTTGAGCTGGCTGGGATAGGCTGCCAGCCGCGCCAACGTCGCCGCCTCCTGCAGGGCGCCCGCCAGGTCCAGGCGGGCGATCTTCGGCCAGCGCTGCTCAGTGTGCAGATGAATGGATTGTTCGGCGCCGGCAATCGACAGGTCGCAGCGCCCTTCGCGCTCGCCTTCGTCACGCTGCTTCTTGCTCTGATAGTGCTGCAACGCCACCAGCTCGGCCTGCCAGGCAGCGGCGGCGAGGATACCGGCATTGGCCTGGGCGCCGTGCCAATAGGGCGCATCGCCGTCGCCATGGATCTGGTTGAAGCGGTCGATGCAGTCGATCCAGCGCTCCAGGGCCGGGCGCAGGAATTCCAGGTGCGGGTTGGTGATGATCAAGCCTTGCATGCCGCGCTCTCCTTTTATTATGGTCGCGTACAGCCGGTGATGGCTATGTGATATCACTGCTTCAATAGTGAGACAAGCATCCAGATCAACCGTTCATCGTCCGCGTTTAATTGACGCTCCCTGTGCAACCCTCTAACCTTCGCGGCGTGTTTCAGGTGCTCTGCGGATCAGCTCCGGCAGGGTGAAACTGGGAAGCCGGTGGGCGCCAGCAGGGCGCGAATCCGGCGCTGCCCCCGCAACGGTAGGTGAGTCAAGGCCGCGCAAGGCCACTGGGTGTCCGCACCCGGGAAGGCGCGCGGTTTCGGGCCAAGGCCCGGCTCACGAGCCCGGAGACCGGCCTGTCACTGTCAACGGCATCACGGAGGGTGATGCGCGCTGCCCCGTGGTATCGCCACGGCCTTTGCGCGCTCCCTTCGCCTGCCTGCCTTGTTTATCTGTCGTTGCCTGGTGCCCGCCCGCGAGTGCCCGACCGGCGCGTCGACAGCCTGCGGAGAACCCCTGATGAGCGAATCCATCGAGCGCGACGAACGCCACCTGGCACGCATGCAGCGCAAAAAAGCGATCATCGACGAACGTATCGCCAATTCCCCGAATGAGTGCGGCCTGCTGCTGGTGCTCACTGGCAATGGCAAGGGCAAGAGCAGCTCGGCCTTCGGCATGCTTGCCCGTGCGCTGGGGCATGGCATGCAGTGCGGGGTGGTGCAGTTCATCAAGGGCCGTAACAGCACCGGCGAGGAGCTGTTCTTCCGCCGCTTTCCCAACGAAGTGCGCTACCACGTGATGGGCGAGGGCTTCACTTGGGAAACCCAGGACCGCCAGCGCGACATCGCCGCAGCAGAGGCGGCCTGGGCCGTCTCCCGCCAGTTGCTGCAGGACCCGTCGGTGCAGTTTGTAGTGCTCGATGAGCTGAATATCGCCCTGAAGCACGGCTACCTCGACCTGGACCAGGTGCTCTCGGACATCCAGGCCCGTCCTCCGATGCAACACGTGATCGTCACTGGCCGCGGGGCCAAGCCGGAAATGATCGAGCTGGCCGACACCGTGACCGAGATGGGCATGCTCAAGCACGCCTTCCAGGCCGGTATCCGCGCACAGAAGGGCGTTGAACTGTGAGTCGAGCCACCCGTCATTGCCCGGCGGTGCTGATTGCCGCACCAGCCTCCGGCCAGGGCAAGACCACCGTCACCGCCGCCTTGGCGCGCCTGCACCGCAACCTCGGGCGCAAGGTGCGGGTATTCAAGTGCGGGCCGGATTTTCTCGACCCGATGATCCTGGAGCGCGCCAGCGGCGCGCCGGTGTACCAGTTGGACATGTGGATGATCGGCGAACAGGAGAGCCGCCGTCTGTTGTGGGACGCTGCCGCCGACGCCGACCTGATCCTCATCGAAGGTGTCATGGGGCTGTTCGACGGTACGCCGTCGAGCGCTGACCTGGCGCGGCATTTCGGCGTGCCGGTGCTGGCGGTGATCGATGGCACGGCCATGGCCCAGACCTTCGGGGCCCTGGCCCTCGGCCTGGCGCGCTACCAGCCTGACCTGCCATTCGCTGGCGTGCTGGCCAACCGGGTCGGCAGCCTGCGCCATGCGCAACTGCTCGAAGGTAGCCTGACCGAAGGTTTGCGCTGGTATGGCGGGTTGTCTCGCGAGCGCGGCATCGAGTTGCCCAGCCGTCACCTCGGCCTGGTCCAGGCCAGTGAGCTGAACGATCTGGACGCGCGCCTGGACGCTGCCGCCGAGGCCTTGGGCGCCAGCTGCGATGCTGCCTTGCCGCCGCCGGTGGCCTTTGTCGAACCACACGCCGCCCCCTTGACCGCAAGCCTTGCCGGTGTGCGCATCGGTGTGGCCCGCGACGAGGCGTTCGCCTTCCTCTATGGCGCCAACCTCGACCTGCTGCGCGATCAGGGCGCGGAGCTCGTGTTCTTCTCGCCCTTGCACGACCGGCACCTGCCTACGGTCGACAGCCTGTATTTGCCCGGCGGCTACCCCGAATTGCATCACCACGCCCTGGCGGCCAACGCGCCGATGCGCGAGGCGATCCGCGGCCACCATGACGAAGGCAAACCCTTGTTGGCCGAATGCGGCGGCATGCTCTACCTGCTCGAGGCCTTGACCGACGTTGCGGGTGAGCGCGCCGAGTTGCTGGGGCTGTTGCCCGGCGAGGCCGTGATGCAGAAGCGCCTCGCCGCGTTGGCGCTGCAGGCTGTCGAGTTGCCTGAGGGCACCCTGCGTGGCCATACCTACCACCACTCGCTGACCACCACCGAGCTTGCACCCGTCGCCCGTGGCCTGAGCCCCAATGGCGGACGTGGCAACGAGGCGGTCTATCGTCGGGGGCGCTTGACGGCGTCCTACGTGCACTTCTATTTCCCTTCCAACCCCGAAGCGGCGGCGGCGCTGTTGCGACCATGAACGAACACGCTTTCAGCGAGGCCGAGCGCGCTGCGGTCTACCGAGCGATCGGTGAGCGTCGCGACATGCGCCACTTTATCGGCGGCGATGTGGCGCCTGAGCTGCTCGCCAGGCTGCTGGCCGCCGCGCACCAGGCGCCCAGTGTCGGGCTGATGCAGCCCTGGCGCTTCATTCGTATCAGCCAGCGCGACCTGCGCCTGCGCATCCAGGCGCTGGTGGAGGAGGAGCGGATTCGCACCGCAGAGGCCCTCGGCGAGCGCTCCGACGCATTCATGCAGCTCAAGGTCGAAGGCATCGGTGAGTGCGCCGAGGTGCTGGTTGCCGCCTTGATGGACAAGCGCGAGCCGCACATCTTTGGCCGCCGGACCCTGCCGGAAATGGATTTGGCGTCGATGGCCTGCGCGATCCAGAACCTCTGGCTGGCCGCACGCGCCGAAGGCCTGGGGATGGGCTGGGTGTCGCTGTTCGACCCGCAGGCGCTGGGCGAGTTGCTGGGCATGCCGGCCGGGGCCAAGCCTGTGGCGGTGTTGTGCCTGGGGCCGGTGGCGAAATTCTACGAGGCGCCCATGCTGGTGCTGGAAGACTGGGCGCGTGAACGGCCGCTGAGCGAGATGCTCTACGAGAACCAATGGGGAGAGCAGGCATGAGCATCGCCTTGCTGACTGTTGCTGGTGTGGCGCTGGATGCGCTGCTGGGCGAGCCGCAGCGGCGCCATCCGCTGGTGGCATTCGGCAATTTCGCCGGGCGTCTGGAGCAACGCTTGAATGCCGGTGGCCGCGGCTGGCGCAGCCATGGGGTCAGCGCCTGGTTCCTGGCCGTGGTGCCCCTGACCCTGGTGGCGCTGATCCTGTCGTGGCTGCCCTACATCGGTTGGCTGGTGGACGCCCTGGCGCTGTATTGCGCGCTGGGCATGCGCAGCCTGGGCGAGCATGTATTGCCCGTGGCCCAGGCCCTGCGCCAAGGGGATCTGGGTGAAGCACGGCGGCGGGTGGGCTATCTGGTCAGCCGCGAGACCCGCGAGCTCGACGAGCCTGCCGTGGCCCGCGCCGCGACCGAGTCGGTGCTGGAGAATGGTAGCGATGCGGTATTCGCCGCGCTGTTCTGGTTCGTCGTGGCCGGTGCGCCGGGCGTGGTGCTGTACCGCCTGAGCAATACCCTGGATGCCATGTGGGGTTATCGCAACGAACGTTTCGAGCGCTTCGGCTGGGCCGCAGCGCGTATCGACGATGTACTCAACTACCTGCCGGCCAGGCTGGTGGCCTTGACCTACGCATTGCTGGGCAAGACTCGCCTGGCGCTCAGCTGCTGGCGCAACCAGGCGCCGCTGTGGGACAGCCCCAACGCAGGCCCGGTGATGGCCGCAGGGGCCGGTGCCCTCGGCGTGGAGCTGGGAGGCCCGGCGGTGTACCACGGTGAGCTGCACGAACGGGCGCGCCTGGGCGAGGGGCCGGTGGCCGACGCCGATGCCATCGAGCGCGGCTGGAGCCTGGTGCAGCGCGGCGTATGGCTGTGGCTGCTGGTGATCTGCACGGGGGCCTGGCTCTATGCTTGAACATGGTGGCCGCCTGCTGCGCGCTGCGCACCAGTACGGTATCGCACGCGAAGACTGGCTCGACCTGTCCAGCGGTATCGCCCCCTGGTCCTTCTCCATCCCATCGATTCCGCTGGAGGCCTGGGCGCGCCTGCCTGAGGTCGAGGACGGCCTGGAGCAGGCCGCGCGCGCCTACTACGGTGTCAATGAACTGCTCGTGGTGGCGGGCTCTCAGGCAGCGATCCAGGCCTTGCCGCACTTGCGCACGCGCGGGCGGGTCGGCGTGTTGTCGCCGTGCTATGCCGAACATCCGCATGCCTGGCAGCGCGCCGGGCATGAGCTTGTCGAGCTCGATGACGACCAGGTCGAAGCGGCCCTGGACCGCCTCGATGTGCTGCTGCTGGTCAACCCGAACAACCCCACGGGGCGCTGCGTGCCGCGCGAGCGTCTGCTCGACTGGCACGCACGCCTGGCTCGACGCGGCGGCTGGCTGGTGGTGGACGAGGCGTTCATGGACAACACCCCGGCACACAGCATCACCGATCAGAGCTGGCGTGGCGGATTGATCGTGCTGCGTTCGTTCGGCAAGTTCTTTGGTTTGGCCGGTGTGCGCCTGGGCTTCGCCATGGCCGAGGCGCCACTGCTGCAGCGCCTGGCCGAGATGCTGGGGCCGTGGACGGTCAGCGGCCCGACCCGGATCATCGGCCAGTCGTGCCTTGCCGATGGCCAGGCGCAGCGGGCGCAGATCGTGCGCTGCGCCGAAGCCAGTGCACGCCTTGCAGCACTGCTGGCCGAGTCTGGCTTGCCCGCCACTGGCGGCTGCGACCTGTTCCAGTACTTGCGCGATCCGCGCGCCGCCCAGCTTCACGACTTTCTCGCCCGCCGCGGCATTCTCGTGCGCCTGTTCGAGGCGCCTGCCGCCGTGCGCCTTGGCTTGCCTGCCAGTGCGGCGGATGAACAGCGCCTGCGCCAGGCGCTGCAGGACTACCAGAAGGAATCGGCATGACCACCCTCATGGTGCAAGGCACCACCTCCGATGCCGGCAAGAGCACGCTGGTCACAGCCCTGTGCCGCTGGCTGTTGCGCCAGGGTGTCGGCGTGGTGCCGTTCAAGCCGCAGAACATGGCGCTCAACAGCGCGGTGACCGCCGACGGTGGCGAGATTGGCCGCGCCCAGGCGGTGCAGGCCCAGGCCTGCCGGCTGGCGCCGCATACCGACATGAACCCGGTACTGCTCAAGCCCAACAGCGACACCGGCGCCCAGGTCATCGTCCATGGCCGCGCGGTGACCAGCATGAACGCCGTCGCCTATCACGACTACAAGGCCATCGCCATGCAGGCGGTCCTGGCCTCGCACCAGCGCCTGAGCGCTGCCTACCCGGTGGTGATGGTCGAAGGCGCAGGCTCGCCTGCCGAGATCAACCTGCGGGCCGGCGATATCGCCAACATGGGGTTTGCCGAGGCGGTGGACTGCCCGGTGATCCTGGTTGCCGATATCAACCGTGGCGGCGTGTTCGCCCACCTGGTCGGCACCCTCGAACTGCTGTCGCCCAGTGAGCAGGCGCGGGTGAAGGGGTTTGTCATCAACCGTTTTCGCGGAGACATCGCCTTGCTGCAACCGGGCCTGGACTGGCTCGAGCAGCGTACCGGCAAACCGGTGCTGGGTGTGCTGCCCTACATCACCGACCTGCACCTGGAGGCCGAGGACGGCATCGACCGGCGCCAGTCGCTCAAGGGCGATCGTGTGCTCAAGGTGATCGTTCCGGTATTGCCGCGCATCAGCAACCACACCGACTTCGACCCGCTGCGCCTGCACCCGCAGGTGGACTTGCAGTTCATTGGCCCCGGCCAGCCGATTCCGCCTGCCGACCTGATCATCCTGCCCGGCTCCAAGAGCGTGCGCGGTGACCTGGCGCAGTTGCGCGAGCGCGGTTGGGACAGCGCCATTGCCCGTCACCTGCGTTACGGCGGCAAGCTCATCGGCATCTGCGGCGGGCTGCAGATACTGGGGCGCCAGGTGCACGACCCGCTGGGGCTGGAAGGGCCGGCGGGTTCGAGCGCTGGGCTGGGCCTGTTCGACTACGCCACCGTGCTGGAAGCCGAAAAGCAGCTGCGCAATGTCGAAGGCGTGCTGAGCCTCGAGCAGGCACCGGTGTCGGGCTACGAAATTCATGCAGGCGTCACCCAGGGACCTGCGCTGGAGCAGCCTGCGGTGATGCTCGCAGATGGACGTGCCGATGGCGCGATCAGCGCTGACGGGCAGATCCTCGCCACCTACCTGCACGGTTTGTTCGAGGGTAGCCAGTCGTGCGCCGCGCTGCTGCGCTGGGCCGGGCTGGATGACGTCGAGGTGGTCGATTACGAGGCGCTGCGCGAACGCGATATCGAACGCCTGGCCGACCTCATCGAGCAGCACCTGGACACCGCGCGGTTGCGCGCCTTGTGTGGAGTAGCCTGAGATGCGCAACCTGATCCTCGGTGGTGCCCGCTCGGGCAAGAGCCGCCTGGCCGAGCAACTGGCCGTGGCCAGTGGTTTGCCGGTCACCTATATCGCCACCAGCGAGCCGCTGGACGGCGAGATGAATGAACGCGTGCGCCTGCACCGCGAGCGCCGGCCTTCTGACTGGGGGCTGATCGAAGAGCCTCTGGCCCTGGCCCGCGTGCTGCGCGCCGAAGCAGACGCAGGGCGTTGCCTGCTGGTGGATTGCCTGACCCTGTGGCTGACCAATCTGCTGATGCTCGATGACCCGCAGCGCCTGGTCGAGGAGCGTGACGCGCTGCTCGACTGCCTGGCCAGCCTGCCCGGCACGCTGATCCTGGTCAGCAACGAAACCGGCCTGGGCGTGGTGCCCATGGGCGAGCTGACCCGCCGTTACGTCGACCTGGCCGGCTGGCTGCACCAGGCCGTGGCCGAACGCTGTGAGCGCGTGGTGCTCACGGTTGCCGGCCTTCCTCTCATGCTCAAAGGACCTGCTCTATGAACACCTCCTGGTGGCTCGATGCCTGCCAACCCCTCGACAACGATGCCATGGAGCAGGCGCACACCCGTCAGCAGCAACTGACCAAGCCCGCCGGATCGCTGGGCCAACTGGAAGCGCTGGCGATTACCCTGGCCGGCCTGCAAGGTCGCGAGCGTCCGACCCTCGAGCGCGTGGCGATCGGCTTGTTTGCCGGTGACCATGGCGTGGTGGAGGAGGGTATCTCCGCCTATCCCCAGGCTGTGACTGGCCAGATGTTGCGCAATTTCGTCGGCGGTGGGGCGGCGATCAGTGTGTTGGCGCGTCAATTGGAGGCGACGCTGGACGTGGTCGACCTGGGGACCATCGACCCGGAATTGCAACTGCCGGGCGTGCATCACCTGCGCCTGGGCGCCGGCACTGCCAACTTCGCCCGCCAGCCGGCGATGACCGACGCGCAACTGCGCGCCGCGCTCGGGGCCGGGCGCGACAGTGCCTTGCGCGCCGCAGGCCAGGGCGCACAGCTGTTTATCGGTGGCGAGATGGGGATTGGCAACACCACGGCAGCGGCAGCCCTGGCCAGCGCATTGCTGGGGTGCCCGGCCGATGCCCTGAGCGGCCCGGGTACTGGGCTCGACAGTGCCGGCGTGCGGCACAAGGCCGAGGTGATCGAGCGAGCCCTGGCACTGCATGGCCTGCAGAACGCTGACCCGCTGCGGGCATTGGCCTGCGTCGGTGGTTTCGAGATCGCCGCGCTGGCGGGTGCATACCTGGCCTGCGCGCAGAGTGGGGTCGCGGTGCTGGTCGACGGCTTCATCTGCAGCGTGGCGGCCTTGGTTGCCGTACGCCTCAATCCGCAGTGCCGTCAGTGGCTGCTGTTCGCCCACCAGGGCGCCGAGCCTGGACATCGTGCCTTGCTCGACGCGCTGCAGGCCGAACCGTTGCTGGCCCTCGGGTTGCGCCTGGGCGAGGGCAGCGGTGCCGCGCTGGCGGTGCCGCTGATGCGCCTGGCCTGCGCCCTGCACGGGCAGATGGCGACCTTCGCCGAAGCGGCGGTGGCGGATCGTCCGGCATGATCCTCGATCTGCTGCGTCATGGTGAGACCGAACTGGGCGGCGGCTTGCGCGGCAGCCTGGACGACGCCCTGACCGCGCAGGGCTGGGCGCAGATGCGCGCGGCTGTCGCGGTGGGTGGGCCTTGGGATGTGCTGGTCAGTTCGCCGTTGCAGCGTTGCGCACGTTTCGCCGACGAACTGGGCGCAAGTCTCCAACTGCCGGTGCAACTGGAAGCGGGTGTGCGCGAGCTGCACTTTGGCGAGTGGGAAGGACGCAGCGCGGCGCAGATCATGCAGACCGAAGCGGACGCGTTGGGGCGTTTCTGGGCCGCCCCCTACGCCTTCACGCCGCCTGCAGGCGAGCCGGTGGCCGACTTCGCCGAGCGTGTGCTGACAACGGTCGAAACCCTGGCCCGGCAACACTCCGGCAAGCGCGTGCTGCTGGTGACCCACGGCGGTGTCATGCGCCTGTTGCTGGCCCGCGCCCGTGGATTGCCGCGCGAGCAGTTGCTGCAGGTCGAGGTGCGGCACGCTGCGTTGGTGCGTCTGGCACTGCACGCCGACGGCCAGTTGCGCGAGGTGGTTTGATGCTGCCGTTCTGGATTGCCCTGCAGTTTCTCAGCAGCCTGCCGGTAAGCCTGCCGGGCATGCCGGAGCCACGGCAGATGGGCCGTTCGCTGCTGTTCTACCCGGCAGTCGGGTTGCTGTTCGGCCTGCTGTTGTGGGCTGCCAGCGCGCTGCTGCAGGGCGTTGCGGCACCGTTGCAGGCTGCATTGCTGCTGGCCTTGTGGGTGCTGCTCAGCGGCGCCCTGCACCTGGATGGTCTGGCTGATAGCGCGGACGCCTGGTTGGGTGGCTTCGGCGATCGCGAGCGCACTTTGCAGATCATGAAAGACCCGCGCAGTGGCCCGATTGCCGTGGTCACCCTGGTGCTGGTGCTGCTGCTGAAGTTCTGTGCCCTGTGGGTGCTGGTCGAGCGTGGCGCGGGTGCCTGGCTGGTTCTGGCACCAGTGGTCGGGCGGGCTGCGATGCTCGGTTTGTTCCTCTGTACGCCTTATGTGCGTGCCGGGGGGCTGGGCTCGGCACTGGCCGAACACCTGCCCAGGCGTGCGGCGGGCTGGGTACTGCTGGGTACTGCCGGGGTTTGCCTGGTGCTGGGCGGTTGGGTGGCGTTGTGGGTAATGTTGCTGGCACTGGCGGTATTCGCTGGGCTGCGGCGGCAGATGTGCCGACGATTGGGTGGTACCACAGGTGATACCGCAGGCGCTTTGCTGGAGCTGCTCGAGTTGACGGTGGTGGTGGGGCTGGCGCTTTCGTATTGATACACGTGCCTTTCAAGGTGTTTGCGTAGAGGCTGGCATGTGCTTGCCGAAAGGTTTTCAGCGCCTGTGAGATCGAGCGCCGCCCGCGCGGCGCTCGATCTCATAGACGCTGAAAGACTTTCGACGAGCACCTGCCAGCCCTCACGCAAGCCCTGAGCAGGCGCAGAAACTTCTTGCAACATCCAAGGTGCGGGTATATACACGCATTTATGTTGACCAGTGAATGCATCTGCACCCATCTACGTCGTGCCGCCCGTGGGGTGAGCCGACATTACGACGAAGCCTTGGCGGATTTCGGGATCAATGTCGCGCAGTTTTCCTTGTTGCGTCATCTGCAGCGGCTCGACCAGCCGAGTATTACCAGCCTGGCTGAGGCCATGGGCCTGGATCGCAGTACCCTGGGCCGCAACCTGCGTGTGCTGGAAGCTGACGGGCTGGTGACGCTCGGCGAGGGCAGCGACCAGCGCAATCGCCTGGTGTGCCTGACCGAAGCAGGCAAGGCGTGCCTGGCTGCCGCACATCCTGCCTGGGAGCAGGCTCAGCTACAGTTGGTCGAGCATCTGGGCGAGAGTCAGCGCGATGAACTGGTTCGCTTGCTGGAGCGTTTGGCCTGAAATGTGCCCTATAAAGCGGGTATATACCCGCACAAACCTTGCGATGGCTAGGAGACAACAACAATGACTTCTGTTTGGCGAACCAGTGGCTGGGTGCTGCTCGGGGCGGCGCTGATCCTGGCGCTGTCGCTGGGTGTGCGACATGGCTTTGGCCTGTTCCTGGCCCCCATGAGCGCGGATTTTGGCTGGGGGCGCGAAGTCTTCGCCTTCGCCATTGCCCTGCAGAACCTGATCTGGGGATTGGCCCAGCCGTTCGCCGGCGCGCTGGCCGATCGCCTGGGCGCGGCGCGGGTGGTGATCATTGGCGGCATTCTCTACGCTGCCGGCCTGGTACTGATGGGCATGGCCGATTCGATCTGGTCGTTGTCGCTGAGTGCTGGCTTGCTGATCGGCATCGGGCTTTCCGGTACCTCGTTCTCGGTAATCCTCGGTGTGGTTGGCCGTGCGGTGCCGCCGGAGAAACGCAGCATGGCCATGGGTATTGCCAGCGCGGCGGGATCGTTCGGCCAGTTCGCCATGCTGCCGGGTACGCTTGGGCTGATCCAGTGGCTGGGCTGGTCGGCAGCGTTGCTGGTGTTGGGTTTGATGGTGGCGCTGATCGTGCCTTTCGTCGGGCTGCTGCGTGATCGGCCGCTACCCAGTCAAGGCGGCGAGCAGACGCTGGGCCAGGCACTGCGCGAGGCGTGCTCGCACTCCGGTTTCTGGTTGCTGGCCCTGGGCTTTTTCGTCTGTGGCTTCCAGGTGGTGTTCATCGGTGTGCACCTGCCGGCCTATCTGGTCGACGAGCACTTGCCGGCGACCATCGGTACCACGGTGCTGGCACTGGTCGGGTTGTTCAACATTGTCGGCACCTACACCGCCGGCTGGCTGGGCGGGCGCATGTCCAAGCCGCGTCTGCTGACCAGCCTGTATCTGCTGCGGGCGGTGGTGATCGTGCTGTTCCTGTGGGCACCGGTGACCGAATTCAGCGCCTACCTGTTCGGCATCGCCATGGGCCTGTTGTGGTTGTCGACGGTGCCGCTGACCAACGGCACGGTGGCGACCCTGTTCGGGGTGCGTAACCTGTCGATGCTGGGGGGCATCGTGTTCCTGTTCCACCAGCTTGGCGCCTTCCTCGGTGGCTGGCTGGGCGGGGTGGTCTATGACCACACGGGCAGCTATGACCTGGTCTGGCAGATCTCCATTCTGCTCAGCCTGCTGGCGGCGGCCCTCAATTGGCCGGTGCGCGAACGCCCGGTTGCGCGCCTGCAGGCCAAGGCGGCATGAACCGCTCCTTGCTGCGCGGGCTGCTGGTGGCGGGTGCGCTGCTGGTGCTGGCGCTCGCCTGGTGGGGATGGCATCAGGGCGGATTGGCATTGATGCAGCTGGGCATGGGCGTTTGTTAAGCGCTACCCTGCAAGGAATTGTCTTGTAGGAGATTGGGAACATGCTTACGCGTTGGCTCGCAGTACCCTTGCTCGCTTTGGCGGCCACTTCCTCCAGTTGGGCCGCCGGTTGTCCGGCGCTGCTGCAAGGCAGCCTGCCGGAGCTACGCGGCAAGGGCCAGGTAGATCTGTGCCAGCGCTACGCTGGCAAGCCGCTGGTGGTGATCAATACCGCCAGCTACTGCGGCTTCGCGCCGCAGTTCGAGGGGCTGGAGGCTGCCTACAAGGAGTATCACGAGCAGGGGCTGGAAATGCTCGGCGTGCCCTCCAACGACTTCAAGCAGGAAGATGCCGACAGCGAGAAGACCGCCAAGGTCTGCTACGCCAACTACGGGGTCACCTTCACCATGACCAAGACTCAGCCGGTGCGTGGCAAGGATGCGATCCCGCTGTTCGTCGAGCTGACAAAGCAGAGCAGTGCACCCAAGTGGAATTTCTACAAGTACGTGGTGGACCGGCGAGGCAAGGTGATCGGCAATTTTTCCAGCCTGACCAAGCCGGATGATCCGGCGTTCCGGGCGGCTATCGAGAAGGCCATAGCTTCGCAGCCCTGATGCGGTGCTGTCTCGTGCGGGCGATCAGTGCGGATGCACGGTGATGGCCATCAGGCGCATCACCACGGGCCGCACCATGAGCACGCAGACGAACGCCACCGGCATCGCCAGTTGGTAGGCCTGGAGCACTTTGCGCAAGTAGTCCTGGTCGATGCCGGTCGTGGCAGCGGTGATCACGAAGCACATCAGCATCGCCATGATCGCCGACATGTAGAACGCGAAGACATAGGGTGTGGCACTGGCGCGGAGCTTGCGACGGCGTGGCTGGGGCAAAGGGGTCATGAGGGCGCCTCTCGGTTGGACATGAGAAGCCCAGGTTAACAATGGTCAGTTGTGCGCTGTAGACCAGCCGGGTTGAGTTCTTTATAAAGAGATTCTTACGAATCCCAAGAGCCCTGCCATGGATCTGCTCAATGCCATCCGCAGTTTCATCAAGGTCGTCGAGGCCGGCAGCATTGCCGGTGCGGCGCGCACACTGGGCCTGAGTGCGGCAGCGGTCAGCCAGAACCTGGCGCGCCTGGAGGCGCACCTGCAGGTCCGCCTGCTGTCGCGCAGCACGCGCAGCATGGCGCTCACGCCTGCTGGCAGCCAGTATTACAGCCGGGTCAAGCATGTAGAACGTGACCTGATCCTGGCCGAACAGGAGGTCACCACTCCCGATACCGAGCCACAGGGGCGCTTGTGCATTGCCGCCTCATCGGCATTCGGGCGCCGCATCCTGGCGCCCCTGATTCCTGCCTTCAGTGCACGTTATCCGCTGCTTTCGATAGAAATGGTTGCGAGTGATCGCCGGGTCAGTCATGCCCGCGAAGATGTCGATGTCAGTCTGCGTATTACGCCGCAGCTGGAAGATCATCTGCTGGCGCGACATATCGCCCGGATTCCGTTCATCTGTTGCGCCTCGCCGGGATATCTGGCCAGGGCTGGCCGCCCTACCACGCCCGAGGCGCTGCGTGATCATCGCTGCCTGGTATTGCGTTATCCGGTCGATGGTCGCCTGCTGCGCTGGGGCTTCGTGCGTGATGGCATGCGCTTCGAGGCGGAGTTCGACAATGTATTGATCAGCGACGACATCGAGGCCTTGGCGGAAATGGCGCTCAACGATGGTGGGGTGACGCGCCTGGCCGAGTTCCTTGTGCGTCCGCACCTGGACAGCGGTCAGTTGGTGCCGTTGTTCGACTCTGCCCAACCTGGCGAGGCCTATGCGCAGACCGAACCGATGGATGTGTTCCTGTGCGTGGCCGATCGCTTTGCCATGACCACCAAAGTGCGGGTATTCATGGAGTACCTGCAGGCGAGCCTTGGCGAGCATTGGCGCGTGCAGGCATGAAAAACCGCCACGAAGGCGGTTTTTCATGCAGCCTGAACCCACTCAGAAGCGGTAGGTGAGCGACGCTCCGATGCCGTGAGCGCTGTTCTCGTACTTGGCCTGGTAGGTGCCTTTGGTGGCGCTGGCCAGGTTCACCTTGGTGTCCTCTTCCCACAGGTAGGAGTAGGCCACGTCGATGGTCACATCGTCGGTCGGGCTATAGCCGGCACCCAGGCTGAAGATCTTGCGATCGCCAGTAGGGATGCGCGGAGAGCGGTCGTGGTTATTGGTCGGCGACTGGTCGACGGTGAAGCCGGTGCGCAGGGTCCACTCTTTGTTCACCTTGTACGAGGCACCGATGGCGTGAGCCCAGGTGTCGTGCCAGTTCTGCTCTTCGCTGATGGTGCCGAACTGGCCGGCCAGCGGGGCAGGGACGTCGTTGGTGACGGTGATGTCCTTCAGGCGGCTCCAACGGGTCCAGGTGCTGCCTGCGTACAGGGTCCACTGGTCGTCGAGTTCGTGGGTGACCGAGAAGTCCACCGACTCGGGCGTCTTGATCTTCAGGTCGGCGTCGAATTTGCTGCCGCTGAACGGGCCGATCAACGCGTTGTTGATCTTGGTCTTGCCTTCGAGCTTGTAGTCGACCATCGAATGGTAGGTCAGGCCGAGGCGGGTGCGGTCGGTGGCCTGGACCAGGATACCGATGTTGTAGCCAACGGCGGTGTCATCACCCTTGATCTTCACTTCGCCATCGTTGCGGCCAGGGGAGCGCGGGTTGATGGTGCTCGAACCCAGCTCGCCCTTGATGCGGTTGATGGTCGGGCCGAAACCGATCGACACCTTGTCGTTGAAGGCGTAGCTGACGGTCGGCTGGAAGGTGACCACTTCGACGTGGCTCTTCTTGCCCCAGTAGCGTGCCGCGTGGTTGCTGCCGTAGTCGGTGACCAGGCCGAAGGGCACGTAGACGCCGAAGCCCAGGCTCCAGTGATCGTCGATTGGCTTGACGTAGTAGCCCATGGGCACGCCTACGAACGGCACCATGTCACCGTCCATTTTCCCGCCCAGGTTGCTGCCGCGGCCGGAAATGTCGGTCTTGGCGATGACGGCTGCGCCGCCTACGGTGATCTGTTCGCGCTTGAGGCGCGACATGCCGGCAGGGTTTCCGTAAATGGTGCTGGCATCGTCGGCAGAGGAAGAACGACCCGCAAAACCTGTCCCCATGCCACTGACGCTCTGTTCGTTGAGGGCGAAGCCGCTGGCGAACAGTTGGCTGGAAGCGAGCGCGATAGCGACGCCGAGAGAGGTTTTGAGCATGACTGTTTTCATTATTAGAACTCCTTGGGATCTCCGGGGCGAAAAGCTACCAACAAATCACGCACTACGCCATAGCCTGTATCGGCGGAGATAGAGCGGTTTTGTAGGACAATCCGACCAAAATTCCCTTTTTTCCGGTTTGCTTGTAGGACGGTTCTTAAGATGCCTGGGACATTATCGGATTTACCCAGCAATGCCAGGCCTGTGTGAAGTCGCGCAGGCGTCCCTGGGGGTGGAATGTCTGTCGCCAGATTCGTGCGAGCCCTAGAAGATCGTCGGGGGCGGGTAGGGGAGTGGCTTGCTCTTCGATGAGCATCCATGCGATGGCGGTGGCATAGCGCAGGTTGACCGTCAGCTCCAGGTGCGGGCCACCAAGGAAGGCATGCTGACTGGCAAGCCCGCGGACCAGGCTTGCCAGCTCGGGATCGCGGGCCAGGTAATCGTCCCAGAGGGTTTGATGGCGCGTCTCGCCGATCCTGTACAAGCCGTGACCGCGACGGTCATGCAGGGCTGCTCCAAGGCTGGACTGGCTAGCTGCGACGCCCAGCAGCAAGGCTTCGGCGCTCGCGCTATGGCGATCCAGGTAGATCAGCGTGGGGCGGATCACATATTGACTCAACTCGTTCGCAGCGATACCCATGATGCCCTCGAACTGTCAGGGGCCGACGGGCGCTGGAGCTTGGCAGCTAATGGATGATCAGGCCCGCCGGAAGCGGCTCGCACCGCTCGAGTTGAAGTGTAGTGTGATAATCATGGTGTAAAGGGCTGTTTTTAAATCGATTGCTGCCGCAGCGCCTCTGCCATATGCCTTGTGGCAATTAAGCAAAGAGCGTTTCGGGCAGCAATCAGGGGCGGTCATTCATGGGGTGAATCCTCACCCATTCATTCATGCGACCAACGACTGGCGGGTGCGATCGATCACCGCCTGCAGCGGCTCTGCGTGGGTGTATTGCTCTGGATACAGGCGCTCGGTGTGGCAGGCCACGCCGTGTTCGTCGACCAGGGTGAAGCTGAAGCTGCCCTTGCGAGGGGCAACGATGAGGCACTTCAGTGGGGCGAAGGCCTGAGAAAGCGTGCCGTAGGCGCGCTGGATCTGATGGTGATTAGTCATTTTTTTAGATTTCCTGCTCAAGACACGGGTTTCGATCCGTGCACAATAGAAACGTTCCGGTGACGCCTTTATTAAGGGAGGCGAAAAACCTGACCGGAACAGAGCAGCCAGAGGTAGCGCAAGCACAAGTAAGGCGCCGGGCTGACTGGTAGGTACTCGGAAGGCGGGCAGCATCCCACGGACCAGGTTCGAGGCCACTGGGTGAAGATCCCGATCAATTTGTCATTAGGTGATTCGTGCTGGAGCGGCTGTTGCCGTCGAGGGAATCATCGAGTGGGCCGGTCCTGGTTTCAGCGGTGCTACCCGGGGAGGGTGGCCATTCGCAAGGACGTTGCGGCCAGAATTGACGTTCAGCTTGGTACTAACGGCGGCCACACTACTGGAAGGTTTGCGGCATGGCAAGCGTTTTTTGATTTTTCTTCAGCGAAGCCGATCATTATCTCTGTTTGCAGGTCATCTGTGAAGAAGTGAATTGCGGCGAAACGGCGCTGTTTTCCCGCCGTGGTGCAAGCCCGCGCACTTTGTTGGCGCACTTGTGCACACTTGGAGCATGACTTGTAACTGTTCTGCAACGTCTTCGCCGGGCGCCGCCAATGACTTGACTGAGCCCTTAAGTCAATGAAAAAAAACACTTATTTAGGCTGGTGAAAAAATCGTCAGTTTGACTGTAAGCCCCATTCCACAGGGGTTTGCGGGCGCCAAGGGGGGGTTGTCCACCGAGTTATCCACAGGTTCTGTGGATTGTCCCTAGGGCTTGCTCTAGGACGGGCGTGCCAGCTGTTTTCGGAAGCGTCCGACACCTAGCCATGGAAAATACTTACCGCCTTTCTCTGAGGGGAAAACGTCAAGAAAAGAACCATGAAATATTTTTTTCCGACGCCCCAGCGTTGCACCGGGCCTTTGTCGAAAAAATCGAGTAGAGTGGCGCGCCTCTCGAATCACCATCGCTGTTGTCATGAAGTTTCGTGGTAAATCCCCCGCCGGTTCCCCCGCCATTGCGCCGTTGGTTTCTCCCAAGCGCTTTTCCCTGAAAGTGGCCCTGTGGCTGCTCGACAACCCGCGCCTGGCTGAGAAGCCCAGCGTCAAGCACCTCGCTGGGCGCATGCTCAAGCAACCCGCCCGGCAGGGCGTGGTGGTAGCGCAGAGTCGCCTGGGGCAGATGCTCTGCCGTGACTGCGGCACTGCGCGGGATCGGCGTATCGGCCATGAGCTGCTGCGCCAGGCCGCCCGCGCCGGTGACAGTCGGGCTCAGCTCGAATATGGCCGGTTGTGCCAGGCGCAGGATCCCGAGCAAGCGCGGTACTGGCTGGAGCTGGCGGCGGGACAGGGTTCGCAGGAGGCGCGGCGGCTGCTTGGCCTGCTGCCTTCGGTGCAATAGCACCGGCAAAAAACCTGTAAGCTGCGCACAATCTAAGCGTTGACCGGAGCAAGCATGGCAGTGGACCTGGCCAGTATTCTATTGGGCATCGTGGCTGCCGCGGTGCCGTGCCTGGGGTGGGTGTTGCAGGTCCAGCGTCGGCTCGCCGCCCGCCAAACCGAAACCGGCCTGATGCAGGAACGCCTGAGTGCCGCGCAGTTGGCCCAGGCTGGCCTGCAGGCGCAGCTCGAAGCTTGCCGCGACGAGATCAGCGACCTCAGCGAAGCCAACAGCCACAAACAGGCGACGCTTGCCGCGCAGAATCGCGAGCTGGAACTGTTGCAGATCGAGCGCGACAACGCGCGCGATGCCGCCCATGCCTGGAACCTGGAGCGCGCCACCCGCGAAGCCGAACTGCGTCGCCTGGAGGCTCAGGCTGCGCGGCTGGACGCCGAACTGCGCGAGCAGCAGGAAAGCCACGCCCAGCGCCTGGACGACTTGCAGGAAGCCCGCGATACGCTACGTGCCCAGTTCGCCGAGATGGCCACCAAGATTTTCGACGAGCGCGAGCAGCGCTTCGCCCAGACCAGTCAGCAGCACCTGGGACAATTGCTCGATCCGCTCAAGGAGCGCATCCAGGCCTTCGAAAAGCGTGTGGAAGAGAGCTATCAGCAGGAGGCCCGCGAGCGCTTCTCGCTGGGCAAGGAGCTTGAGCGCCTGCAGCAACTCAACCTGCGTCTGTCTGATGAGGCCACCACTCTCACCCAGGCGCTCAAGGGCCAGAAGACCCAGGGCAACTGGGGCGAGTTGATTCTCGAGCGGGTACTGGAGCATGCGGGCCTTGAGAAAGGCCGCGAGTACCAGACCCAGGTCAGCCTGAAGAGCGCCGATGGCGAGCGTTTCCAGCCCGATGTGCTGATCATGCTGCCGGGGGACAAGCAGGTGGTGGTCGATGCCAAGGTCAGCCTCACCGCCTACCAACAGTTCGTCTCCGGCAATGACGAGGCGGCGCTCAAACAGCACGTGCAGTCCTTGCGCAGTCACGTCAAAGGCCTCTCCAGCAAGGATTACAGCCGGCTGGATGGCTTGCACAGCCTGGATTTCGTATTGCTGTTCGTACCCATCGAAGCGGCCTTCTCGGCAGCGCTGCAAGCGGAGCCGGGCCTGTTCCAGGAAGCCTTCGACCGACAGATCGTCATTGTCAGCCCCACCACTTTGCTCGCGACCCTGAGGGTCATCGACAGCCTGTGGAAGCAGGAGCGTCAGGGCCAGAACGCCCGCGAGATCGCCGAGCGTGCGGGTTGGCTGTACGACAAGTTCGTGCTGTTCATCCAGGACCTGGACGAGCTCGGCGCGCGCCTGCAGCAGGTCGACAAGGCCTACGCCGCAGCGCGCAACAAACTGTGCGAAGGGCGCGGCAACCTGATCAGCCGCAGCGAGCAGCTCAAGCTGCTGGGCGCGCGCGCCAGCAAGAGCTTGCCGGCCGACCTGCTGGAGCGTGCGCTGTCGGATGAGGCGCTGGCCGATGCAACGCTTACTGAACCAGGCTCAGATGCCGATTGAGCAACGCACGCAGGGCGGCGGGCTTGACCGGCTTGGCCAGGTAGTCCAGCCCTGCAGCATGCACCTGGGCGATGGTTTCGTTGCGCCCATCGGCACTGATCACCACGCCTGGAACGGGTTCACCCAGGCGCGTGCGTAGCCAGGCCATCAGGCCAGTACCGGTTTCGCCGTCGTCCAGGTGGTAGTCCACCAGCGCCAGGTGCGGGCGCATGCCCTTCAATAGCAGCGCCTCGCACTCGGCCTGGTTGCGTGCGGTCCAGACCTGGCAGCCCCAACGCCCGAGCAGGCTGTTCATGCCGATCAGGATGCTGTCTTCGTTGTCCACGCACAGCACCTGCAGCCCGGCGAGCGGTTGTCCACCCGGTTCCACGGGCGCTGCGGGCGCTGCCACGGGATGCCTGGCGATCGGCACGCTGACCCGGAACACGCTGCCCTTGCCTGGCCATGAGCGCACTTCCAGGCGATGCCCGAGCACCCGGCACAGGCCATCGGCGATTGCCAGGCCCAGGCCCAGGCCTTTTTCGGCGCGGGTCTGATGGCTGTCCAGGCGTTTGAACTCCTGGAAGATCACCTGCAGTTTGTCGTCGGCAATGCCCGGACCGCGATCCCAGACTTCCAGCCAAAGGTGCTCGCCTTCGCGTCGAGCGCCCAGCAGGATCGGGCTCTTGCCGTAACGCAGGGCGTTGGTGAGGAAGTTCTGCAGCACCCGGCGCAACAGTTTCATGTCGCTGGCGACTTGCAGCCGGCTGCCGCGCAGGCGGAATTCCAGGCCTTTCTCGGCCGCCAGTACCTTGAACTCGGCGCCCAGGGTGTCGAACAGTTCGTTGAGCGCGAAGGGTTTGATGTCGGGGGTGACCTTGCCGTTCTCCAGGCGCGAGATGTCCAGCAGGTCGCTGATCAATTCCTCTGCCGAGCGCAGCGAGCTGTCCATGTGCTGCACCAGTTGCTGGGCCTCTTCACTCAGGCCCTCGGCCTGTTGTGACAGGGCGGCGGAGAACAGCCGCGCGGCATTCAGCGGTTGCATCAGGTCGTGGCTGACGGCAGCGAGGAAGCGGGTCTTGGACTGGCTGACCGCCTCGGCATGGCTCTTGGCTTCCGACAACGCCTGGTTCAGTTGCGACAGCTCGTGGGTGCGTTCGGCCACGCGCTGCTCCAGGCCCTCGTTGGCGTCCTTGAGCGCCTGTTCGGCTTCGCGGAACGGGGTGATGTCGGTAAAGCTCATGACGAAGCCACCGCCGGGCATGGGATTGCCGATCAGTTCGATCACCCGCCCGTTGGGGAACAACCGTTCCGAGGTGTGCGCCCGGCCCTGGCGCATCCAGTGCAGGCGCCTCGCCACGTGCACCTGCGCCTCGCCCGGGCCGCACAGGCCGCGCTCGGCGTTGTAGCGGATGATGTCGGCGATCGGTCGGCCGACACTGATCAGCCCGTCGGGGTAATTGAACAGTTCGAGATATCGACGGTTCCAGGCCACCAGGTGCAGGTTCTGGTCGACCACACTGATGCCCTGGTTGATGTTCTCGATGGCGCCTTGCAGCAGGGCGCGGTTGAACTGCAGCACCTCGCTGGCTTCGTCGGCGATGCGCACCACGTCTTCGAGCTGCATGTCGCGGCCTTCGATGGCGGCCTTGACCACCGCACGGGTGGAGGAGGTGCCGAGCACCCCAGCGAGCAGGCGCTCGGTGTGTTCGATCCAGTCGCCGTCGGCGTTCTGGTTGGGGTTGAAGCCCTTGCCCTGGCGGTAGGCGAAGCGGATGAAGCTCTGCCGCGCGCGTTCCTCGCCGACGAAACGCGCGGCAAGGTTGAGCAGATCGTCGATCTGCACGGCCAGCAGAGGGCGGCTGCTGGGGCGGGCGCTGGTTTGCTGGCCGATGAAGCGCCCGGCCTGCCAGTGCTCGGAAACCCGGGTGCGCGACAGAATCGAGACCCAGGCAAAGAGCATGAAGTTGCCCGCCAGCGACAGCACCACCCCTTGTGTCAGCGGGGTGATCGGCAGGTCCAACGGGTTGCCGTGCAACCAGGCAAGGCCGGGGAACAACTGCAGTGACCAGCCCAGGCTATGGGCGGCAATCGGCAGCACCAGGGTGTAGAACCACAGGAAGATGCCCGCAGCGAGGCCGGCGAACACGCCGCGGCGGTTGGCCTGTTTCCAGTACAGCGCACCGAGCATCGCCGGCGTCAGTTGGGTGACGGCGGCGAAGGCGATCTGGCCGATGGTCGCAAGGCTGGCGGTGGAACCGAGCAGGCGATAGCTGACGTAGGCCAGCAGCAGGATGACCACGATGGTCACCCGGCGCACCGAGAGCATCCAGTGACGGAACGCCTCGAACGGGCGCTCGGCGTTGTTGCGCCGCAGCAACCAGGGCAGCAGCATGTCGTTGGAGACCATGGTCGACAGCGCCACCGCCTCGACGATCACCATGCCGGTAGCGGCCGAAGCGCCGCCGATGAAGGCGAGCAGGGCCAGGCTCGGGTGTGCTTCGGCCAGCGGCAGGCTGATGACGAAGGAGTCGGAGATCACCGTACCTGGCAGCATCATCTGCCCGGCCAAGGCGATCGGCACCACGAACAGCGCCGCCAGCACCAGGTACAGCGGGAACACCCAGCGGGCCAGGCGCATGTCCTGGGGCTCGATGTTCTCGACCACGGTGACGTGGAACTGCCGCGGCAGGCAGATGATCGCCATCATCGCCACGGCGGTCTGCACCACCATCGACGGCCAGTTGATGGTCTCCTGCCAGTAGCTTTCCAGGTGGATCGACTGCCGCGCCTGGCTGAACAGGTCGTCGAAGCCGTCATACAGGTTGAACACCACGAAGGCGCCCACGGCAAGAAACGCCAGCAGCTTGATCAGGGACTCGAAGGCGATCGCCAGCACCATGCCGCGATGGTGCTCGGTGACATCCAGGCTGCGCGTGCCGAAGACGATGGCGAACAGCGCCAGCACCAGCGACACCACCAGCGCCGTGTCCTGCACCCGGGTGCCGGTAGCGTCGGGAGTGGCCCCGATCAGCAAGTTGACGCCGAGCACGATGCCCTTGAGCTGCAGGGCGATGTAAGGCAGCACGCCGACCAGACAGATCAGTGCAACCACCACCGCGAGCGTCTGCGACTTGCCGTAGCGGGCGGCAATGAAATCGGCGATCGAGGTGATGTTCTGCTGCTTGCTGATCAGCACCATCTTCTGCAGCACCCAGGGTGCGAAGATCAGCAGCAGCACCGGGCCCAGATAGATCGGCAGGAACGCCCAGAGCTGCTCGGCCGCCTGGCCGACGGCGCCGAAGAAGGTCCAGCTGGTGCAGTACACCGCCAGCGACAGGCTGTACACCCAGGCGCGCAGGCGCGGCGGCAACGGCGTGCTGCGACGGTCGCCGTAGAAGGCGATGGCGAACATGACGGCCATATAGGCCAGGGCGACCACGGCGATCAGCCCGCTGGACAACGACATGCAAACTCCGGAGCAAAAATGAAAACGCGGTCCCGATCAATCAGTCTGGCACGCGGGCGCGGGTTCGTCAGCGCAGACGATGGTCGCAGTGGCAGGTGGTCGCAGGGGGCGCTCTAGATCTTCGCCCCTCGCGTCCCCAGGTAATAAAACAATGCCGCCAGCAGCACCGACAGCACCAGCAGGTAGAACACCGCCACTGGCACCACATACCCCAGGGCAAACCCGACCAGTACCGGCCCCAGTGCCGCGCCGAGGTTGGAGAGGTTCTGCGCGCCATAGTAGACGCCGCGCAGATGCTCCGGCGCGATCAGGTCGATGAACATGTACTCCGCCGGGATCACGATGATCTCGCCGAGGGTGAACACCAGCATTGCCAGGCACCAGCCCAGCACCGAGCCTGCCAGCGAGAAGCCCAGCAGCCCGGCGATGAACAGCGCCATCCCGGCCATCAGCCAGGGCATCAGGTACTGACGGCTGATGCGTCTGCCGATCAGGTATTGCAGGGCGATCACCGTCACGGCGTTGGTCGTCACCAGCACCCCGACCAACCGCGCCGCTTCGCTGGCGTGGGCCGTCACCACCAGGTATTGCGACAGGTAGGCGGTGAACTGGCCGAACACCACTGCACTGAGGGCGCCGCCCAGGGTGAAGCACACCAGGCGCCGGTCACGCGCCAGCCCGATAGCCACTTGCATGAAGCCGGCGCCGGGCAGTTGCGGCTCGCTGGGGCGTAACTGCCGATCGCCCAGACGCTGGTAGACCAGGCACATGAGCAGGCCGATCAGCGCCGAGACCAGGAACGGCAGATGGCCATCGAGCTCGATCAGCGCCACCCCCAGCAGCGGGCCGACGGCATAGCCGATGTTGCTGAGGGTGTACTTGATGGCGAACACCTCGGCGCGCTCCTCCACCGGCAGCAGGGCGCAGAATCCGGCCTTGCTGGCGATGTCGACCACCGCCAGGGCGAGGTTGATCAGCACCAGGCACAGGAAGAACAGCGCCACCGAGGGGCTCAACATGGCGACGGCGAACGACAGCGTGAACACCAGGGTTGCGACGATGATCACCGTATGGTTGCGCAGCGTGTCGACCAGATGTCCGCCATACAGGCTCAGCAACGAGGCGACGATCAGTGCCCCGCCGATCAGCAGGCCGATATGGCTGACCGACATCTGGAAGCTGTCCGACAGATAGACGACCAGATAGGGCAGAGTGATCGCGCGCGCCAGGGTCAGCACGAAGGTGGTGAGCAGCAGCAGGCGGACAGCGGAGGGATAGCGTTTCAGTGCGGCGAGCATTGCCACGTCCTTGTTGTTGGAATTGTCGCAGGCAGCAAGCATAAGCCACCGGCTCTGGCTTGCGCTATATCTGCAGAATAGATAACAGATAGAGAAAATAACCGTTATATGGATATTCTTTGCGGGCATAAGATGATTCCACCTTACACGAGGAATCTTTGCCATGACCTGCCCACAGACCCGCGCTGCGTCCTTGCGGCCCTTCCACCAGTTGGCCCGCCCGCTGGAAGTGATCCGTCAGTTCACCCCGAACTGGTTTGCCGCGACCATGGGCACCGGCGTTCTGGCCCTGGCCTTGCGACAATTGGAGATTCCGGCTCTGCACGGCGCGGCAGAGGGGTTGTGGTGGCTGACCGTCGGCCTGTTCATCTTGTTCTGCGTCCTGTACGGCGCGCGCTGGCTGCTGTTCTTCGACGAGGCACGGCGGATCTTCGCCCACTCCACGGTCTCGATGTTCTTCGGCACCATCCCCATGGGCCTGGCGACCATCCTCAATGGCGCGCTGGTGTTTGGCCTCGAGCGCTGGGGCGACGGCGTGGTGCCTTGGGTCGAGGCGCTCTGGTGGGTTGACGTGGCGCTGGCATTGCTGTGTGGCGTGGCAATCCCTTATCTGATGTTCACCCGCCAGGAGCACAGCATCGACCAGATGACTGCAGTGTGGTTGCTGCCGGTGGTAGCGGCCGAGGTGGCGGCGGCCAGCGGTGGCCTGCTGGCGCCGCACCTGGCGGATGTCCATGCGCAGTTCCTGGTGGTGGTGACCAGCTACGTGCTGTGGGCGGTGTCGCTGCCGGTGGCGTTCAGCATCCTGACCATCCTGATGCTGCGCATGGCGCTGCACAAGCTGCCGCCGGCCAACATGGCCGCATCCAGCTGGCTGGCGCTGGGCCCGATCGGCACCGGGGCGCTGGGCATGCTGCTGCTGGGCGGCGATGCACCGGCGGTGTTCGCGGCCAATGGCCTGGGGAACCTGGGTGAAGTGGCACGCGGGTTGGGGCTGGTGGCCGGGATGGTGTTGTGGGGAGCCGGCCTGTGGTGGCTGCTGACCGCGGTACTGATCACCCTGCGCTACATGCGCCAGGGCATGCCGTTCAATCTGGGCTGGTGGGGTTTCACCTTCCCGCTGGGGGTGTACAGCCTCGCCACCTTGAAGCTGGCGGCCTGGCTGGGCCTGGGTTTCTTCACGGTGTTCGGGCAGGTGCTGGTGGTGATGCTGGCGCTGCTCTGGCTGGTGGTGGCGAGCCGCACACTCAAAGGCGCTTGGCGTGGTGAGCTGTTCACCTCGCCCTGTATCGCAAATCGTTGAATGTGTTGACCTTTTAGTGGGTGGTCGCGCTCCCCGGTTACCTGGCAGTGCTTGAGAACGCTGCGTACCTGTGGGAGCGGGTTTACCCGCGAAGAAGCCACCGTGGCTTTCAAGCCGATAGGCGGAGGATTGACAGCGTTCAGGGCAGCAGGAATACTCTCGGAAAAATTCATATATATGTTTATATAACAAGACGAGAGACAGGCCCCATGAACACACTGCCCGGTGATGCGCGTCTGCCCCGCTACCAACAGCTGCGCGACCATATGGTCGAGCAGATCGCCAACAACCGCTGGCGCCCCGGTGAGGCCATTCCCACCGAAGCGGCCCTGGCCAGCGAGTTCGACATGTCGGTCGGCACCGTACGCAAGGCCGTCGATGTGCTTGTGACCGAGGGCGTGCTGGAGCGCCAGCAAGGCCGCGGCACCTTCATTCGTCGGCCACAGTTCCATTCCTCGCTGTTCCGCTTCTTCCGCTTCGAGTCGGCCAACGGCGAACGTGCCGTGCCCGAGAGCCGCATCCTGTCCATCGAGCCAGTCCCGGCGCCCTCGGCGGTTGCCAGTGCCCTGGGCCTGGCGCCGGAAGCCGAAGTCATTCACATCGTGCGCCTGCGTCTGCTCGGTGCCCAGCCGGTGTTGGCCGAGGAAATCTGGCTGCCACGGCAGACGTTCCAGCCACTGCTTGAGGTCGAGCTGGACCGCAAGGGCCCGCTGCTCTACCCGATCTACGAAGAGCTGTGCGGTCAGGTGGTGGCCTATGCCGAGGAGACCCTCACGGCCGAGTCGGTCGATGCCGTTCACGCGCGCCTGCTGCAGATGCCGCAGGGCAGCCCGGTGGTGGTGATCGAGCGTCTGGCCCGTGACTACGCCGGCAAGCCGCTGGAATGGCGCCGTTCGCGCGGCCATGCCGAGCACTTCCGCTACCGCATCGATATTCGCTGACCGGGCGTTTCACGCCCCGTTGTGACGTCCGGCGCCGTGCCAGCACGGCGCCGTGGCTCTGCCTGCCTGGCCGGCGTGCGTCCGGCTGCCCCCTGACCTCGCACACACGACATAGAAGGATAAGAAATCATGTTCAGTTGGTATCGCGAAATCACCTCGCGCGAACGCAAGACGTTCTGGGCCTGCTTTGGTGGCTGGTCGCTCGACGCCCTTGAAGTGCAGATGTTCGGCCTGGCCATCCCGGCGCTGATCGCCGCGTTTTCCCTGACCAAGGGCGATGCTGGGCTGATCAGTGGCCTGACGCTGGTCACCTCGGCGATCGGTGGCTGGCTTGGCGGTACGTTGTCCGACCGTTACGGCCGGGTGCGTACCCTGCAATGGATGATCCTCTGGTTCTCCTTCTTCACCTTCCTGTCGGCCTTCGTCACCGGCTTCTACCCGCTGCTGTTCGTCAAGGCCATGCAGGGCTTCGGCATTGGTGGCGAGTGGGCCGCAGGCGCGGTGCTGATGGCCGAGACCATCAACCCGAAATACCGCGGCAAGGTCATGGGTACGGTGCAGAGCGCCTGGGCCGTGGGCTGGGGCCTGGCGGTGGGGCTGTTTGCGCTGATCTATTCGCTGGTGCCGCAGGAGTTCGCCTGGCGGGTGATGTTCTTCGTCGGCCTGCTGCCGTCGCTGCTGATCATCTGGGTGCGGCGCAACGTACCCGAGCCGGACAGCTTCCAGCGCCTGCAGAAGGAAAAGGCCATTCCCGTCAGCTTCACCAAGTCCATGGCCGGCATCTTCCGTCCTGAACTGCTGCGCGTGACCCTGCTGGGCGGGCTGCTGGGTTTGGGTGCCCATGGTGGTTACCACGCGGTGATGACCTGGCTGCCGACCTTCCTCAAGACCGAGCGCAACCTCTCGGTGCTCAACTCCGGCGGCTACCTGGCGGTGATCATCTTCGCCTTCTGGTGTGGTTGCGTGGTCAGTGGCCTGCTCATCGATCGCATTGGCCGGCGCAAGAACATCCTGTTGTTCGCCCTGTGCTGCGTGCTGACGGTGCAGGCCTATGTGTTCTTCCCGCTGAGCAATACGCAGATGTTGTTCCTCGGCTTCCCGCTGGGCTTCTTCGCCGCCGGCATTCCCGCGAGTCTGGGGGCGTTCTTCAACGAGCTGTACCCGGCCGATGTGCGCGGTGCCGGGGTGGGCTTCTGCTACAACTTCGGCCGGGTGCTGTCGGCTGTGTTCCCGTTCCTGGTCGGTCACATGAGCGAATCCATGTCGTTGGGGGCCGCCATCGGCATCGATGCCGGCATCGCCTATGGCGTGGCGGTGATCGCCGCACTGTGTCTGCCGGAAACCCGCGGTCGCAACCTCGAGGCCCCGGTCTCGCCGCAGGTTGCGGGTGCGGTCGCCAAGTAACCTTCAATCTTCCCGAATGAGCATCATGCCGCAAACCCCTGTATCCCCGTTCACCGCGATCGACAGCCACGCCCACGTGTTCAGCCGTGGGCTGAACCTGGCAGCGGAGCGCCGTTACGCACCCACCTACGATGCGCCGCTGGGCGACTACCTGGCCCAGCTGGCCGGGCACGGTTTCAGCCATGGCGTATTGGTGCAGCCGAGCTTTCTCGGCACCGACAACAGCTACCTGCTGGCGGCGTTGCAAACCGCGCCCAGGCAATTGCGCGGCGTGGTGATGCTCGAGCCTGGCGTTGCGCGCGACACCCTTGAGCAGATGGCGCGCCTCGGTGTACGCGGCGTGCGCCTGAATCTGATGGGGCAGGCCCTGCCTGATCTGCGCGACGCCGGTTGGCGGCCACTGCTGGAGCTGATCGGCGATCTGGGCTGGCATGTCGAGCTGCATCGACAGGTGGCCGATATACCGGCACTGGTGCGTGCCTTGCAGCCCTATGGTGTGGATATCGTGATCGATCACTTCGGCAGGCCGGATGCGCGCCTGGGGTTGGGGCAGCCGGGATTTGCCGAGCTGCTGACCCTCGGCGGGCAAGGCAAGGTATGGGTGAAGGTATCGGGGATCTATCGATTGGGCGGCGCGCGTGGGCAGAACCTGGATTTCGCCCGCCAGGCCCTGTGCGCCCTGGAGGCGCACTATGGCGCGGACCGGTTGATGTGGGGCAGCGACTGGCCGCATACCCAGCATGAATCGGTGATGAGCTTTACCGCGGCGGTCGAGCAGTTCGATGCCCTGGGCTGCTCGGCGTCGCTGCGTCGGGCGCTATTGGTGGACACCGCGCGGGGGTTGTTCGGGTTCGCGTAGGAGCAACTGTCTTGTTCAAAATCTAAAGGTCAGCCCAATCCCCTGTGGGAGCGGGCTTGTCCCGCGAACACGGGCGTAGCCCGTGCCAGGCAGCGCGGTGTCTTTTTCGCGGGTAAACCCGCTCCCACAGGGACCCGCGCTGCTTTTGGACTGCCCCCAAGAAGTTGGACACAAATCCAACCCTTGGGGGATCGATGGGCAAATACACAGAGCAGTTCAAGCTCACGGCTATCACCGCCTACCTGGAAGGCAGTAACGGCTTTCGCAAGGTGGCACATCACTTTGGCATCGATTGCAGCCTGCTTCGGCGCTGGGTTGCCGGTTACCAAGCCGGTGCCAGCCTCAGTCCGCGCTCGAATGGTCGCCGCTACACCGAGGCGCTCAAGCAGCGAGTGCTCAAACACATGCTTGAACACCACTTGTCCTTGCGCCAAACCGCAGCGCACTTTGGTCTCGGTCAGTCCTCACAGATAGGCATTTGGCTGCGGCAGTACTACAGTGGCAGTCCCGCAGCCTCTGTCGCCAAGCAAAGAAAACCAGCCGTGCCGAAGAAAATTAAGCCCATCAAGCCCACCGACACCAACGACGCAGAGAAATCCCGTGAGCAGTTGTTGAGCGAGCTCGAATATCTGCGCATGGAGAATGATGTCTTAAAGGAGTTAAAGGCTCTGCGGGAGGAGAAGGAGCGAACACGGACGAAAAAGCCCTGATCGTCTGCAAATTCAGACACAGGTATCCGCTGCCTGATCTTCTGCAGATCGTGGGGTTGGCGCGCAGCACCTTCTATTACCAGGTCAAATGCCAGCAGAGGCCGGACAAACATGCGGCGCTCAAGGAGTTGGTACAGCAGGTCTATC
>NZ_JAYFUI010000191.1:0-127369 GCF_034961125.1 Pseudomonas machongensis | reverse complement strand
TGCACATGGCAGCCGAGTCCCGTGGCAAACCGACAGGCGTGATGTTTCATTCCGACCAGGGATGTCAGTACACCAGCCACAAATTTAGGGCTGCACTTGAAGAGTACAGCCTGAACCAGAGCATGAGTCATCGCGGACAGTGTTGGGACAATGCCGCCATGGAGCGTTTCTTCGGGGCCCTGAAATCAGAGTGGATCCCTGCTGAGGGCTATAAAACCGAAGAGCAAGCTCGGGCGGATATCCAGGCTTACTTGGTGCGCTACAACCTGAAGCGCCTCCACAGCTACAACGGTTATGAAACCCCGGTAGCCATGGAGAAAAAGCTGAAGGAAGCGGCATAAAACCTAAACCGGTGTCCAAAATTAGTTGACCAGTTCAAGCCCGCTCCCACAAGCCCCCACTGAACTCAAGGGCAGTGGGGGCTTGTGGGAGCGGGCTTGCCCGCGAAAAGGCCATCACCGACTGATACCCCTCACCTGCCCCTGCGCCGATAGGGAAACACATCGATCACCTTCCCTTCCCGTATCGCCCCCTGCAATCCCTGCCAGTAATCCGCGTCATACAGCTCCCCATGCAGCCGACTGAACAACCGCCGCTGGCCGATATCGGCGAACAGGAACGGCGGAAACTCCTCGGGAAACACATCATGCGGCCCGATCGAATACCACGGCTCGCCAGACATCTCATCCTCCGGGTAGCGCGGCGGCGGGATATGGCGAAAATTCACCTCGGTGAGATAGCTGATCTCGTCGTAGTCATAGAACACCACCCGCCCATGCCGGGTAACGCCGAAGTTCTTCAGCAACATGTCGCCGGGAAAGATGTTCGCCGCCGCCAGTTGCTTGATCGCCAGCCCGTAGTCCTCCAGGGCTTCGAGCACCTGGGCCTCGCTGGCCTGCTCCAGGTAAAGGTTCAACGGCGTCATGCGCCGTTCGGTCCAGCAGTGGCGGATCAGCACGCTGTCACCCTCCACGACCACCGTCGAAGGCGCGACCTCCAGCAGCTCGGCCAGGCAATCGGCTTCGAACTTGGCCACCGGGAAGCGAAAATCTGCGAACTCCTGGGTATCGGCCATGCGCCCCACGCGGTCGACACTTTTCACCAGGCGGTATTTTTCGATCACCGTGGCTCGGTCGACGGTCTTGGAGGGTGAAAAGCGGTCCTTGATGATCTTGAACACGGTATTGAAGCCCGGCAGGGTGAACACGCTCATCACCATGCCGCGCACGCCGGGTGCCATGACGAAACGGTCGTCGGTACTGGCCAGATGATTGATCAACGCGCGGTAGAACTCCGACTTGCCATGCTTGTAGAAGCCGATCGAGGTATACAACTCGGCAACGTGCTTGCCCGGCAGAATGCGCTTGAGAAAGTTGACGAACTCCGCCGGCACCGGCACATCGACCATGAAGTACGAGCGGGTGAACGAGAAGATGATCGACACCTCGGCCTCATCGGTGATCAGCGCATCGGCCTCGATGCCATGGCCCTCGCGATGCAGTAGCGGGATCACCAGCGGCCACTGCTCGTCACGGGTGTACAGACGCCCGACCAGATAGGCGCCCTTGTTGCGGTACAGCACCGAGGAGAACAGCTCCACGGCCAGCGCCGGGTCCTTGCATACCCAGTCGGGCAGGCATTCACGCAGTCGCTCCTCAAGGCGCGCCAGGTCGGCGTCGAGGTCGCCATAGGGCACCTCGAAAGCCTGGTCGGCAAGGATCGCCCGCAACAGACCACCCAGGCCGTCGCGCAACTGATAGGTGCGGGTCTGTGCCGCGCGCTCGTGGCCGCGCATGGCCGGGCGGGTGGTGTGGATGAACATGCAGCCGTCGCTGATCAGGTCGTGGCTGAACAGGCTGCAGAACAGCGAGTTGTACCAGGTCTCGGCCAGCTCATCGTCCAGGCGCGGGTCGATCAGGCGGATGTAGGCGCTCTTGACCAGCGGCCAGTGCTCCACGTCCAGCAGCAGCGAGGCGTCGAAACCTTCGCGCAGCCAGCCGTTGACCTCGGCGACCTTCTCCTCGTACAGGTTGATCCGCGCAGCAGCGGCCTGCTGGATCGCCTGCCATTGCGCCTGTTCGAAGCGTTCGCGGGCGCCCAGGGTGATGCGGCGAAAGTGTTCTCGGTAGTTGTCGAAGCCATCGAGGATCATCCGGGCGATGGCTGCGGCGGGCCAGGGCTGGGGCATGGTGAGAGGCTCGGTGGGTGGCGGAATGAAAAGAGCTTAGTCGGGTGTCGGTCTTTTCGCGGGGCAACACAATTGCCAAAGCAAGAAAGCACAAGAAACGCCCCGACACCTGACGTACACTCGCGCCCCTGCCCAGAACCCGGAGATACCCGTGAGCCCCATCGCCCTCGCCCGCCTGCTGACCCTCGCTGCCGTCTGGGGTGCGAGCTTCCTGTTCATGCGCATCATCGCCCCTGAACTGGGTACGGTACCGACCGCCTTCTTTCGCGTCTCCATCGCCTGCCTCGGCCTGATCGGCATCCTCGCCGCAGCCAGGGTGCGCTGGGACTTCCAGGGCAAGCTCGGCGCCTGCCTGGTGCTGGGCATGATCAACTCGGGCATTCCGGCGACGTTCTATTCAGTCGCCGCGCAGGTACTGCCAGCGGGGTATTCGGCAATCTTCAACGCCACCACACCCCTGATGGGCGTGCTGATCGGCGCGTTGTTCTTCCGCGAAAGCATGACCCTGCCCAAACTGTGCGGGATCTTCCTTGGCCTGTTCGGCGTCGGCATCCTCAGCGGTGCAGGCCCGGTGGCGCTGGACATGGCCCTGGTGCAAGGCGCCCTGGCGTGCCTTGCGGCGACCACCTGCTATGGCTTCGCCGGCTTTCTCGCCCGCCGCTGGATCGGCGGCCTGGACAGCCGCCTGTCGGCCCTGGGCAGCATGCTGGGAGCGACCTTGCTGCTCAGCCCGCTGTTTGCCTGGAGCGCACTGACCCAACCACCCGCCAGCTGGGGTGGTTGGTCGGTGTGGCTGTCGTTGCTGGGCCTGGGTCTGGTGTGCACGGCCTTCGCCTACATCCTGTACTTCCGCCTGCTCAACGAGATCGGACCCGTCAAGGCCAGTACCGTGACCTTCCTGATTCCGGTGTTCGGGGTGCTGTGGGGGGCGTGGTTGCTGGATGAGCCCCTGTCGATGGCACACCTGTATGGCGGGGTCCTGATAGCCGCAGCACTGTGGTTGGTGCTGCGGCCGGCGCGTACCTGAAACCGTACGGCCGCAGGCGGTATTCAGGCCTCGGCCATCTTCACCCCAGGCTTGCGGAACACGAACAGCAACCCCACCACGATCAACCCCATCCCCAGCAGGCTCAGCGGCGCCAGGCGGTTACCGAAGATGAGGAAATCCATCACCGCGGTCACCGCTGGCACCAGGTAGAACAGGCTGGTGACATTGACCAGGTTGCCTCGGGCGATCAACCGGTAGAGCAGCAGCGTCGCCAGCAACGACACCACCAACCCCATCCACAGCAGGGCGCCGACGAAGCTTGCGCTCCATTCGACATGCAGCGGCTGGAACGGCGCAAACACCGCACACAGGGCAAACCCTGCCAGGTATTGCAGCGGCAAGGTTCCCATCGGGTTGTCGGTGATGCGCTTCTGCAGGATCGAGCCGAACGTCATGCTGGTCAGCGCCAGCAAGGCAAACAGCATTCCGGCGAGGGAAACCCCACCCAGGTTGATGCCCTGGTAGACCACCATCACCAACCCGCCAAGCCCCAGACCCAGACCGAACAAACGGCTCCATGAACGCTGGCGCTCCATCAGCACCACGGTGAGGATCGGTTGCACCCCCATGACCGTGGCCATGACACCAGGGGTGACGTGGGTGTTGAGCGCCAGCAGGTAAAAGATCTGGTATGCGCCGAGCAGCACGCAACCGGTCCCCAGGGCGCGCAGGATACCGCCGCGACTGCGCGGCCAGCGCAACCTCAGCAAGGGGCCGATCAGCAACAGCCCTGCCAGGGCCAATGCCGAACGCAGCAGCAGGAAGGCGAAGGGGCTGGCCTGGGCCAGGCCGAGCTTGGAGACGATCGCCCCGCTGCTCCACAGCAGGACGAACAGGCTGGTGGTGGCCGCCGAGGCCACGGATGCTTTCGAAAGGACAGACATGTATTGCCACCTGAATATTGGGCAAGAGCCAAACGGTGGGCGCGCTTCAGCGAGGAAAGAGGCCGACCGTGTTCAGTAGGTTGCGAGTGCGCTTGGGCCGGCGAGAACGCCGATCAGCCCAGCACGACCACGCAGCGGGGCGGGGATACGCCGCCGACGACGCCACTGACAGGTGGTGGGTAGTGACTGATCATGGCCGGCTGCTGGCTGCCACGCACGACAACGCCCGCGACAGGCGCGAGAACGAAGGCGGTGGTGGAAGGGCTGGCTGGCATGAACAGGTCTTCGGGGAAGATGAATGTTTCGGAATATATCCGTGAATGCGGGGCTGGGCAACACCCTAGGTGATCGGACGGCCTTTTTCGCGGAAAGCCCGCGAAGAAGGCCGCAGCGAATCAGAACAACCAGCGATACAGCAGATAGGCCACCACCACCGCCAGCACCGGCCGCAGGATGCGGTAGGCCTTGGGGTTGGAGCGCTTGAACTGCTTCACATGAGTGCTGATGCGGTTGCTGAAGCGCTTGCTCCAGGCGTAGGCCTGGTTGATCCCGCCCACCCGCTCGTCGTCGGTGTTCTGCGGCGCGGTGGCGCGGCCCAGGAACGCGCTGACCTTGCGGTTGATGCGGGTCATCAGCGGGCTGTTGAGCGGACGCTCGACGTCGCAGAACAGGATCACCCGCGTCACGTCGGTTTCGTTCTTCACCCAGTGCACATAGGTTTCATCGAACATCACATCTTCGCCGTCACGCCAGGCGTAGACCTGGCCGTCGACGTAGATGCGGCAGTCGTCGGAGTTGGGCGTGGACAACCCCAGGTGATAGCGCAGGGAGCCGGCAAACGGATCGCGGTGCGGGTTCAGGTGGCTACCGCCAGGCAACAGGGCGAACATTGCACCCTTGACGTTGGGGATGCTGCTGACCAGCTCGACGGTACGCGGGCACAGTGCCTCGGCCGACGGCAGTGGCTTGTCGTACCATTTCAGGTAGAACCGCTTCCAGCCCTTCTTGAAAAACGAACCGAAGCCGGCGTCGTTGTCCTTTTCGGCTGCGCGGATATACCCCTCGTCGAACAGGCGCATGGCCTCTTCGCGGATCTCCTGCCAGTTATCCTTGAGCACATCCAGCTCGGGGAAACGCTGACGGTCCAGGTAAGGTTTGGAAGGCACACCGGAGAACAGGTACATCAGGCTGTTGTAGGGAGCGAACAGCGCCGAATGGTTGACGAACTGGCGCAGTACCGGCAGGCGTGCCTTGCCGCGCAGGTGCACGAACAGCACACTGCCGAAGAACACCAGCAGGACACCCGCCTTGGCGACGAAGGAAAAGGTCATGCAACACTCCTTGAGGGGAAATCAGGCCATCCCCAGATAGCCGGACATGATAAACCCATCGAAGGCCGCTGCAAGTCACAAGCGGCAAGCGCGAGGATGAAGATCGAGGTCGCTTGACCCGGATCAGCACTCCTCGGCTTGCTGACTGCGCTGTCGACCTGACGTTACTGCTGGTTTTCCTGCTCGCTGAACATGTCGCTGAACAACATGCTCGACAGGTAACGCTCGCCCGAATCCGGCAGGATCACCACGATGGTCTTGCCCTGCATCTCCGGCTTTTCTGCCAGGCGCACTGCCGCCGCCATCGCCGCGCCGCAGGAAATGCCGCACAGGATCCCCTCCTCCTGCATCAGGCGGATGGCCATGGCCTTGGACTCTTCATCGGTGACTTGCTCGACCTGGTCGACGACCGACAGGTCGAGGTTCTTCGGCACGAAGCCTGCGCCGATGCCCTGGATCTTGTGCGGGGTGGGCTTGAGTTCCTCGCCGGCCAGGGTCTGGCTGATCAGCGGCGAAGCCACCGGCTCCACGGCCACCGACAGCACCGGCTTGCCCTGGGTGTGCTTGATGTAGCGCGACACGCCGGTAATGGTGCCGCCGGTGCCGACACCTGCGACCAGCACGTCAACGGCGCCGTCGGTGTCGTTCCAGATTTCAGGCCCGGTGGTCTTCTCGTGAATTGCGGGGTTGGCGGGGTTTTCGAACTGACCTGGCTGGAAGTACAACGCAGGATCGGATGCGACGATCTCGTTGGCTTTCTCGATCGCCCCTTTCATGCCCTTGGCAGGGTCGGTCAGCACCAGCTCGGCGCCCAGCGCCTTGAGCACCTTGCGCCGCTCCAGGCTCATGGAGGCCGGCATGGTCAGCATCAGCTTGTAGCCGCGCGCCGCAGCGACGAAGGCAAGGCCGATGCCGGTGTTGCCCGAGGTGGGCTCGACAATGGTCATGCCCGGCTTGAGCTTGCCGCTGCCTTCGGCGTCCCAGACCATGTTCGCGCCGATCCGGCACTTCACCGAATACCCTGGGTTGCGCCCTTCGATCTTGGCCAGGATGGTGACCCCGCGCGGGGCGATGCGGTTGATCTGCACCAGCGGCGTGTTGCCGATGGAGTGGGCGTTGTCGGCGTAGATACGGCTCATGGCAGGGGTCCTTGAATCGTTGGAAACAGGCGGGAAAGCCTCAAGGGTAAGCCTGCCCCGGCAGCCCGTAAAGCCCGTTCGAACCAAGCCCGGCGCCTGGCGGTCAACCGCACAACCTGCCCTGGAGAGCTTGCGATGAAAGCCCGTTATCGCTGGCCGCTGATCGGCCTGGCCGGCCTGATCGTGCTGCTGGTCGCCCTGCACCTGGCCCTGCCCTACCTGGTTCGCGACTACCTCAACGACAAGCTCGCCGACATGGGCGACTACCGCGGCGAGGTCGCCGACGTCGACCTCGCCTGGTGGCGCGGCGCCTACCAGATCAACGGGCTGAAGATCGTCAAGACCACCGGCAAAGTGCCGGTGCCGCTGCTCGATGCGCCGCTGATCGACCTGTCAGTCAGTTGGCATTCGCTGTGGTACGACCAGGCCGTGGTCGCCGAGGTGGCCTTCGTGCGGCCCGAGCTCAACTTCGTCGATGGCGGCAGCAAACAGAACTCGCAGACCGGCCAGGGCACAGACTGGCGCCAGCAACTGGAGAAACTGCTGCCGATTACGCTCAACGAAGTGCGCATCGAAAACGGCACCCTGACCTTTCGCAACTTCAACTCCAAGCCGCCGGTGGACCTCAAGGCCACACAGCTCCAGGCCAGCATCCGCAACCTGACCAACGTGCGCGACGAAAAAGGCCGACGCGACGCCAGCTTCGAGGCCGACGCGCTGATTGCCGGCGATGCCAAGGTCGAAAGCCGCGCCACCTTCGACCCGTTCAGCGACTTCGACGACTTCGAATTCCGTCTGCGCGCCACCGGCATCGAACTGCGCCGGCTCAACGACTTCGCCAGTGCCTATGGCAAGTTCGACTTCAATGCCGGGCATGGTGACGTGGTGATCGAGGCCCAGGCCGAGAACGGTAGGCTCAACGGCTACATAAAGCCGCTGCTGCGTGATGTCGATGTGTTCGACTGGCAGCAGGATGTCGAAGACAAGGACAAAGGCTTCTTCCGCTCGATCTGGGAGGCGGTGGTCGGTGCCAGTGAAACGGTGCTGAAGAACCAGCCGAAGAATCAGTTCGCCACCCGCGTCGAACTCAGCGGCAGTGTGCATCAACAGAACATCAGCGCATTCGAGGCGTTCCTGCAGATATTGCGCAATGGTTTCGTCCAGGCATTCAACGCCCGCTACGAGCAGCCGCCGCCCAAGACTGACTGAAACGCGGGTGACGGGCCATTCAGGGACTGAATACCCGGTCTGCGTTTGCAGCGGCCTGGGGCCGCGTTATAGTCGGGGCACATCATAGACATGAGTTCTCGGTGTCGGCCTTTTCGCGGGCAAGCCCCCTCCCACAAGGTACCCTCCCCCTGTGGAAGCGGGCTTGTCCCGCGATGAGGCCGCCATCGACACCCCGCAGAGGATCGGCTCCATGAAATTCGAAGGCACCCGCAACTACGTCGCCACCGACGACCTGAAGCTGGCGGTCAACGCGGCCATCACCCTCGAACGCCCGCTGCTGGTCAAGGGCGAGCCAGGCACCGGCAAGACCATGCTGGCCGAGCAATTGGCCGAATCTTTCGGTGCACGCCTGATCACCTGGCACATCAAGTCCACCACCAAGGCCCACCAGGGCCTCTACGAGTACGATGCGGTGAGCCGCCTGCGCGACTCGCAACTGGGCGTGGACAAGGTCCACGACGTGCGCAACTACCTGAAGAAAGGCAAGCTGTGGGAAGCCTTCGAGGCCGATGAGCGCGTCATCCTGCTGATCGACGAGATCGACAAGGCCGACATCGAGTTCCCCAACGACCTGCTGCAGGAACTCGACAAGATGGAGTTCTACGTCTACGAAATCGACGAGACCATCAAGGCGAAACAGCGCCCGATCATCATCATCACCTCCAACAACGAAAAAGAGCTGCCCGACGCCTTCCTGCGCCGCTGCTTCTTCCACTACATCGCCTTCCCCGACCGCGAGACCCTGCAGCGCATCGTCGATGTGCACTACCCGAACATCAAGCAGTCGCTGGTCAGCGAGGCGCTGGACGTATTCTTCGACGTGCGCAAGGTGCCGGGCCTGAAGAAGAAGCCCTCCACTTCCGAGCTGGTCGATTGGCTCAAGCTGCTGATGGCCGACAACATCGGTGAGGCGGTGCTGCGCGAGCGTGATCCGACCAAGGCCATCCCGCCGCTGGCCGGTGCCCTGGTCAAGAACGAACAGGACGTACAACTGCTGGAGCGCCTGGCCTTCATGAGCCGTCGCGGCAACCGCTGAGGGGCTGGCCATGCTGCTCAACCTGTTCAATGAAATGCGCGCGGCCAAGGTGCCGGTGTCGGTGCGCGAACTGCTCGACCTGCTCAACGCCCTGCAACAGCGCGTGGTATTCGCCGACATGGACGAGTTCTACTATCTGGCGCGGGCAATCCTGGTCAAGGACGAGCGCCATTTCGACAAGTTCGACCGCGCCTTCTCGGCCTATTTCAAGGGCCTGGAAAACCTCGACCGCCACCTGGAAGCGCTGATCCCCGAAGAATGGCTGCGCAAGGAGTTCGAACGCTCGCTCAGCGATGAAGAGCGCGCACAGATCCAGTCGCTCGGCGGGCTCGACAAGCTGATCGAGGAATTCAAGAAGCGTCTCGAGGAACAGAAGGAACGCCACGCCGGCGGCAACAAGTGGATCGGCACAGGCGGCACCAGCCCGTTCGGCTCCGGCGGTTTCAACCCCGAAGGCATTCGCGTCGGCGAGGCCGGCAAACGCCAGGGCAAGGCGGTCAAGGTGTGGGACCAGCGCGAGTACAAGAACCTCGACGACCAGGTCGAGCTGGGCACGCGCAACATCAAGCTGGCCCTGCGCCGCCTGCGCAAGTTCGCCCGCGAAGGCGCCGCCGAGGAGCTCGATATCGACGGCACCATCGACCACACCGCCCGCGATGCCGGGCTGTTGAACATCCAGATGCGTCCGGAACGGCGCAACACGGTCAAGCTGCTGTTGCTGTTCGATATCGGCGGCTCGATGGATGCCCACGTGAAAGTCTGCGAGGAGCTGTTCTCGGCCTGCAAGACCGAGTTCAAGCATCTGGAGTACTACTACTTCCACAACTTCGTCTACGAATCGGTGTGGAAGAACAACCTGCGCCGCACCTCCGAGCGGTTTTCCACCTTCGATCTGCTGCACAAGTACGGCGATGACTACAAAGTGGTGTTCGTCGGCGATGCGGCGATGGCGCCGTACGAGATCACCCAGCCGGGCGGCAGCGTCGAGCACTGGAACGAAGAGGCCGGGTACGTGTGGATGCAGCGCTTCATGGAGAAATTCAGGAAGATCGTCTGGATCAACCCCTACCCCAAGCAGACCTGGAACTACACCGCGTCCACCCAATTGGTGCGCGAGCTGGTCGAAGACCGGATGTTCCCGCTGACCTTGCAGGGGTTGGAGGAAGCGATGAGGTATCTGTCCAAGTAGCCTGTACCGCCCCTATCGCGGGGCAAGCCCGCAGGTCCCCTACCGCCCCTGCGAACAGTGGGGAATCTGTGGGCGCGGGCTTGCCCCGCGATAGGGCACGATAGCTCAGGCCCAGCGCTGCAGATACCCGTGCTGCTGCCGCCACGCCGTCTCCTGCACCACCGCCCTGAACCGCACCACCGCCCCTGGCATGCACTGCGCCAGCTGTGCCAGCGCCAGTGGCGTCAAGGCCCCCAGCCGCGGATAGCCGCCGATGGTCTGGCGATCATTGAGCAGCACGATCGGCTGACCATCCGGCGGCACCTGCACCGCCCCCAAGGGAATCCCCTCGGAAATCATCGGCGCCCCCTGGTAGACCAGTTGCGGCCCCAGCAGGCGGCTGCCCATGCGATCGGCACGGCTGTCCAGCGTCCAGTCGCTGTTGAAGGCCTCGAACAGGCTGGTGCCGCTGAAGTCGCCGATCTGTGCGCCCATCACCAGGTCCAGTACCGGCTTGGCCGGATATTCCGGGCGCAGGGCTTCGGGCACTTCACGCAAGGCCGGTGCGCCCTCGGCAAAGCGCAGAGCCTGCCCCTTGGTCAGCGCCTCGCCGCGCCCCTCGATGCCCCCCAGCGCTTCACGCGCCACCGTCGAACAACTGCCCAGCACGGCTTCGCCGGCAAAACCGCCAGGGGCGGCCAGGTAGGCACGCACACCCTGGCGTGGTTGCCGCAGCGTCAGGCGTTGGCCCTTGTGCAGGGCGAAACTGCGCCAGGGCGCCAGCGGCTGGTCGTCGACCCTGGCGTCCAGGTCGGCGCCGGCCAGGGCCAGCACACAGTCCTGCTCGGCGAGCAGGCTCAAACCACCCAGCGCCACCTCCACCACGGGCGCGTCCAGGGCATTGCCCAGCAGCCAGTTGGCCCAGTTCATCGCCACCCAGTCCAGCGCCCCGCCCTGGGTCACGCCCAGATGCCGCACACCCAGGCGCCCGGCGTCCTGTAGCTGGCACAGCGCGGTGCTGGCTTCGATCCTCAACTGCGTCATGCCAGCGCCTCCAAAGGACGGTCGTCCCCGCCCAATGCCATGAATTCGGTGTGCGACACCGCCACGAAACGTACCCGGTCACCCGGCTGCAGCAAGCTGTAGCCATCACGTTCGCGGTCGAACAGACGCACCGGCGTACGCCCGATCAGGTTCCAGCCACCCGGCGACACCGCAGGATAGGCCGCCGTCTGCCGCTCGGCGATGCCCACGCTACCGGCTGCAACGCGCTTGCGCGGTGTGCTCAGGCGTGGCGTGGCCAGGCGTTCGTCCACCAGCCCCATGAACCCGAACCCCGGTGCAAAACCCAGGGCGAACACCGGGTAGTCACGCGCACAGTGCAGGCCAATCACCTCGTCTTCGCTCAGGCCGCTGCGCGCAGCCAGCAGCGCCAGCTCCGGGCCGACACTGGCGTGGTACCACACCGGAATCTCGTGACGCCGACCACTGTGGCCTGCATCCGGCTGCAAGCCTTCCAGCGCCTGGCCAATTCGCGCGCGCGCCTCACCTGGCGCCAGGTTCGACTGCAGCATCAGGGTGGTGTAGGACGGTACCAGGTCGACCAGGTGCTCACCGAACGCTGCACGCAGGCGCTGGTTGGCGGCGAGGATCCACGGCATGTTGGCCTCGTCGATGGTGTCGAACACCCGCACCATCAGGCTGTCGATCGCCACCACTTCGATACGTGGCTTCATCGCGACATCCTCATGCCTGCAACGCATCGAGGGCCTGGCGGATCTGCCGCACCGCAGCCACCGAGCTTTCGTTGTCGCCATGCACGCACAAGGTGGCGGCATCGAGGCGCAGCGCGCTGCCGTCGTTGGCCACCAGTGCCTCGCCACGCGCCAGGCGCACGGCCTGTTCGACCACCAGGGCCGGGTCATGGTGCACGGCGCCGGGCAGCCGGCGCGACACCAGGTGGCCGCTGGCGGTGTAGGCGCGGTCAGCGAACGCTTCGAACCACAGCGGCACCCCGATCTCGTCGCCCAGGGCCTGTGCAGCGCTGTCGTCGGCGGTGGCCATCAGCATCAGCGGCAGGCCGGCGTCGTAGGCGGCCACGGCTTCGAGCACCGCACGCAACTTCTGCGGGTCGGCCATCATGTCGTTGTACAGCGCGCCATGCGGCTTGACGTAGGCCACGCGGCCACCGAGCACCTTGCAGATGCCGTCCAGGGCGCCGATCTGGTAGTGCAGCAGATCGCGAATCTCGTCGTCGCTGCAGGCCATCGAACGGCGGCCGAAGCCGACCAGGTCCGGGTAGGCCGGATGCGCACCGATGGTCACGCCATGCTGCAGCGCCAGCGCTACGGTACGGCGCATGGTGCCGGGGTCGCCGGCATGGTAGCCGCAGGCGATGTTGGCGCAGTCGACGAAGGGCATGACCTCGGCATCCAGGCCCATGCGCCAGTTGCCGAAGCTCTCGCCCATGTCGCAATTGAGAAGCAGGCGGTTCACCTGTCGTACTCCTGTTGTGCTGTTCATAGGTCTACCTTATCGCGCCTTCAGTTCCTGGCCGCGGGTTTCCGGCAGGCTCAGCGCGGCAACGATCACGATACCGTAAGACACCGCAGCGAATGCGCCGATGCCCAGGCCCAACGGGATCTTCTCGCCAAGCAGGCCGATCAGCAGCGGGAACATCGCCGCCAGCACCTTGCCGATGTTGTAGCAGAAGCCCTGCCCCGAGCCACGGATGCGCGTGGGGAACAGTTCGGTGAGGAAAGCCCCCATGCCGCTGAAGATGCCCGAGGCGAAGAAGCCCAGCGGGAAGCCCAGCCACAGCATCACGCCGTCACTGACCGGCATCTGCGTGTAGAGCAGAACGATGACGAACGAACCCACCGCGAACAGGATGAAATTCTTGCGACGCCCCAGCAGGTCGCTGAGGTAGGCGCTGATCACATAGCCGATGTAGGAACCGACGATGACCATGGCCAGATAGCCGCCGGTGCCCAGCACGCTCAGGCCGCGCTCGTTCTTGAGGAAGGTCGGCAGCCACGAGGTGATGGCGTAGTAGCCACCCAGGGCGCCGGTGGTCAGCAGCGAAGCGCGGATCGTGGTCCAGAGCATGCCGGAGGCGAAGATTTCGTAGAAGTGCGAAGGCGCTTCGGGCTTTTCTGCACGCTTGGCTTCGCGGTAGACCTCCGGGTCCTTGACCATGCGGCGTACGAAGATCACGAAGATCGCCGGCAACAGCCCGAGCAGGAACAGTGCACGCCAGGCCTGTTCGGCCGGCAGCCAGGAGAACAACAAGGCGTAGAGGATCGCGGTCAGGCCCCAGCCGATGGCCCAGCCCGATTGCACCATGCCCACTGCCTTGCCGCGGTCCTGGGCGCGGATCACCTCGCCGATCAGCACCGCACCGGCGGTCCACTCGCCACCGAAGCCAAAGCCCATCAGGGTGCGGGCGATCAGCAGCTGCTCGTAGCTCTGGGCGAAGCCGCAGAGGAAGGTGAAGAAGGCGAACCACAGCACGGTCAGTTGCAGGGTGCGTACGCGGCCGATGCGGTCGGAGAGGATACCGGCGACCCAGCCGCCGATGGCCGAGGCGATCAGGGTGCTGGTGTGGATCAGGCCGGCCTCGGCGGTGCTGATGCCCCAGATCATGATCAGGGTGGGGATGACGAAGCTGAGCATCTGCGTGTCCATGCCGTCCAGGCCATAGCCGATCTTGCAGCTCCAGAAGGTGCGTCGTTGCTGGGAGTCGATGTCACGGTACCAGGCAAAGGGCCCGCCCGAAGATCGGGCGGGTGCCTGCTGCTGTACGCCGGTGGGGTTCATGGATGCCTCGGCTTGTTGGTATTGTTTGAGGAACGACTGCGTGTTCGCGGCCTGGACGCTATTGTTCAAAGCCCGCGCAACCTGCGTCCAACGAGAAAAACCGTCGGTCTGGAACAAGAAAACCTGATCGCCCAGCCTTGCGAGCACACGATGAACCTGCGATTTCTCGAAACCTTCGTCTGGGTCGCCCGGCTCAAGAGCTTTCGCCTCACCGCCGAGAAGCTGTTCACCACCCAGGCCTCGGTGTCCAGCCGCATCGCCGCACTGGAGGCCGACCTCGGCGTGAAGCTGCTGCTGCGCGACTCGCGCGGTGTCAGCCTGACCCCGGAAGGCAGCAAGGTGCTGGAGTACGCCGAGCGCATGCTCGACACCGCCAAGGCGATGAAACAGTCGCTGGGCGGCGAACGGGCGGTGGTCGGCCGGATCCGCCTGGGGGTCATGGACACGGTGATCCACACCTGGATGAGCGCCTTGGTGGCCGAGTTGACCGAGCGCTACCCGCAGGTTGAAATCGAGTTGGTCGCCGACACCTCGCTGAACCTGCGCGACCAGTTGCAGAAGGGGTTTCTCGACGTGATCCTGCAGACCGACCTGCTGCGCCAGGAAAGCATCCGCAGCCTGGACCTGGCGCGCTATCCCATGGGCTGGATCGTCGCTACCGGCTCACCGCATCATCGTGACTATGCGTCGCTGGCCGAACTGGCGCGCGAGCGGATCATCACCTTTTCGCGCAACTCCCGGCCGCACCAGGAGGTATTCAGCCTGCTGCAGAGCGCGGGAAGCGAGACGCCGCGGCTGAACTGCGTGAACTCGGTGTCGGCGATCACCCGGCTGCTGCGCGACGGCTTCGGTATCGGCGCCCTGCCCCCGGCGCTGGTCGCCGCAGAGCTGGCACGCGGCGAGCTGGTGCTGCTGACCGGGCTGCAGCCACCGCCTAGCCTGGAGTTGGTGGTGTCGTGGCAGACCGGGGTGGAGCTGGTCGATGAAGTGGTAGGGTTGTGCCAGCAGGTGCTGGGGCGCTATGCGCAGGATGTGGGGGTGCAGCGGATTGTGCTGGTCTGAGCCAGGCAGTGTCAGTGTCGGCCCTATCGCGGGACAAGCCCGCTCCCACAGGGATTGAGCTGGCCTTTAGATTTTGAACAGGACAGTAGCTCCCGAAGGTCCAACACTGTGAGAGCGGCGGTTCGCCGCTGAGACTCGTCCCGCGATGAGGCCCGCCCCGGCAACAAAATAGCTGCAATCTAGCGCCAGCTTTCCTTCACCGCCCGGCGCCGCCCGCCCAGGATCACCCAGCCGATTCCCAGCAACAGGCTCTCGACCAGGAACGCCAGCAGGAAGCCGCTGGCGATCCCCCAGCCGATCGCCTCGGGCACCAGCAGGATCTGGTAGCTGTAGCCCTTGAGCGTCTCTTCACGCAGCTGCGGATCGGCCTGCACCAGCACATGCCAACTGCGGCTGGCCCAACTGCCTTGCAGCGCCTGCCATTCGTTTTCCAGCAACTGGTTGCGAATCACCAGGCTTTCGATGCTGTTGGCGTCACTGTTGAACACCGGGTCGTCACTGGTGCGGTAATGGCGCACCAATGCCTGCAGGTCGCCGTTGAAGAAGCGCTCGGCAGTTTCCTGGAAGCCCGCCAGCGCTTCGCGCGACTCGAGCATGTGGGCCTCGACCCGCTGGCTATAGTCCTTGACCAGGCCGGGCACCTGGACACCGGCCAACAGGCCGAAAGTGAACAGCAGCAACCGCAGGTAACTTCTGAACATGCTCTGTCCTTAGCCTTTGGCGACGCACTCGCCGTGCCGCCACAGGGCCCATTGACCGGGCTCGTAACGCTGCCAGGTCTCGTTTTCGGTCAGGGCCTCGGTGGCGATCACCGTGACCACGTCATTGGGCGTGGTTTCCGATTGAAAATCCACGATCAGGTCGACATCTTTCAACCGTGCAGCACCAAAAGGCGCGCGCCGGGTGATATGTACCAGCTTGGTCGAACAGAAGCAGAACAGCCAGTCGCCGTCGCTGAGCAAGCAGTTGAACACGCCCTTCGCACGATACCCGGCGCAGACCTCGACCAGCACCGGCAGCAGCGCCTCGACCTCCACCGGTTCAGGGAATGCCGCACGCACGCGGTTGAGCAGGTCGCAGAAGGCCGCCTCGCTGTCGGTGTCGCCGACCGGGCGGTAGAACGTCTTCTCGCCACTGAAATCAGCGAGCTGGCCATTGTGCGCGAAGCACCAGTTGCGCCCCCAGAGCTCACGCACGAAGGGGTGGGTATTGGACAGGCAGACCTTGCCGACGTTGGCCTGGCGGATATGACCAATAACCACTTCGCTCTTGATCGGGTAACGCTGCACCAGGTTGGCCACCTCCGACTCGCTGCTCGCGGCCGGGTCCTGGAACAGGCGCAGGCCACGCCCTTCGTAGAAGGCGATGCCCCAGCCGTCGCGGTGCGGACCGGTACGCCCGCCACGCTGCATCAGGCCGGTGAAGCTGAAGACGATATCGGTGGGGACATTGGCACTCATGCCCAGCAATTCACACATTGGCGAGGGCTCCGTCCTAGATCCGTGGCTCGACGCGGCCGCCACCATTGCCCGGGCGACGCACCGGGGCGGCAGGGGGCTCTTCACGGTAGCGATCACGACGATCGGCGACGGGCGCGTCGGCCATCACCGCATCGTCTTCGGCCGCCTGGCGCTTGGCGGCGGCCTCGGCCTTCTCGCGGCGCTCACCAGCCCGTTTTTCCAGTGGCCAGCGCACCAGCACGAACAGCAGGTAAAGGCCGAAGGCGATCATGCCGTACATCGCCAGGTCCGAGGCCGCGCGCCAGGCGTTGTTGCCCACCTTGAACGCCAGGTCCAGGGCGGTAATGGCAACGGCCGGGGCAAAGCTGTCCTTGACCGGATCGACAATGGTGGGGGTGAACAGCAGCACGGCAACGATCACCCGCAGCGGCTCGCGCAGCCAGCGCCACATCCAGCCGGTCAGCTTGAAGGCCACCAGCAGGCAACCCAGGGCGGCGACAGCGTAGAGGCCCCAGGCCAGTGTGTAGTCTTGTTCGATCATGGTGTCCGTGCAAGGCAGGCAAAGAGATGCCTATGATAAACACTTTTACGGGCACAGGCGCCTCTTCCCTCTTGAAGCCTAAGCGGCCTCTTCGCGGGCAAGCCCGCGCCTACGGACCTGCGATCCTCGCGAAGAGACCGGCACAGACGCCACCAGACCACGGACATCCCATGCATACCAGACCCAAGCCCCCCATCGCCCGCCCTGCCCAAGCCGCCGATCCCTACGCCTGGCTGCAGGAGCGCGACGCCCCAGAAGTGCTGGCCTACCTGGAGCAGGAAAACACCTACCAGCAAGCCTGCCTCGCCGACCAGGCCGAGCTGCGCGAACAGCTGTTCGAAGAGATCAAGGGCCGCATCCTCGAAACCGACCTGTCGCTCCCCTCCCCCTGGGGCCCCTACCTCTACTACACCCGCACCACGGCGGGCGACGAATACCCGCGCCACTACCGCTGCCCGCGCCCGGCCGATGACAGCAACCGCGTCGACGAAAGCGCCGAGCAACTGCTGCTCGACCCCAACGCCCTGGCCAACGGCGGCTTCCTCGCCCTGGGCGCATTCAATGTCAGCCCCGACCATCGCCTGCTGGCCTACAGCCTCGACACCAGCGGCGACGAGGTCTACACCCTGTACGTCAAGGACCTGGACAGCGGCAGCGTCGCCACCCTGCCCTTCGACGACTGCGACGGCAGCCTGACCTGGGCCAACGACAGCCGCACGCTGTTCTTCGCCGAACTGGACGACACCCACCGCCCGTGGCGCCTGCGCCGCCACACATTGGGTGAAACCGACGCGAGCACCGTGTTCGAAGAGCCGGACGGGCGTTTCTTCCTGCACTGCTACCGCGCAAGTTCCGAACGCCAGCTGGTGCTGCTGCTCAACAGCAAGACCACCAGCGAAGCCTGGGTGCTCGATGCCGCCACGCCACAGGCCGACTTCACCTGCCTGGCGCCGCGGGTCGAGGGCCACGAATACTTCCCCGACCACGGCCAGCTCGACGGCCAGTGGCGCTGGTTCATCCGCAGCAACCAGGACGGCATCAACTTCGCCCTGTTCCACGCCCCGGCCGACCTGGTGCCCAGCCGCGCACAATGGCAGGTGCTGGTGCCGCACCGTGACGACATCATGCTCGAAGGCCTGAGCCTGAACGCCTCGGCGCTGTCACTGAGCCTGCGTGAGGGCGGCCTGCCGATCATCGAAGTCCGCCCCCAGGGCCTGCCGGCCTATCGCGTCGAACTGCCCGACGCCGCCTACAGCCTCTACGTGCAGGACAGCCTGGAGTTCTCCAGCACACGCATCCGTCTGCGCTACGAAGCGCTCAACCGGCCGGCCCAGGTCCGCCAACTGGAGCTGGCCAGTGGTGAGCAGCAGGTGCTCAAGCAGACCCCGGTACTCGGTCGCTTCGATGCCGACGACTACGTCAGCCAACGCCTGTGGGCGACCGCCAAGGACGGTACCCAGGTGCCGATCAGCCTGGTGCGCCGCCGTCAGGACCTGGACCGCGAGGTGCCGCTGTACCTCTACGGCTACGGCGCCTATGGCGAGAGCCTCGACCCCTGGTTTTCCCACGCCCGCCTGAGCCTGCTCGAGCGCGGCGTGGCCTTTGCCATCGCCCATGTGCGCGGCGGCGGCGAGCTGGGTGAGGCCTGGTACCGGGCCGGCAAGCAGGAGCACAAGCAGAACAGCTTCGACGACTTCATCGCCTGCGCCGAACACCTGATCGCCCAAGGCGTCACCCGCACCGAGCAACTGGCGATCAGCGGCGGCAGTGCCGGCGGCCTGCTGATGGGCGCAGTGCTCAACCAGCGCCCTGAGCTGTTCCGCTGCGCCATCGCCGAGGTGCCTTTCGTCGATGTGCTCAACACCATGCTCGACCCCGAGCTGCCGCTGACCGTCACCGAGTATGACGAGTGGGGCAACCCCGAGGAGCCTGAGGTGTACGCACGTATCAAGGCCTATGCCCCCTACGAGAACGTCAAGGCCCAGGCTTACCCGGCCATCTTGGTGGTGGCCGGCTACAACGACAGTCGCGTGCAGTACTGGGAGGCGGCCAAGTGGGTGGCGCGCCTGCGCACCTGCAAGACCGACGACAACCTGTTGCTGCTCAAGACCGAAATGGGCGCCGGCCACGGCGGCATGAGCGGGCGCTACCAGGGGCTGAAGGACGTGGCCCTGGAATATGCATTCGTCTTCAATGAGCTGGGCGTGGTGTAAATCGCGTTTCTTGTTGTCATAGAGTTCTCGCATACCCGTGGCCTCTCCCACAGGGTATGTGGAAGCTCTCAAATACCGGACGACACGAAGAACAACACATGCCCGACCCAAGCCTCCTCAGCGCCGAAATCCGCGACATGCTCATGGACTGCGGCTTGTTCGACAGCCTGCAGCCCAGCGACTTCCAGGCCGTCGCCGGTTATTTCGCCATCACGGCGATGACCGAGGGCCAGACCATCTTCGCCGAAGGCGACGCCGGCACCTTCATGTGCATCCTGCACCGCGGCGTGGTGTCGGTGCGCAAGACCGACGGCAACGGCCAGCAAGTCGAGATCGCGACCTTGCGCAAGGGCCGGGCTTTCGGCGAAATGGCCGTGCTCGACGGCGAACGGCGCTCGGCCAGTTGCGTGGCGGCCAGTGATTGCCAGTTGCTGACGCTGGGCAAGGACTCGCTGGACAAGATGCTCAACGACGCCCCGCGCATCGCCGCGCGGATCATCCGCGCCCTGGCCGTGGCGCTGTCGAAGCGCTTGCGGATGCAAGACGGCCAGCGCCTCTCGCAACAGGTCTAGTCGGTCTTTTTCGGTGGGTCCTGGGACAGCCCTGGCAACGGCTGGTCCTTTGGCGGCCCAGGCAACGGCATTGGCGGCAGCAACGGCGCGCCGGGCTGGCTGCTGCCGGCCTTCGGTGGTGTGCTCGGGGTAATCTGCGGATAGGGCGTGGGCGTCGGCGTACCCGGTGCACCTGGCACCGGAGTGATGCTTCCCGAAGGCTGCCCGGCGGCATCAGCCAGCGGGGCGGCAAGCAGGAGCAGCGTGGCAAGGATCACAGGCAACATCGGTAACCTCCCGTCCGGAACCTGCCTACAGGCTACGCCCAATTGCGTGCTTTTGCCTGTCCGCCGGGCCCGCAGGCGCGCTAGACTCGATGCATAACCGTCATTGCCCTGATAACGAAAAAGGTAACACCATGAGCTCGCCCTCCAACTCCGCAGCCACCGCCCGCCTCGACCGCATCCTCGCCGACGCCAAGCGCGACAAGGAAATGGGCTACCGCGACAAGGCACTGAAGATGTATCCGCACGTCTGCGGGCGCTGCGCCCGCGAGTTCTCCGGCAAGCGCCTGTCGGAACTGACCGTGCACCACCGCGACCACAACCACGACAACAACCCCCAGGACGGCTCCAACTGGGAGTTGCTGTGCCTGTACTGCCACGACAACGAGCATTCGCGCTACACCGACCAGCAGTATTTCGGCGAAGGCTCGCTGAGCACGCCGAAAACCAATGTCGCCACGCACAACCCCTTCGCCGGCCTGGCCGCCCTGATGAAGAAGGACTGACCGTCGATTCATCCGCCCACGGCGTCGGCTAGCCCGTATAATCGCGCTCTTTTTTTGCGAAGGGCCCCGACTCGTGGCGAACAAACGGTACAGCTGCATCGGCCTGTTCAACCCAAAATCCGCTGAAAACGTAGGCTCGGTGATGCGTGCGGCGGGCTGCTACGGCGTCAACTCGGTGTTCTACACCGGCAAACGCTACGAGCGCGCCCGCGACTTCGTCACCGACACCAAGCGGGTGCACTACGACATCCCGCTGATCGGCATCGACGACCTGCAGCGCATCATCCCGCTGGGCTGTACGCCAGTGGCAGTGGAGCTGGTCGACGGCGCACGGCCACTCCCCGAATACACCCATCCGGATCGGGCGATCTACATCTTCGGCCCGGAGGACGGCAGCCTCGACGAAAGCGTGCGCGCCTGGTGCGAAGAAACCATCTACATCCCCACCCAGGGCTGCATGAACCTGGCCGCGACGGTCAACGTGGTGCTGTATGACCGGCTGGCAAAGGGCCTGAATACTCGCTCCGGGCCCAAGTTCAAGTAACGGGGATCAGGGTAATTGCACTGAACGCCGGGGCAGCCTCCAAGGTCAGCTGATGTACCAACCCACAAGGAGACCTACCCATGCTCGATATCCATTCGGCGTCAGACAGGCATGACCACAACGTCCAGGGCTGGGAGCGCGTCAGCTCACTGGCAGGCGGTGCCCTGATGATCAGCAAAGGGATGCGCCACGGCGGGCTGATCGGCTTGTTGCAGGTAGCGGTGGGCGGCATGGCCCTGGCCCGCGGCATCAAGGGCCATTGCGCGACCAAGGCCTGGTTCCACAAGCATCGCGCGGAGTACCGCCGGTTGCATGCCGATATCGAACGCGGGGCAGCTGAGTTGAAGGCACTCAAGGCCAGCGCCGAGGCGGCGACCCGCACGGTGACGGTGACCGGTAAGGATCCGTTGGCTGGGGTCTGAATCGGCGGTGGCCTCTTCGCGGGCAAGCCCGCTCCCACAGATCTCGAAAACACCGCTGAACCTGTGGGAGCGGGCTTGCCCGCGAAGAAGTCACCACCGGCTCAACGCAACAACTTGCTCTCCAGCACCTCGGACTCGCGCCCCAGCACGCTCTCGCTGATCTGGATGAATTCCTCCGTGCTGACACTGGCCATGCGCATCAGCGCGCGCGTGACGTCGTCCAGCGATCGCTTGTTGTGGCTGTGCAGGCGAATCTCGCGGTCGAGCGCCTGCAGCAATAGCACCCCCCTGGCCACCTGCATTGCGTCGGCCTGCTCGGTGCGAAGGGTCTTGACCTTGGCGCCGTCCTTCTGCAACCGCACCTGCAGCGCCTGGTAGCGATCATCGCTGATGCCACCGGCGCGGCGCAGCACTTCGATGGCGTAGTAGTCGGTCAGGCTCTCGCCCAGCCAGTCACTGCGATCACGGTCGTCGATCTGCGCAAACAGTTGCACCAGCTCGCGCAGCAGCGGGCTGCTGCCGCTCTCGCTGATCAGTGGGCGTGTGCTGTGCAGGTACAGCGAGTTGCGCGAGGCACGCGCACCGCGCCACATGTCGTCGCGGGCACCGACCACCAGCAGCTTGGGCGGATTGCGCGGGAACACCGCCTGCAACTGCGGCCAGACGAAGGTCATCAGGGTGAGGGTATCCATGCGCCGCATGCCCTGCCCCTGCGGTGCGGCGACCGTCACCTCGGTATCCCCCAGGCGTGCGCGGCGGCTGCCGAGGTTGCCGGCGAGTATCCAGCCAGTGGGGCGATCGAACAGGCGCGAGACGTTGTCGATACGGAATTTCTGCTTGCCGATGCGCGGCCAGGCCGTCTCGACACTCTGCCAGCCCGACGGCAGCTCGAAGGCCAGGCGTGTCACCAACTCGGTGCCATCCTGCTGATCGAGACGGGCCGGGGGCACGAGCTGATCGCCGCGAAACAATGCCCAATGCGGCGTGATGCGTGCTTCATGCGCGCTGCCATGGGGCTTCACATCGAGCTGCACGCGGTAGCTGAGGCTGCTCTTGCCTGCTCCGGGGTGCCAGACGCCACGGTCCTGCTGCACCTGCCAATGGCCGTCCGCCTTGAAATCGCTGTAGGCGCCCTGCCTGCCCAGGTCGAAGTCCAGGCTGCGCACCGGCGTGCCCTCGGCCAGGGTCAGGCGCACCTCGGCCTGGCCCGTCTGGGGCAGCAGGCGCACCTGGTAATCCAGATCGACCTTCTTCGCCCAGGTCGGGAAGCTGGCCGACAGGGCCAGTAGCAACAACAACGGGCGACGCATACAGAAACTCCTTGTTCCCCAGAGGCGCAGGCCAGGCGGATCAGCCGGCGCGAAATATCAGGTGGTCTTCCCAGTCGTCTTCGTCGACATCGTTCTCGCTGAGCATCCGCCCGGACTGGGAAATGCGCTGCTCATGGACCTGCTCACGGTCACCGCAGACCAAGTGGTGCCAGGCCGGCAGGTCCTTGCCCTCGCTGACCAGGCGATAGCCACAGGTGGTCGGCAGCCATTTGAACTGGTCGGCCTTGCCTGGCGTGAGCTGGATGCAGTCGGGCACCTGCTCGAAGCGGTTGGGGTAGTCGCTGCACTGGCAGGTATTCATGTCCAGCAGTTTGCAGGCGATACGCGTGTAATAGATGCTGTTGTCATCCTCGTCTTCGAGCTTTTGCAGGCAGCATAGCCCGCAGCCGTCGCAGAGCGACTCCCATTCCTGCGGATCGAGCTGGTCGAGGGTCTTGCGCCGCCAGAAGGGCGCGGGGTCGGCGATCATCACACGTTTTCCTGCAATTACTTTGAAGGCCGCGGCGCGCGGCGGCGCCAGTCTAGAGCCTGGCCCGACGCAATGCCATACCGCTTGTCAGTGCCGAGCGGACGCAGTAGCGTTCAGGCTTTCCCTCTTCCTTTCGCAGGAGCCCGCATGAGCGCCAATCCCCGCATCGCCGACTATGCCATCAACGAGCAGTTCATCAACCGCTGGTCGCCCCGTGCGTTCAACGCGGAGCCGATCAGCGAAGAAACCCTGCTGAGCTTCCTCGAAGCCGCGCGCTGGGCGCCATCGGCCTACAACTCACAACCCTGGCGCTTCCTCTATGCCCGCCGCGACACGCCGAACTGGGAGCGCTTCCTGGAATTCCTGGTGCCGTTCAACCGCAGCTGGGCGCAGCAGGCCTCGGCGCTGGTGCTGATCCTCTCCAAGACCACCTTCACCGCCCCTGGCGCCAGCGAAGAAACGCCGGCCCTGTGGCACACCTTCGATACAGGTTCGGCCTGGGGCCACCTGGCGCTGCAGGCGAGCATCAGCGGCTGGCACACCCATGGCATGGCCGGGTTCGACCAGGAGCTGGCGCGCAAGGAACTGAAGATCCCCGAAGGTTATGTGCTGCACGCGATGGTGGCGATCGGCAAGCTGGGCGACAAGGCCAGCCTGATCGAAGCACTGCAGGCCCGTGAAGTGCCGAGCCCGCGTCGACCGCTGAGCGAGTTGGCAGCCGAGGGTGATTTCAGTCTCTAAGACTGGGCTGGCCCTATCGCAGGACAAGCCTGCGATAGGGCCAGCAGAAGCACCTCAATACCCGCGCGAGAAATCCACTTCCCCGCGCAACCCCTGCCCCGCCGCATAGGCCCGGACGTTCTCGACGAACAAGCGCACCATCGCCACCGGCGAGGTCGGTGCCGAACTGTGGCCGGTCAGCAGCAGCCCCCAGGCGGTCCAGAACGGATGGCGCTGGGGCAACGGCTCCTGGCGGCAGACATCGATCACGGCACCCGCCAGGTGCCCGCTCTTGAGTGCCTCGACCAGGTCGGCATCGACCACCGCCACACCACGCCCGGCGTTGATGAACAGCGCGGTCGGCTTGAAGCACTGGAACAGCGCGGCATCGTACAGGTCATGGGTGGCCGGGGTATCCGGCAGCAGGTTGAGCACGTAATCGACCTCACCGGCCAGCCGCGGCAACGCATCCAGCCCCGCCACTTCGACGAACGGCGCCTGCTCGCGCGGGCTGCTGGCCACGCCATACAGGGTCACGCCAAACGGCAGCAGGAACTCGGCAACCCGCTGGCCGATGTCGCCGGTGCCGACGATCAGCACCTTGCGCCCTTCCAGGCTGTTGCCCGGGCGGCCGTCCCAGCGCCGCTCCACCTGGCTGACCAGGCGCGCCAGCACATCGCGCTCGTGGACCAGCATGTAGGTCAGCATGTACTCGGCCATGACCTGGCCGAAAATGCCCACCGCACGGGTCAGGCGATAGTCACGCGGCAGGCCGTCGGCCAGCAGCGGCGTGATACCCGCCCAGGTCGACTGCATCCAGGCCGGCTTGTGGCCCTGGCGCAGCAGGCTGGCGACCAGGTGCGGCTCGCCCAGCCAGATCGGGCATTCAGGGGCGTGGCGCGACAATTCGGCGGAATCGCCACTGGTCAGGACCTCCAGGTCCGGTGCCAGCTCGCCCAGCAGGCGAGCGTAAAGGGCATGATCCTGTTCAGCGATCAGAACGCGCATCTCGATGACAACCTTGCAGAACGACGAAAGCGGCCCGTCGAGGGCCGCCTGTTGATAGGGTTCGCGCCCGGCTCAGGCCGGATCGTTGCGCCGCAGCAGCTCTTCGGGCAGGTGCTCGATGTAGTCGTCGTCCGGTGGCGGCATCTGCAGGTGATAACCCTGGTTGTCGAGGTTCTCCAACACCTTGACGATGTCCTCGCGAGCCAGCTTGCGCTCGGGGGTCAGCACCAGGTCGAAGGCATGCACCGGCGTACCGAAGAACGGCAGCAGGCCCTCGGGCACGCGCTCCAGGCCCTCGGCCTTGAGCACATACAGGTACATCTCGCGCTTGCGCGGGCTTTTGTAGATCGAGCAGATACGTTTCATCGAGTCTCTCCGGCGCCTGCCAGATCATCCAGCAGGGCCTGGCCCATCCGCTCACGGCGCCAGCCGCGCAGCGAATCGGGCAATTGATAGGGGCCATTGGGGTAGCCGCTCTTGAGCAGGGCTTCCAGGGCCTTCTTGCGCAGCATCAGCTCAGGGGCGATCTGCAGGCGCTCGCCTTCGGCCTGGCCGATGGCGCGCAGGCGCTTGAGAATGCCGGCGGCTTCGATCGGCAGCGGCTCGGGCAGCACCGCGGGCCATTGCTCGGCAGGCTGGCTGGCGGCGTTCTTGATCAGCTTGAGCAGCGTTTCGCCGTCCTGGCGGATGGTGCGCGGGTGCATCTCCTCGATCTTGGCCAGCGCCGACAGGCTGTCGGGCTGACCCTTGGCCATGGGCCACAGCGAGTGCTCCTTGAGGATCCGGCTGCGCGGTACATCGCGGCTGCGCGCTTCACGCTCGCGCCAGGCGCACAGCTCACGCAGCACCGCCAACTGCTGCGGGCCGAGCTTCCAGGCCAGCTTGACGTCGCGGTAAAGGGTTTCGGGCTCGACTTCACGGCGCATTTGCGCCACCAGCTCGGCGCCGTCCTCCAGCACCCAGGCGTACTTGTCATCCGACAGGCGCGGACGCAGCGCGGTAAACAGCTCGGCCAGGTGCACGGCATCTTCGGCGGCGTAGCTGACCTGGGTTTCGGACAGCGGACGCTGCAACCAGTCGGAGCGCGTCTCGCCCTTGGGCAACTCGATGCCCAGCACGTCCTGGACCAGACGCGAATAGCCCATCGAGAAACCGATATTCAGGTAGCCCGCGGCCAACTGCGTGTCGAACAGCGGCTGCGGCAGCTTGCCGGTCAGGCGCAGCAGGACTTCGAGGTCTTCGCTGCAGGCGTGCAGTACCTTGACCACGCCGCTGTCTTCGAGCAATTCGCCCAGCGGCTGCCAATCGCGGATCAGCAGGGGGTCGATCAGGTAGGCGCTTTGGCCATCGCCGACCTGCACCAGGCCAGCCTTGGGATAGAAGGTATCGACCCGCATGAATTCGGTGTCGACGGCCACGAACGGCAGCGTACGCCACTTCCGGCAGAGTTCGGCCAGGGTCTGGTCGTCACGGATCCAGTGTATTTCGATGGCCACAAGGCTCTCCCACAAACATTGGCGCGCAGTATATACGGCGCGGGCACTGCTCGTGAAACCCGGGCCATCCATGGTGGCGATCAGCGGTAGCGCTGGCGCGCGATCAGTTCCTGGCCGTCAACCAGGGGCGACACCCCGCAAACATGTCCAGCGACTGCTGGTACACCTCGGTGCGCACCTGCAGCAGGCCGAGCATCGAGTGGAACAGGTTGTCCTGGCTCAGCGGCGTGTCACGCATCTTCGACAGACAGTCGGTATCGACGGCGAAGTCCTGGCGGTAGCTGTCGGAGAACCAGGCCAGCAGCGGGATGTGTTTCTGCTGGTCCGGGGCGAGCATGTAAGGGGTGCCATGCAGGAACAGGTTGTATTCGCCCAGCGACTCGCCATGGTCGGAGAGGTAGATCATGGCGGTGTCGACCTTGTCCTGGTGCTTGCGCAGGGTGTCGATCAGCGACGCCAGCACCTCGTCGGTGTAGACCAGCGTGTTGTCGTAGCTGTTGACGATGTCCTGCTGGCTGCACTGGTTCAGGGCATTGCTGCGGCACACCGGAGTGAAGTGCTCGAAGCCTGCCGGGTAACGCTTGTAGTAGTCAGGGCCATGGCTGCCCATCTGGTGCAGCACCAGCACGGTATCCTTGTCGAGGCTGTCGAGCAGCGCATCGAGGTTCTGCAGCAGGATCTGGTCGTGGCACTCGCCATCGGCGCACAGGACCGGGTCCTTGGCGCTGGTGAGGTTGACGTAGTTGAATCGATCGCAGGTGCCTTTGCAGCCTGACTGGTTATCGCGCCACTGCACCTCGATGCCGGCACGCCCGAGGATATCGAGCAGGCCCTCGCGGCGGCTGGCCAGGCTCGGGTCGTAGTCCTTGCGTGCCATGCCGGAGAACATGCAAGGCACCGACACGGCCGTCTCGGTCCCGCACGAATGCACATCGGTAAAGCCCAGCAGGCCAGCCTCCTTCGACAGGCGTGGCGTGGTATCGCGGCCATAACCCAGCACACCGAAGTTCTCGGCGCGGGCGCTTTCACCCACCACCAGCACGGTCAGCGACTTGCGCTCGTGCTTCTGCCAGGCGGCATCGCGATGGGCATCTTCGCCGTATTTCTGGAAGGGTTTGGCAGCGCTGCCGAGCTTTTCGCTGGCATAGCTGAACGACGCCCCGACGATATTGCTCGGGGTGAGCATCAAGTGCAGTTCGTGGTGATTGCGAAACAGCGACGACAGGCCCTGGTAATTGACCAGCCCGATCGAGCCCAGGGCTGCGACGCAGGCGCCGCTGACGATGAGCTTGCCCAGCAGTTCGCGGTGCCAGGGGCGGTAGGCAATGCGTGCCTTCCAGAGCAACAACGACGGCACGACGCCCAACCCCAGCATATAGAGTGCAAACTTCAACGACAGCAAGTCACGCACTTCCTCGATATTGGTTTCGGCGACATTGCGGAACATGCCGGCATCAATAAGTACGCCATATTGATTCATGAAGTAGGCGACACCGGCGCCACTCATGAACAGCACAATCAATACCGGTTTCAATACATACTTGAAGGCCAACAACGTCAATATCAGGTTGAAGGCGAACAACATCAGTACGGCAAACGCCAGGCCTAGCCACAGCCCAACCATGCCGGGGGGCAGGATGGTCTCCAGATGCTCCCACAGGAACAGATTGAGGCCGATCAACAGGTAAAGGCTGGCCAGCAGCGTGACCCACTCGGTCCGCAGTGATTTGATTTTCAACATGGCGTTCGCAATCAGAGTTTAGAAGCGACCAGGCGTACCCGGGCGGGCACCTTGGGAAGTTGGCCGAACTGTAGAAAGCGTAGCATCAATTTTTTGTGAAAAAGATGCCAACAATCGGTTGTGATGCGTCTTTCATGATTAATTAAAGTTCATTCAGCTGCCATTCAGCAGCGTGGCGACGCTGCCGCCTCATCCGGCGAACCGCTCCCGCTGTCGGCAAAGGCAGCTATCCTGAAGGATCAGGATATTTACCAACCCCTGAAACAGAGGTGAAGAGATGCCAGTCCCGCACGATCTGCTAGCCGACCTGCACATTACCGAAGACAAGTTCCAGGCCCTGATCGACAAGGATCAGGACCTGCACAAGCTGCACAAGGAATACAACGCCAAGGACAAGGAAGTGCTGGCCGCCGAAGGCAACGGCACCAACGACGAGGCGGTCAACCGCCTGCGCAAGGAACGTCTGCTGATCAAGGACAAGATCGAACGGATCATTCATCCGCCCAAGGGTTGAGGTCGTTCGTTGCAATGCCATCGTGGGGCAAGCCCGCGATGGCGTCAGCCGCCGTTACGCAGAGGCCGCCGCCTGCAACCCCGCCTCGAGGTCGTCGATCAGGTCGCGGTAATCCTCGATCCCCATCGACAAGCGCACCAGGTTCTCGCTGATGCCCATCACGCCCTTCTGCTGCGGGCTGAGCGAGTTGTGCGACATGGTCCAGGAATGGTTGATCATGCTCTCCACACCGCCCAGCGAGTCGGCGAGGACGAAGATCGACAGCGCCTCGACCAGGCGGTTGACCGCCGCCCGGTCACCCTTAACACGCAGCGCCACCACCGCCCCACCAGTGCGCATCTGGCGCTGGCACAGCGCATGCTGCGGATGGCTCGCAAGCCCGGGGTAGAACACCTGCTCGACCTGCGGGTGCTGCTCCAGGTACTGCGCCACGCGCAGGGCGTTGGCGCTCTGGCGCTCCATGCGCACATCGAGGGTCTTCAGGCCGCGCAGGGCCAGGTAGCAGTCGAACGGCCCTTGGATCGCGCCCACCGCCATGCTGATCTTGCGCAGGCGCGCCAGCAGTTCATGATTGCCCGCCACCACCACCCCGCCGGTCAGGTCGGAATGGCCGCCGATGTATTTGCTCGCCGAGTGCATCACCAGGTCCACCCCCAAGGTGATCGGCTGCTGGTTCCATGGCGAGCAGAAGGTGTTGTCGATGCAGGTGAGGATGCCGCGCTCGCGGGCCAGGTCGCACAGCGGCTTGATGTCCACCAGGTGCAGCAGCGGGTTGGTCGGCGACTCCAGCCAGATCATCTTCGTATTCGGACGGATCGCTGCGGCGACGGCGTCCAGGTCGTTGAGGTCGACATAGGTGGTGGTCAGCCCGGAGGTGTGTGCCCGGTAGTCCTCCATCAGGCGGAAGGTGCCGCCATAGACGCCATTCATCACTACCACGTGGGCATCCTTGGGCAGCAGTTCGAGCACCGTGGCGGTGGCACTCACGCCCGACGCGCAGGCAACCGCACCGACACCCTCTTCCAGGGCTGCGACGCAGGTTTCATAGGCGTGGCGGGTGGGGTTGGAAACACGGCTGTAGGCGTATTCGGGATTGTCGTCCAGGCCGCGCTTGATGAACGAGCTGGAGGTGACGATGGCCGGGAAGATAGCGTTGTCGGCGACGCTGGACTGCTCGCCGGCGTGGATGGTGCGGGTGGCGAAATTGCGCGGTTTTTCGGCCATGGTCGGATCCGTTGACTGAAGGGGGTCAGGTAGAAAACCGCCACTATCGCATATCCCGGTCCGACCCGCTGCAACGGCGCCGGGCGTAGCAAGCGATTCCCCGATTGAGCTACTCTCGAGAAACTTTTTCTGCAAAGCCGCCCCCTATCGCCATGGACAGTTTCGACCAGCACATCCTCACCCTGCTCCAGCGCGACGCCTCGATCTCCCTCAAGGACCTGGCCGAGGCGGTCAACCTGACCACCACGCCCTGCTGGAAACGGGTCAAGCGCCTGGAAGACGAAGGCTATATCCGCGGCCGCGTCGCCCTGCTCGACCCCGAGCGCATCAACCTCGGCCTGAGCGTGTTCGTCCAGCTCAAGACCCAGCGCCACGACAGCGCCTGGCTCGAGCATTTCGCCAGAACCGTGACAGGCTTCGAGGAAGTGATGGAGTTCTATCGCATGTCCGGCGACTGGGACTACATGCTGCGGGTGGTGGTCAGCGACATCGCTGCCTACGACCGCTTCTACAAGAAGCTGATCACCAGCACCGACGGGCTATCGAACATCACCTCCAGCTTTGCTATGGAACAGATCAAGTACACCACGGCGTTTCCGGTGTATCGGTGAGAAGGTCGCAGTAGCGGTCTGATGCGCGCTCACTGATCGCTTGATAGACCAGACCTATCAAACAGTCGGGCAAAGCAATTTGACGCCCGTGCCTGCAGGTTATAGCGTGGACATTACCCCCATCCCACCCTTCCGAGCGCGAACGTGGAACACAGCAGCCAGGCCCTGATCGACGGTTTCAACCGGAAAATCGACTACCTGCGAATGTCGGTGACCGACCGCTGCGACTTCCGCTGCGTCTACTGCATGGCCGAAGACATGCAGTTCCTGCCCCGCCAGCAGATCCTCAGCCTCGAAGAGCTCTACCAGGTCGCCGAACGTTTTGTCGCACTGGGCACCCGCAAGATCCGCCTGACCGGGGGCGAGCCGCTGGTACGCCAGGGCATCGTCGACCTGTGCGGGCGCATCGCCGCCCTGCCCGGCCTGCGCGAGCTATGCATGACCAGCAATGGCTCGCAGCTTGGCCGCCTGGCCCAACCGCTGTTCGACGCCGGCGTCACACGCCTGAACATCAGCCTCGACAGCCTCGATGCACAACGCTTCAAGGCCCTGACCCGCACCGGCGACCTGGCCCAGGTGATCGCCGGCATCGACGCTGCGCGCCAGGCAGGCTTCCGCCGCACCAAGCTCAACTGCGTGGTGCTCAAGGGTCGCAATGACGATGAAATCGTCGACCTGGTGCGCTTTGCCATCGACCGCGAACTGGACATCACCTTCATCGAGGAAATGCCCCTGGGCGTGATCAGCGAGCACGAGCGTGGCGAGTCGTTCTACTCCAGCGACGATGTGCGCGAGCGCCTGGAGCCGCACTTCACCCTGATCGAATCGGCCGAATCCTCACAAGGCCCGGCCCGCTACTGGCGCCTGGCCGAAGCGCCGCAGACGCGGGTCGGCTTCATCTCGCCGCACAGCCACAACTTCTGCGCCACCTGCAATCGCGTGCGCCTGACCGTCGAAGGCCGCTTGCTGCTGTGCCTGGGCAACGAGCACTCGATGGACCTCAAGCAGGTCCTGCGCAGCCATCCCGGTGACAGCGAGCGCCTGGAGCAAGCGATTCGCGAGGCCGTGCACCTCAAGCCCTACCGCCATCACTTCGAGGTGGGTGGCGAGGTGCAGATCCTGCGTTTCATGAACATGACCGGCGGCTGATCGGCCGTCTCTGGAACCGCCTTGATCGTCCATTCCAACACCGACATGCTGCGCATGCTGTTCACCCTGCGCGGCTCGATCGTCAAGCGCATCGCCCTGCGCTGCCTGATGGTGACCTTGCTGGCAGCCCTGATCGTGCTGGTCGAGCGACGTTACCCGGCGCTGTTCTACCCGGTCAGCGCCACGCCCTTCACCCTGCTCGGGTTGTCGCTGTCGATCTTCATGAGCTTTCGCAACAACGCCTGCTACGACCGCTGGTGGGAGGGGCGCAAGGCCTGGGGACGGATGATCATCGAGACCCGCTCGTTCATCCGCGAAAGCGTGGTGATCGCAGATCCGGCCCTGCGACGTGAGCTGCTGCGCAGCCTGTGCGGCTTTGCCCATGCGCTGAACGCGCGCCTGCGCAACGAGGACGAACTGCACGCCGCAAGGCCCTGGCTAGCCGAGGGCGCAGTCGTCACCGAGCACAATGTCTGCGACGGCATCCTGCGCGTAATCGGCGCGCACTGTGCGCGACTGGCCGAACAGCAGCACATCAGCGAATTCCGCTACACCCTGCTCGAGCAACGTCTGCTGGGGCTATCCGAGGTGCAGGCGACCTGCGAGCGGATCAAGGGCACGCCGCTACCGTTCCCCTATACCCTGCTGCTGCACCGCACCATCTACATCTTCTGCCTGCTGCTGCCGTTCGCCCTGGCCCAACCGCTGGGCTGGCTGGCGCCGCTGTTCACCACCATCGTCAGCTACACCTTCCTTGGCCTGGATGCGATCGGCAACGAGCTGGAGGATCCGTTCGGCCGCGACGAGAACGACCTGCCCACCGACGCCATGGTGCGCACGCTGGAGCGCGATGTGCTGTCGGCGCTGGGCGAGCCGCTGCCACCGGTGCTGGAGCCGGTGAAGCATGTGTTGAGCTGAAGCAAGCCCTCTCCTGTAGGAGCGGGCTTGCCCGCGAAGAGGCCCGCCAGACCAACACACCGCTAACGATCAACCCCGACTCTCACACGCCCCCACCGCCTTCAGGTGCGGCACGAAGTTGCACGGCCGATGCCGCGCATCCAGTTGCTCCACCAGAATGCCCTCCCACGCGGTGCGGCAGGCGCCGGTCGAGCCCGGCAAAAGTACGGGTATCGCTGACCGTCAGCACGGCGATATTGAGCGGTACGAATACCGCATCCGGTTTGACACTCACGGGGTTTGTCTCCAAGGGGGATTTTGCGTCACGCTAGAACCCTGGGGCGCATGCGTCCAATCGATACGACGTACCGTCCGATCAACACCCTCTATCGCCAGGCCGAACCATGGACATCAAGCAGCTCAAGTTCCTCATCGCCCTCGACCAGACCCGCCACTTCGGCCAGGCCGCCGCGCTGTGCCACATCACCCAGCCGACCCTGTCGATGCGCCTGCGCAACCTGGAGGACGAGCTCGACCTGGTGCTGGTCAAGCGCGGCCAGCGTTTCGAGGGGTTCACCGAAGCCGGCGAGCGCATCCTGGCCTGGGCCAAGACTCTGCTCGCCGCCCACGACGGCCTACAGGCCGAGGCTGCCAGTTGCCGCGGCCAGGTGGTCGGCAGCCTGCGCCTGGGCACCGTGCCGCTGGCCAGCTTCAACCCGATGGAACTGCTGCTGCCGCTGCGCGAGAAATACCCCGAACTGCACTTCCAGCTGAGCTCGCTGAGTTCGGAGCAGATCATCGACGGCCTGAGCCGCAACCAGCTCGACCTGGGCATCTGCTACCTCGACCAGGTCAATGTCAATTTCTTCGAGGTGGTCGAGCTGGGTATCACCACCATGGGCCTGCTGCACGACACCCGGCACTTCCAGTTCGACACCGAGCAACTGCGTTGGGAAGAACTCGACGGCCTGCCGCTGGGCCTGCTGAGCAAAGGCATGCACTACCGCCAGTCGCTGGACCTGAGCTTTCGCAGCCGCGGCCTGGAGCCCCAGGCCGTGCTGGAAAGCGACTCGACCTTCCAACTGATCCAGGCACTGAACGCCGGCATCTGCTGCGCGGTGATGCCGCTGGACTGCGGCCTGGAAGATCTGAGCGAACACCTGCGCATCATCCCGGTGGCCGACGCCAGCATTCACAGCCCGGTGGGCCTGCTGCTGCGCCGCAGCGAACCGCGCTCGGCCATCGCCGAACAGTGCTTCGACGAAGCGCGGGCACTGTTCAGCGCAGGCTGAGGCTGCTCAGCGCTTGGCCAGGCCAAGGGTGCCGAGAAGCAGACTGCCGCGGGCAAGGGTACGCAGGTGGGGCATGGTGACGACTTCAGCCGTTGGGGGGTTCAGCCCGTAAACGCGCGCCGTGCCGGCTTATCCCCTCAGCACCCGTCACCCGGTCAGCGACCTTGCCCCAACTGCGCCGCCAACCACTGCGAAAACACCCGCACCCGCGCCGACAGTTGTCGACTCTGTGGGTACACCACCGACACCGGCATCGGCGGTGGCGGGCAGTCCGGCAACAATTCGCGCAGGCTGCCGGCCGCCAGTTCATGGACAATCCGGTAGCGTGGTACCTGAACGATTCCCAGCCCCGAGAGCGCCGCGCCGGTGTACAGGTCAACGCCGGTCACCGAAACCCTCGCAGGCAACAAACGCTCCACCACCTCACGACCGACCCTGAACTCCAGGGGCACCGCCCGCCCGGTGGCGCTGGACAGGTAATCCACCGCGAAATGCTGCTGCAAGTCGTCCAGCGTGGCGGGCGTGCCGTGCTGCGCGAGGTACTCGGGGCTTGCCACGGTCACCTGTTCAAGGCTGGCGACCTGTCGGCCGATCAACGACGAATCCTGCAGCAGGCCCGCCCGCAGCACGCAATCCACCCCTTCGCGCACCAGATCGACCAGTCGGTCGTCCTCACCGATGTGCAGGGTGATGTCCGGGTACTGCGCCAGGAACCCACCCAGCGCCGGCATGACGAAATGCTTGGCCAGGGTGCCCTGCAGGTTGACCCGCAGCAGGCCCTTGGGAGGGGCGTTGCGAAAGGCGCTTTCGGTCTCCTCGAGGTCCAGCAACAGGCGCACGCATCGGTGGTAGTAGGCCTCGCCATCGTGGGTCATGCGCACATGCCGGGTGGTGCGCTCGAGCAGGCGCACGCCGAGGCGCTGCTCCAGGCGCTTGATCAGGTTGGTGACGGTGGCCCGCGGGATCTGCAGGTCCTCGGCGGCCTGGGAAAAACTGCCGCGCTCGGCGATACGCACGAACACCTGCATTTCCTGGAAGCGATCCATGGACGGGTTCTCCTGGAGGGTGGCGGCTACGCTTGCTTCGCAAGGGAAAGACGCCAAGTCGATAATTAAAGCAAATGGAACACTGATCGCACTTGCCGCGCAATTATCTTTTTTCGCCAACAGTCCACACTCCTTCCCACACCCACTCAGAAGGATGCCCAGCATGACCTCTTCCGTAGCCCTGATCACCGGCGCCTCGCGCGGCATCGGTGCCGCCATCGCCCGCCGCCTCAGCCGTGACGGCTTCGCCGTGGCGATCAACTACGCCAGCAACGATGCCGAAGCCGATGCGCTGGTGGCCGAGATCCGCCAGGCCGGCGGCAAGGCCATCGCCCTCAAGGCCGATGTGTCCAGTGCAGGCCAGGTACAGACCCTGTTCGACACCATCGAGCGGCAACTGGGTCGCATCGATGTGCTGGTCAACAACGCCGGCATCCTCAAGGTCGCGCCCCTGGCGCAGACCAGCGACGAGCTGTACGCCCGCAACTTCGCGATCAACACCCAAGGCGTGTTCAACACCCTGCGCGCTGCCGCGACACGGCTGAACGACGGCGGGCGCATCATCAACCTGACCAGCACCACGCTGGCCCTGAAAATGCCAGGCTACGCCATCTACAACGGCACCAAGGCCGCGGTAGAGGCCTTCACCCAGGTGTTCGCCAAGGAACTGCGCGGTCGCAACATCACCGTCAATGCCGTGGCCCCGGGCCCGGTGGAAACCGAACTGTTCCTGGCCGACAAGACGCCCGAGCAGATCCAGGCCGCCACCCAGGCACCACCCCTGGGCCGCTTGGGCCAGCCAGAGGATATCGCCGGTGTCGTCGCCTTCCTCGCCGGCCCTGACAGCGGCTGGGTCAACGGCCAGATCCTGCGCGCCAACGGTGGCGTGGCCTGAACAGCCGATAACGCCGCCCCACGCCCCTGATCTTCCCGCCTTTTCTGCACCCCGGCCCCCGGGGTGCTGTCATGCGTGGCGGTTTATCGCCACGGCCTGTTGTGGTGCAAAAAAATGATGGCCCGCGCAATGTTTTCGAGCAATGACTCGAAACTTCCGAACTTTCCCAATAAAAACAGTCGATAACAAATTTCGTGCGCCTGACTGTATACGAAAGGCGACCGCAAACCCTACCGCAAACCCGCCATTTGTTTCATGACAAAGATGACAACTGCGAAGGTGTTCACAAACTTCGCGATGGCGGATTACCGCCAACTAATAAACGACACAAAAGGATGTTCTAAATAGTCTCCACAGGAGGGTCAGTTTATCCCCACCCAACAATGAATCGCGCCGCGGCCGTGCATAGAGCACACACTTAATGTCCCTTGCAGGTATGGCGGGGAACCGCCAGGCGCTGTTCGTTTTTTCTCAGCACACACCGTCATGAACCGTACAGCCCGCGATTTACAAAGCCTCCATGCGCCGTCTTCGTCCTGCAAAGCACGTCCACGGCCTCGCTCATTCGGCAACCCGAACGTCATACGAATGAAACATTCGGAATCCCGAATAAAACAACGACCGACCCCGGCAATACGCATCGTTTCGCGAAAGTTCAAGGACGCCCGTTACCAGATGATCATTGGATCCATGGCACGGTACTTGCCAGAATTTGATCCGCTGCGGAGTCCTTCCGCGACGTGCCTTGCGAAAGATGAGCGAACAATGACAAGCGAATGGCCATTGGCTGTCGAAGTTCGCCCGTGCCACCGAGACAGACCTTACGTCGGATCGTGCTGTTTATCCTGAACATGTGAAACAACAAAGGCGCCCTTCAAGACCGCCAATAACTAACTCATTCATAAAGGTTTAATCATGCCCCTGACCAAGACCAAGCCCGGAAAGATTGTCGCCTTGGACGCTCTGGATACCCCTGATCCGGAAAACGCCCTGTGCTTTGGGTCCTTCGTGCTCTACCCCCAGCAGCATCTGCTGTTCAAGGACGGGGAACTGGTGCAGTTGGGCAGCCGTGCGCTGCAACTGCTGGTCACGCTGGCGAGCCGAACCGGCGAGCTGTTGGAGAAGAACGAGCTGCTGGCGCTGGTCTGGCCCAAGGTCATCGTCGAGGAATGCAACCTGCGCGCGCAAATGACCACCCTGCGCCGAGTGCTTGGCGAAGAAGGAGACTTCACCTACATCGTCACCGTACCGGGCCGCGGGTACCGCTTCGTGGCTCCGGTGACCATCCGTGAAATGGCGCCGCAACCTTTGCTTGCTACGAAACCCGGCAACGACCTGCCGAGCCTTGGCAGCAGCGTCATCGGCCGCGACGACATTTGCCAGACCCTGACCGAAACCCTGCGCAGCCGCCGCCTGCTCACCCTCACCGGCACCGGCGGCATCGGCAAGACCACCCTGGCGCTGACACTCGCCCACGCCATGGCCGAAGACTTCAGCGAGGGGCGCACCTTCGTCGACCTCACGGAGGCTGACCAGCCTGCCTGCGTCGCCGACCTGGTGGCGGCGGCGCTGGGCATCGACAGCACCGCACAAGACGCCGTGGCGCTGATCGCCGCCCTGTTCGACGAAGCCCGCCACCTGCTGATCCTGGACAACTGCGACCACGTGCTCGAAGCCACCGCGACCCTGGTCGAAGCCCTGCTGCAACAGGCGCCGGGCTGCCATATCCTGGTCACCAGCCGCGAAGCCCTGCACGCCGAAGGCGAATGCGTGCACGAGGTCGCGCCGCTGCCCTGCCCCGCAAACGATCACGTACTGTGCGCCGCCCAGGCCCTGCTCAGCCCGGCCGTCCAGTTGTTCGCCGAGCGCGCCGCTGCGCACGACACGGACTTTGCCTTCAGCGATACCGACGTGCCGGCGGCGCTCGCACTGTGCCGTACCCTCGACGGCAATCCCCTGGCCATCGAGATCGCCGCCAGCCACGTACGCGCCTTTGGCCTGGCCTATCTGGTCGAGCTGCTCGATGGCGACTTCCGCCTGCAGATGGCCGGCCGGCGTACCGCCCTGCCCCGCCACCGCACCCTGCAAGCCTCGCTGGAGTGGAGCCACGCGCTGCTGTGCACCCAGGAGCAGGCGATGTTCCGTCAGTTGTCGGTGTTCACCGGCAGCTTCACCCTCGCCGCCGCCAAGGCGGTGGTCGAGGTCCAGCCAGGCCCTTTCCAGGACGCTGCCTGGCTGGTGGAAAGCCTGATGGACAAGTCGCTGCTGGTGGCCGCCGGGGCGCAACCGATCAAGCGCTACCGCCTGCACCACACGGCCCGCGTGTATGCGGCGCAGCAGCTGGCCCTGCATGACGAGACCGCCGCTATCGCCCAGCGCCACGCGCAGTACACCCTCCAGGAACAACGCCGCGCGGTGCAAGACCTTGAGCGCCTGGACAGCGACAGCTGGCTGGCCCTGCACAGCCCCGGCAGCGACAGCGTACGCAGCGCCTTGAGCTGGTGTTTCAGCGAACAGGGCGATGCCTGTCTCGGCGTCGAACTCACGCTGATGAGCGTGCCGCTGTGGCTGCGCCTGTCGCGGGTCGACGAATGCCACGCCTGGGTCGACCGCGGCCTGCGCTTCGAGGCCATCACACCCCGCCAGCGCATGCTCTTGCTGACCCTCTCGGCCAGCGTCATGGCCCTGACCCGCGGTGCCGGGCAGTCGATCCGTGACGCCTGGCAGCAGGTGATCGAAGACGCCCGCACCCTCGGCGACACCGAGCATGAACTGCGCGGCCTGTGGGGCCTCTGGCACGACCACTGCTGCAGCAACCAGCACGCCGAGGCGCTGGACCTGGCCAACCAGTACATCCAGCTCAGCGAACGCACCGGCATCCTCGAGCGGCGCATGCTCGGCCGGCGCATGCGGGCAACGCCGCTGTTCCAGATGGCCGACTTCGATGGCGCCCGCCAGGCGATCAGCGAAGCCCTGAGTTTCCCGATGATGCCCCGCGCCCACGTCATCGACAGCCACTTCGACCAAGGTATCGCCGCGCGCTCGCTCAAGGCCCAGGTGCAGTTGCTGCAAGGCCAGGTCGGTCAGGCCCTGTTGACCATCGAGGCCAACGTCGAGGCGGCATTGACCCAGCATCACCCGGCCAGCCTCTGGTACACCCTGAGCCTGAGCGCCATCCCCATCACCCTGCTGGTCGGCCACGAAAAGCGCAGCCGCGAGTTTCTTGCCCGTCTCAAAGAGAGCCTGGCGGGCCACGAGATGCCGGTATGGCGCCTGTTCGTCCGGTGCTTCGAGCACATCCTGCTGATCCGCCAGGGCAATGCCGAAGACGGCGTGCGCGGCCTGGGCGAAGCGCTCGACCAGCTCCATGCCATCGGCGACAGCCCGCTGTACAACCTGGTGCGCAGCGAGTACGCCCAAGGTCTGGCGCAACTGGGCCTGGAGCAATTGGCTATCGAGATCCTCGACCAGACCCTGGCCGTGACCGCCGCTCGCCAGGAACGCTGGTTCCGCCCCGAGCTGTTGCGCATCAAGGCCCAACTGCTGGCCAGGCCCGATTCGCCCGAACGCCAGGCGCAAGCCCAGGAGCTGCTCAACCAGGCCATGCAGGAGGCCCAGGAACAGGGCGCGCGCTTCTGGGCCGGACGCATCACCGCCACCCTCTCGCAGTTGACCAGCCAACCGGAGGAAGCCCCCAGGCGCACCAGTCAGGCCTGGGATCAGCGTCGCCAGGAACGCCAGTTCAACACCCAGTTTTCACACACGTGAAACCTTGCTGTAACTTGCCAAGGTTGTGCGTTTCAAAGGTCGAGGTCGCCTAGGATCAGACTTCCATGAACCTTTGATGTCGGTCGCGCAACCTGGTCGCCCAGCAACGGAATCGTCTCGGGCTGCGGGGCTGCGCTTGCCGCCGTCCTCGCCCCGGACCGTGCAATGATCAACAGACCCGAAGCCCCCTCCAGCAGCAGCCCCTCCTCCCCCTCCGACACCGCCGGCCTTTTCGACAGCGTCCTCGACAAGGCCCGCCTGCTGCTCAGCGATCCGGGCGCGGACAAGACCTTCAAGCCCAAGGTCCTGGCGGCCAACGACGGCGGCGGCAGCGTGTCGCACGACAAGCCCGCCGATGCCGACAGCTACAAGGACATCACCGAGCTGCCGAAAACCCTCGATATCGGCAAGCTGAAGATCGTCGCCCAGGACAAGGACAACGGCGTCATCTACTTCGAGCACGGCGGCAACAAGTACCAGATCAGCGAGAAGGCCGCGCAGGACAGCCAGCCAGGCTACGAGACCTTCGAGAACCTGCGCTTCGGCCATGCCGTGCCGACCCGTGAAGACCGCGGCCCCGACCACGGCACCCAGCTCTACAACCTGCTCGACACCTTGGCCGACACCCAGGGCACACCCGCCCACGACCTGATCGTCGCCGGCCTCACCGACCCGGGCCAGTCGCTGCTGCGCAAGGACGACAGCGGCTTCCTGCTGGACAACATCCAGTCGGTGGAGCAGGCCACCGACGGCGTGCTCAAGGTCAAGCTCACCAACGGCCGCGAAGTCATCATCGCCGAGGGCATCACGCCCGAGGCCTATGCCGCCTACAGCGGCGCCGGCAAGACCCGTGTCGCACTGGACGACGCCAAGGCCGCCGGCTACGAGCAGGTCACCGGCCTGCCCGCCGGCCTGGACGTGGACAAGCTCAAGGTGGTTTCCGAAGACAAGGACGCCCACGTCATCCTGTTCGAGCACGACGGCCACAAGTACGCGATCAGCCGCGACGACGCCAAGGCCCACGACCGCGGCTACGACTCGCTCGACAGCGTGCCCTCCGCCGCCGCCAACCAGCCCGCCCCGGAGAACCGCGGCAGCCAGCTTTACGACTTCCTGCACGCGCTGGACACGACCAAGGGCACCCCGGCCTTCGACTACATCAAGAACGCCCACAAGCTGCCCGACCAGCACCTGCAGACGCGTGCCGAGGGCACCCTGGGGATGAACGACATCAGCAAGGTCGATGCGCCCACCGACGGCATCCTGGTGGTCACCAAGGCCGACGGCAAACTGGTGGTGGTATCGCGCGACGTCTCCCCCGAAGCCTTCCTCGACTACAGCACCAAGGGCCAGACCCTCGCCGGTCTGGAAAAGGCCAAGGGCGACGGCTACACCAAGGCCGGCCCGGACGACTACCTGGCCTCGACCGAGGACATCATGAGCGTTGGCGGCATCGGCGACTACGGCCCGGGCCTGATCGCCTTCACCCAGCGCAAGCCCGGCGGCGAAGAGCAGAAGATCATCGTCTCGCAGTTCGACAACCCGCAGATGTTCGAACAGATCGCCGACTACCGCAGCAGCATTGCCGAGCAGGTCACCGACGTCGACAAGCTGCGCGCCGACCACGGCCTGCCACCGCTCAAGGAAGTCTCGGTGGATGAGCTCGCCACCACCGAGAAGGACGATGACGGCCAGCCGCTGTCGGTACGCGACCTGGCCATCCGCGACCTGGTCGATGGCTACCGCGCCGGGATCAAGGACGGCAGCATCGCCAAGGACGATCCACGGGCCAAGCTGGTGCGGGCACTGGAAGCCAAGAGCATGGCCGACAACGGCATGTCGGTCATCCCCGAGCATGGCTTCGGCAACCACGGCAACGCCAGCGACCCGATCACCGTGACCTCGCGCGATGTTCGCGACGAGATCTTCGATACCAAGGCCATCGATGCCCAGCTCGGCGAACTGCTCGGCGACCCGACCATCGTCGCCGACCTCAAGAGCAAGCACGACGCGGCCCTGGGCAAGGTCGAAGGCGGCTCGGCGAAAGTCGACGAAACCCGCCAGAAGCTGCTCGACAGCACCTCGTCGGAGAACTTCGTCAAGTACATCAACGACCTGCAGGCCAACGGCCAGACCGAGCTTGCCACCCGTGAAATCCGCAGCGCCTACGCAGGGCTCGCCGACATCGATCCGGCCAAGGCCGACCAGTTCCTGCAGAACCTGCAGATCGACGGCTACACCCTGGAGCTGGACAAGCTGATCGCCGACCCCAGCAAGATCTCCGACGACAACACCGCGCTGGCCACCACCGACCAGACCCTGCTCATGCTCCAGGCTCTCAAGGCCGGCGGCGACGGCATCCCGCGCAGGTCGCTGGCGACCTACGAGAAGTTCGTCGAGATGCTGCTCAAGGACAAGGACATGGCCACCGATTTCGGCAAGGTCATGAGCAACCTGGGCGACACCTGGCAGGCCAACGGCAAGATCACCCTCGACGACATCAACAAGGCGGTCAGCACCGAGCTGATGCCGAACCTGAGCGCGGAAAACCGCGGCGCCTTCGTCAAGACCTTGTCCTTCCTCAGCGACAATGGCGTGCTCGGCTCGATGGGCGGTGCGATCTCTCTGGGGCGGGCGATCTACCAGCTGGCCGGCAAGGGCGGCACGCTGGCCGACACCCCACGCGAGCGGGCCGGCATCGCCAACGACTTCATCGGCTTCCTCAGTACCGGTTCGCACTTCGCCACCCTCGGCACCAAGGCCTTCGACAAGGCATTCGGCACCAACGCCTACAAACTGATGGGCCTGGACCGCTCGGTGCCGACCATCTGGAGCAAGCCAGGCACTGCGGGCCCCGAGATCCCGCGCAGCGTCCAGGATGTGCAGAATCAGTACTACAACATCATCGACGACGCCATGGCCGACGGTAAGGATGTCGGCAAGGCGCTCAACGGCCAGCCGTTCGACGAAGCCACGATGAACAAGCTGCACCAGGGCATCGAGAGTGGTATCGAAAAGCGTGGCGGCGTGGTCGGCGCAGGCAAGATCGCACGCTTCGCCGGCAGTGCGATCAAGGTCATCGGCGCCGGTGCCGACGTGGTCGGTGGGGTGATCGGCGTGGTCATGGGGGGCCTGACCATCCGCGACGGCGTGCGTGAGAAAGACCCGATCAAGATCGCTTCCGGTTCCTTGTCGGTCGCAGGTGGCGTCAGCAGCCTGTTCGGTGCAGCCGGCAGCGTCGCCGGGGTGTTCGGTATCACCGGGCGCCTGGTGCCCCTGCTCGGGCCGGTGGGGTTCCTGTTCTCCGGAGTGTTCTCCTTCGTCGGTGCGATCCTCAACGACGTCAAGTCGCACAAGCTGCACAAGATCTCGCTGCAGAACTGGGACCAGATCCAGGACTTCAAGCAGGACGGCCTGCTCAAGCCCAACGGCGACGAGGCTTATGTGTGGCTGCAGACCTACCTTTCCGATTGGGGCCAGCGCGACGCGCCGGGCGATCGCAGCATCTTCGACTTCCGCAAGGAAGAGTGGGATGCACGCTCGAGCATCCGCGGCGACCATCGCGTCGATCATCCGGATTACATCGGCGACGGCAACAACCGCCGTTCGGAAGACTACAAGTACTCGCTCAAGCCCTCGGACTGGATCGACGACAACGGCAACATCATCTCGATGGTCGGTGATGGTTATGGCGGGCCGTACAAGCCGGTGGACAACGGCTGACCAGCCCTTGCCTTGTGGAGCGGCGGTTCGCCGCTCCACAAGGGCCACACTGCCTCTGTAGGAGCGGGCTTGCCCGCGAACACCGGCATAGCCGGTGCCATGCATCGCGGTGTTCCTTTCGCGGGCAAGCCCGCTCCCACAGGGTGGCATGGCATCGGCGGCTCCGGTGTTCGCGGTGACAAGAGCCGAGCTATCTCTGCCGGGGCTTAGATCAACCGCGCAGCCACCAGCAGATCCGCTACCGCCTGGAAGGTGCTGTCCGGCACCGGATCCCCCGCCACGGTGCGCCGGGCAAGCTCGGCCGCCAGGCGGGCATCCATGGCATGGGCGATCCCCAGTTGCGCAGCTTCGCCAAGCATCCGCGCGCTGTCCTCAGGCTCGGCCTGGCACACCACCACCGGCACCGGCGTCTCCCCGCGCACATAGCGCAAACCCACCACCCAGCCACCGGCCACACCCACCATCAACGACGCCCGGCCCAACCCCAGCTTGGTCGCCATGGCCTGCATCTCCTGGCGCTGGCGGCGCAGCTCGCGCTTGATCAACGGATCACCATCGATATCCTTGCGCTCGCGCTTCTGCTCGCTGCGGGTCATGCGCATGTCGCGGCCGAACAGCCAGCGCTGCATCAGCACATCCGCCGCTCCCAGCACCAGAAACGCCGCCAGCACAGTGAACACCAGCGGCTTGAGCACCAGCAGGAAGGTCGACTGCAGGCACTCGGGCCCGCACCGCGACGACTCCATCAGCGCCTGCAGCGCATGGCGCCCGACCACGTAGAACGCCAGCCCCAGCAAGTGCACCTTGACCAGGCCCTTGAGGAACTCCACGACGTTGCGCATGGCGAAGATGCGCTTGAAACCCTCAGCCGGGTTGATGCGCTTGAAATCCGGCTTGAGCGGTTCGACCGAGAACACCACCCCGCGCATGGTCACCAGGTTGGTCAGCACCACCGCCGTCACCGTCACCGCCATCACCGGCAGGGTGATGCCGATCACCAGTTGCTCGGCCGTATCGAGCAGGCGCGGCCACACCGTGGCGAAGGGTTCGATGTAGATCTGCGCGGTCAGGTCCACCAGCGCCGTGACCTGGGCCTTGGCCCGTGGAGCCAGGATGGCGATGCACAGGGTGCAGAGCAGGATCACCACCCCCGACACCAGGTCCTGGCTCTTGGCGACCTGCCCCTTCTTGCGTGCGTCCTTGAGTTTCTTGTCCGTTGCCGGCTGCGACTTCTCTTCGCTGGTGTCAGCCATTACCCCCCTCCACCAGGCTCTGCAGCACCCCGACCGTACCGCGGAACTCCGCAAGCTGATCGAGCATCAGCGGTACCAGGAAGCCGATGTAGACCACCATCAGAATGGTGAAGAACAGGTTCTTCACCGGCAGCGACAGGTCGAAGATGTGCAGGCTCGGCGCCATGCGCGAAAGGTAGGCGAGCATCAGGTCGGTGATCAGCAACGAAATCAGCAACGGCGACACCATCAGCACCCCGATGCGCATCACCTGGTCGAGGATCGACAGCACCGCCGTCAGCGCGGAACCGGCGAACAACGGCGTGAACTGGGTCACCGGCCATAACTGGTAACTGTGCAGGTAGCCATCGACCATGAGGATGAAGCCACCCGACATGAAGTACAGCGCGATCAGCATCACCGTGAGCAAGGTCGCCATCACCCCGGATTCACCCGACGACAGCGGATCCACCAGTTGCGCCATGGTCGAGCCACGCTGCAGGTCGATCAGCTCCCCCGCCACTTCCGCGGCCCAGAAGGGAATGCCGAACAACAAACCGACCACCAATCCGACCAGGAACTCCTTGATCAACAAGCCCGCCAGCCAGAACCCGCCAAGCTCGGGGGTAGCGGTGAAGGCCGAGAACACCGGCAGGAACATCGGCACCGAGATCGCCACCGCGGCGCAGGTGCGGATCATCCCGGTCAGGCCCAGACGGTTGAAGGCCGGGGTGATCACCACTACGCCCATGGCGCGGGCCGTGGAGAGCGCGGCCGAACTGATCACCGGGTAGGCGATCTCCAGGAAGGCATTGACGAAACCTGCGTCCATGCCCGGTCAGCGCGTCCACAGCGCGAAGTTGTCCAGCACCTGGTTGCCCAGCCCCATCACCTGCCCGGCCAGCAGCGGGCCGACGAAGACGATCAGCAGCAACACCGCCACCAGCTTGACCACCTGCGGCAAGGTCTGGTCCTGGATCTGCGTCAGCGCCTGCAACAGGCCCACGCTCAGGCCGACGATGATCGCCACCCCCAGCGCTGGCGCCGACAGCAGCAACACCGTCATCAGCGCCTGCTTCATCAACGAAAGGAACACGTCCTGGCCCATCGGCTCAGCTCCCGTAGCTCAGAATCAGACCATGCATCAAGCGCGACCAGCCGCTCAGCGCAACGAAGAGGAACAGCTTCAGCGGTATCGATATCAAGGTCGGCGACACCATCGACATGCCCATCGCCATCAGCACGTTGGACACCAGCAGGTCGACCACCAAGAAGGGGATGTACAGCAGGAATCCGATCTCGAACGCCCGCGTCAGCTCGGAGCTGACGAACGCCGGGATCAGCACCACCAGATCGTCGTCACGCAGCTCGGCGCGGGCCTCTTCGGACCACACGTTCTGCGTGGCCTGGACGAAGAAACCGCGCTCGCTCTCGTTGGCGAAGCGCGACAGGTGCGCCTGCAAGGGCGGCCTGATTGCCTCGCCCAGCTCCTTGAGCTGCTCGGCGTTCTCCAGTTGCAGCCCGTGGCTCTGCGCCGCGCGGTACATGTCGCCGATCACCGGCGTGGTGACGTACACCGACAGGATCAGAGCGATGCCATAGAGCACCAGGTTCGGCGGCGTCTGCTGCACACCCAGGGCATTGCGGATCAGGAACAGCACCACGGAGATCTTCAGAAACCCGGTCAGTGTCACCACCGCCAGCGGAATCAAGCCGATGGAGGCGACGACCAGGATGATCTCGATCAGGTTTGGCTGGTAGCCACTCATGATGCGGCAAAGCTCAGCAGGCGCACGCCCAGGCCGTCGCCGATCTTCACCAGTTGACCCTGGCCGACGCGGCGGCCGTTGATCATCAGGTCGACGCCTTCGTGCATGCGCGGCGCCAGCTCCAGCACGCTGCCCACGCCCAGCTCGCGCAGTTGCGCGAGACTCAACTCGACGCTGCCGACCTGGCAGACCAGTTTCAGTTGCAGCTCGTCAAGGCTGCTGTCCAGGCTCGGCCCGGTGCCCTGTTCGCTCATGTGTCGCTCCTTCAAGGCAAGCGCGGTGATAGGGGGTTCGATTAGCTGCAGGCGTTGTCCGTCGCGCTGCACACGGGCTTGCCACTGGTTGTCCAGGTGCAGGCGCAGATGATCGTCCGGCCAGGGATCGAGCATGACCACATCGCCCGGCAGCAGGCTGCGCAACTCGACCAGGCTGAGCCAGGCCTCGCCGCCGTCGACGCCCAGCGTCAGCGCCAGGCCACCGAGGTCGTGGGGCATGGGCGCGGCATGCTGCTCCAGCAACACGGCAATCTCGGCCCAGGTCGCGGCATCGCAGCGCAATTGCACCGCCAGCGCGCTGTCACCCAGGCGTACCTCCAGGCCAAGGCTCAGTGGCGCCAATTCGACGCACTGCGTGAGCGCGCGATCGAGCACGTGGATCGGCTGCGCGAACAGGTGCTCCAGCGGCGCGATCAGCGTCAGCAGCGCCTGCTCCAGCAACAGCGCCGCGGGCAGGCTCGGCAACACCAAGCCTTCGGGCAATCCGAGCAGATCGAGGACGCGGGCCGGCACGTGCAGTTGCACGGGCGAGTCGCCCAGCGACAGCCACAACTCAAGCTGATGTTCATCCATCGCCGCACCACTCGACGCCCAGGCGACACTCAGCGGCGCGCCGCCCAACTGCCCCTGCCAGGGCTGGCGCGGCCGATGCAGGCGCTGGTGCAGGGCCTGCCACTGCGGGTCAAGGCGCTCCAGGCTGTGCTCGAAGGCCAGCGCGTCGGCGGGCACCTCGGTGGTCTGGAGGGTCAAGGCGTGAGATCCAGCAAAGGGGCAAACAGGTCTTCGCCCTCATCCTGCGCTTCCCCGATGCGGCGCTCGCCCAAGGCGTGGTCTTCGACCAGGGAGTCCCAGGCATCGGCCTGGCGCTGACGAGCGACATGGGCCTGACGCAGGCTCTCCTGGGTCTGCTCCTGCTGCTGGTGGTAGTCGTGGGCCTCGTCCAGGTTGCCCAGCAGCGTCTCCTGTTCGTCCTCCAGCTCCGACAGGTGCACCTGCGCAGCGAGCCAGGCCTTGACCGACAGCCCCTCGCTGAAGCGACCGTAGAGTTTTTCCGCCTCGAGCGCGGAGGTTTCCCGCGCCAGGCACAGCCGCTGGCGGGCATCGTCGAGGGCAGCATGGGTTTCGCGGCAGAGCTGGCGCTGCGCGGCCAGTTGTGCGGAGGCCCGTTGTTCACGCAATTGGCGCAGGGTCTGCAGGCTTTTCAATTCATGACTTTTCATGGGCGCTCCTCTCTCATGCCAGCACCTTGCGCATGTGTTCCAGGGTTTGTCGGGCGCCGCTCGGCTCCGCCGCCGACTGGCGCAGGAAAGCTTCGATAGCGGCGTGGCGGGCGATCGCTTCGTCCGCGAGTGGGTCGCTGCCGGCGGCGTATTCACCGATGCGGATCAGCATTTCGATATCGTTGCGCCGCGCCATCAGCTCACGCATGCGCATGGCCAGCTGGCGTTGCTCAGGGCTGGCGACCTGCTCCATCAGGCGGCTGCGGCTGCGCAGCACATCGATGGCGGGAAAGTGGTTGCGCTGGGCCAGCTCGGCGCTGAGCACCACATGGCCGTCGAGAATCGAGCGCGCCTCCTCGGCCACCGGATCGGTCGCGGCGTCACCTTCGGTGAGCACCGTGTACAGCGCCGTGATGCTGCCCCGGGCAGCGGGGCCGGCGCGCTCCAGCAGGCGCGGCAGGGCCGAGAAGAACGACGGCGGGTAACCGCGGCGGGTCGGCGGCTCGCCCACCGCCAGGCCGATCTCGCGCTGGGCGCGGGCAAAGCGGGTCAGGCTGTCCATCAGCAGCAGTACGTTGCGGCCCTGGTCGCGGTGATACTCGGCCAGCACCGTTGCCACGTAGGCGGCGCGGGCACGCTCGGCGGCCGGGCGATCGGAAGTGGCGACCACCGCCACGGTGCGCGCGCGGGCCTGGGCGTCGAGCTGCACGTCGAGCAACTCGCGCACCTCGCGGCCACGCTCGCCGATCAGGCCGATCACCACCACGTCGGCATCGGTGTTGCGCACCATGCTGGCGAGCAGCGACGACTTGCCCACCCCCGGCTCGCCGAACAGGCCCATGCGCTGGCCGCGGCCCAGGGTCAGCAGCCCGTCGATGGCGCGAACCCCCACCGACAGCGGATCGACGATCACTTGTCGGGCGAAGGGTTCGGGGGGCTCGGCCTGCAGCGGATAGCGGCGCATCGGCCCCAGCGGCGGCTGGCGATCACCATCGAGGTAATCGCCCATGGGGCTGATGACACGCCCCAACTGGCCATCGCCCACACTCACCCCCAGCGCCTCGCCAGTGGCGGTGATCTCGGTGCGCGTCGACAAGCCTTCGAGCGAGCCGATCGGCGAGAGAATCGCCTCATCGCCATCGAAACCGATGACCTCTGCCGCCAGGGCGCGACCACTGGACGGGTCGTGCAGGCGGCACAGCTCGCCGATGCGCACCCCGGCGACGCTGGCGCGCAACAACACGCCACGAATGCTGCGGATGGTGCCCTTCATCGGCCGTGGCCGGGCATCGCCCAGACGCGCGTGCAGGCGCGGCAATACATGCTCCAGGCTCACGGCGTCACCTCGGCGAACGGTAACAGACTGCGGCGCAGCGCCTGCAACTGGGCGTCCAGCCCCAGTTCCACCGAACCGACCGGGCTGCTCAGACGGGCCTGGCCCGGCTGCAATTGATCATCGGACTCCACGGCAATCGCCGCCAGGCCATCCGTTTCGCCGTGCATGCGGCGGCGCACGGCCTCCACTTCCAGGCGCGGCACGAACAGCGTCAGCGCCTGGTCCTGGCGAAACGCAACCAGCGCCTTGCGTGTGCACAGCACGATACGCTCGGCGTCACCCAAGCTCTCCAGCACTTCGCGGGCGATGCCCAGGGCCAGGTCAGCCAGGCTGTTTTCCAACCCTGCCAGATAGGCCTCGACCTTGGCGGCAGTGTCGGCCAGCAACTCGCTGACCGCCTCGGCGCCCTTGGCACGGCCGAGCTCGAAACCGTCGGCACGGGCCTGCTCCAGCCAGCGTGCGCTGTCTTCCCGGATACGTTCGGCCTCATCGCGGGCGGCCTGCAGGTAATCGCGTCCATCGGTCCAGGCCTGGACCTCGGCGGCACGCAGGATGCGCGATGCCGGACGGCTGGGCAGCTGACTCATTGCACGCTCTCCCGGTTCTCGGACAACGGCATCAGTAAGGCGGCGACCCGACGCACGATGCCAGGGTCGGCCAACGATGCCGAACCTTCCGCCACAGGCAGCGGCAGGCGCAGTTGCAGCCAATCGCGCAGGTCGGCGGGCTGCTCGTCGAACCAGGCCTGCACGCAGCGCGCACCGTCGTGGTCGATGGCGGCCAACAGATCGTCAGGCTGGCGCAACAGGTCCATTGCCCCGCCCCACTGGCGGTGAGCAATGGCCAGGCCGAAGACCTCATGCCCAAGCCCCTGGCGCAGGTGCTCGACCACCTCGCGACGGATTTCCCGGCCCAAGGTCGCACCATGCCAGATGGCCCCACACAGGCGCGGCAAACGGGCGAAATCCTGCGGAGCCAGCAGCAACACCGGCAGGTCCTGTTCGGTCGGTTGCGACACCTGATCCAACGGCTGCAACTGGAAATGCGCCAGCATCAGCGCCTGCAGGCGCGCCTGGAAACGCGGCGATTCGATCAACGCCTGGAGCTGCGCACCGGCGACGTTTTCAGCGAAGCAGCGGCGCAGGTGGCGCCGGTCGACAAAGGCCAGAGGCTGCCCCAGCAGGGCCTGCCATTGGGGCATCAGGCTCATGGCGCCTCCGACAGGCTGTACAGCGCACGACCACGATGCTGCTGCCATTGCCGCCAGCCCAACAGCCCGGCCAGGGCCAGCACCACCAGCAGGCTGCCACCGAGCAGCAGACGCGCCCGGGACGCATCTTGTTCGAGCATCCAGATACCCATCACGCTGACCAGGCGCGGCTGCCCCTCGTCTTCGCTCCTGGGGGCTGCGGCCTTGATCGCGGTCACCGACACACCGTCATAGCTGAGCCCGGAAATGCCGTTGGCGACCAGGGTCTTGATCTGCGGGATCAGCGGATTGATGTCGGTGTTGGCGTCATAGCGCACCAGCACCGAGGCCGACGACGGGGAAATCACCCGCTTGAGCAAGTCGTTGTCCGGCAGCACCACATGCACCCGCGCCGAGACGATGCCGTCGATCTGCGAGACGCTGTGCGACAGCTCTTCGCTCAGGGCGTAGACCATCTGCGCACGTTCCTGCACCGGCGAGGACACCAGGCCGTTGCTCTTGAACACTTCGCCCAGGTTGGAGAACGACTGCCCCGGCAGCCCGGCCTCGTCGAGGCGGGCCATGGCGTCGGCAAAGCGACGCTCGTCCACCACGATCTTCATCTGGCCGTTGTCCTGGACCTTGCGCGAGGCCGGGATGCCGTCGCGCAGCAACACCGCGAGCATGGCATTGGCCTCGCGCTCGCTGAGGTTGCTGTACAAGTCCATGTCGCAGGCCTGCAACAGGCTGGCCAGGGCGACGACGATCAGCACACGCAGGGCTCGCCAACGACGGGTCATCGATTCATTGTCCTTTGAGCAGGGTGTTGGCGGAGCCGGAAACCTGGGTCGCGCCACGCACCACCATCTGGGTTTCGATGGAGTAGTCGAACATCCGCCCAAGCGACTGGACGATGTTCGCGACCTGGGTATCACCGACCTTGGGCGCGCCCTCGGCGCCGGTGGCCACGAACGGCGACGGGCCTGCGGCCGGGGTCGACGATGGCATCGCCGGGCTGCCGTGACTGAGTGACTCGGCCCGAGCGCTGAAGGTGCGCGAGCGGTCGATGAAGCCGTCCAGGCGCTGCATCAGGCTTTCACCGATCTGGTGAGGGCTGGCACCTTCAGGCATGCCCTTGGCACTGTTGGCCATGTTTTCGAAGAGGTTCTGGGAGGCACCGAGCCCCCCTTGTCCTCCTGACGGCGGCAGTGCCGCCGTGGTCGCGAGACTGGCTGTCATGGCCGTTTACTCGTCGTCGTCCGAAGACTGGGCTTCGTTCAGCATTTCCTGGGCCTTGGGCATGATGATGAACTGCCCGCCGATCAGCACGGCCTGGTTCACCAGCGCCTCCTGGAAGCTTGGATCGTCGGAGGCGTCCTGGGACTTGTCGAGCGCCGCATCGAAGCGCGCTTCGGCGCTGCTCGGGGTGCTGCCGGGGGTATCGATCGGGGTAACGGCCATGGGGCTTCTCCTGGGTGGTTTTTCAGTGATCGCTGACACTGGCGCCGCGGAACACCCGGATACTCCGGGAGGCTGCGGACGTCGCGACGGGCTGGGGTCGGTTGTCGAGGTGCTGCTGGATCATGTTCAGGTAGGCGGGCGGTCCGGAAACCAGCAGTTCGTCGCGCTCGGCGCCAGGGCGCAGCGACAACTGGCGGCCGTACACATCGAGGCTTTGCAGGTAGTCGCGCAACTGCTCCAGGTCCAACCCGGGCTGGCGACGGAACAGGCGCGTGGCCACTTCATCGTTGCTATTGATGTAGAGCACGTTGCCGTCGTAGTACCAACCCAGCGCGTTGCTGTCGCACAGCTGGGTGAGGAAGTCGCCGGCAGTGCTGCTGCGCAACGGGCTGCGGGCCTTGCCGCGGACCTTGTCGGACACCACCACGACCAGCTCCAGGTTCTGCCCGAACTCGCTCAGGGCGCCGCGCAGGTCCTGGTCGACCAGGGCATAGGCGTAGGGTTGGGCGAACCAGTCGGGCTCGTCCTTGCCCTCGTCGCTGCGCACCGGCAACGACAGCAGAACCAGCAGCAGGGTGGTGAGCCAGAGCAGGTTACGCATGGGCGATTACCTCCCTGGCGCGGCTCACAGCTGTGAAATCGTATGAAGCGCAGTCGAAATCACACATCAAGTCGCTAGAATGGCCACTCAGTCGTCCGCTCGAGTCCTGTCCATGCCCAAGCGTTTGCCGTCCACCCTGCTTCTGATCGCCAGCACCTTGCTCGGCGCCTGCACCAGCCAGCCACACAATGCCGACGAGGGCTACGACCGCCTCATGCACCTGGCGGGCGATCTGCAGCAGCGCGGCGATGCCGCCTCGGCTGCGGCGCTCTACCAGAATGCTGCGCAGCAACCTGGGCGCCATCCCGAAGCCTGGCAGAAGCTGGGCGACACCACGCTGGCCGCAGGCGACGCGCGCGCTGCCGAGCGGGCCTACCAGCAGGCACTTGAACTGCAGCCGGACAACCTCGACGCCCTGCTGGGGCTGGGCAGCGCCCAACTGCGCCAGGGCAAGCTGGAGCGTGCGGTCACGTCCCTGACCCAGGCGGCCGAGCGTGGCAACAGCGCCGATGCCTGGAACCGCCTGGGCATTGCGCAGATCCTGCGCGGCCAGGCAGCGGCCGCCCAAGGGGCCTTCAGCAAGGGGTTGGCGCTGGCACCGGACAACCTCGATACCCGCTGCAACCTGGCCCTGGCCTACGCCCTCGGCGGTCAGGCGCAACGGGCCCTGGACACCGTGCGCGTGGTCGGCCAGTCGCCGCGTGCCCTGCCCCGGCACCAGCGCAACGAACTGCTGGTCACCGTACTGGCCGGCCGCGAGCAGGATGTCGCCGGCCTGCCCCTGGACGATCTCTCCGCCAGCGAACGCCAGACGCTGCTGAACGAAGCCCGGCGCATCAAGACGATCCCGGATGCCCAGGCCCAGGCCCGCGAGCTGGGCCTGGTGGACGGTCGCTAGCACCTGCACACGCGCGCGTTTCATTGCTTCTCCTGGCGATCGGCGCGCGCTTGCTGCTCATCCTGGCGTCGACGCAGCTCGGCGCGATCATAACCCTCGATGTAGACCTGTGCGGCGCGCCCCACGGGCGCGGCCATGGTCGGGCCCGTCGGCCGCCCCTGGGCCAGGTCGTCCGGCTGCTCGACCATGCGCATCAGCGTGAGGTTGTTGGCGCAGCCTGGCGGCAGCAGTGGCACGAAGTCCTCGTCCAGGCCGAAGTCATCCTTGCTCGCCGGTTTCAGGCATTCCACCGGCAGGATCTCGGTGCTGCCGTTGGCCAGTGTCTTGTGCTGAAAATCAGGTGAGTAGGAGACCGGCTCCAGGTGCGTCTGGCAACCAGCCAGCAGTGCCAATGGCAACAGCCAGCAGCGCCCGGCGGGGGCGCTGATCATCGACATGGAAAAGATCGATTTCATGGTCGCTCCCGGTCAGTTCATGTAGAAGCCGAACTTGCCGCCACTGCGTGGCCCCGCCGAAGCGGTCGCAGGGCCCGGCAGGGCATCGAGGGGCGTGGCCAGGTCGCGCTCGCGGGTCGGCTGCACCAGGTACGGGGTGATCAGGATCACCAGTTCAGTCTCGTTGCGCTGGAAACGCTTGGAGCGGAACAGGTTGCCCAGGATCGGCATGTCGCCGAGCATCGGCACCTTGTCCATGTCCTGGCTGCTTTCGCGCTGGAACAGGCCGGCAATGGCGAAGGTCTGGCCGCTGCCGACCTCGACCCGGGTATCGGCGCGTCGCACGCGGAACGACGGCACCCGGTAACCGTTGACGTCGGTGGTGTCCGAGCCCATCAGGCTGCTGACCTCGGGCCGCACCTGCAAGGCGATATGGCCGTTGGGCAGCAGCGTCGGGCTGAACAGCAGCGAGACACCGAAAGGCTTGTACTCGATGCCCACCAGATCACGGTTGACCGGCACCGGCACGGGGATTTCGCCGCCCGCCAGGAAGCTTGCGGTCTGCCCGGTCATGGCGGTGATGTTCGGCTCGGCGAGGATCTGCAGCACGCCATTGCTCTGCAGGGCTTCAAGCATCGAGTCGATGTTGACGTTGCCCGAGCTGAGGCCGGCGCTGATGACATTCGATGCACCGCTGGCGGCGTCGGCGGCGAGGCGACCACCGGTGATCAAGCCAAAGGAAAAGGTGCCGTTGTTGAACAGTGCGTTCCAGCTCACCCCGTAGCGCAGCAGCTCGGAACGCGAGACTTCGGCAAAGCGCACACGGATGTTGACCTGGGCAGAACCGGCATAGGTCGCGGCGTTGACCGCTGGAACCGGGCTCTGGTTGTCGAGCAATGCATTGAGGTCACTGGCTTCGCCGACATCCCTGACCAAGCCCTTGGCTACCAGCTGGTTACCCACCGCGCTGACCTGCGCACCACTGGCCGGATGCAGGTCTTGCAGCGGACGGCTGACGCTCTGGGTCGCGTTGTTCACCGACAGGTTCAAGGCCGCCAATTGCTTGCCCGCATCGTCCAGGGCGATCAGGCTGGTCTGCCCCGGCGCCTTGCCGAACACGTAGATCACCCCGTCGGACACCACTTGCAGATCGGCGATGCCCGGCTCGGCAACCAGCACCGAGGCCACCGGCGCCTTGAAATGCAGCACCCTGCCCTCGCCCGATGCCAGGTCCAGGCGACCGTGGCTGCCCACTGCGATCTCGTCGGCGCAGGCCAGCAACGACAGCAGCATGCCGGCCAGACCCAGGCACAAACGGTAATGAAACACAGCGCCGATGCGTGATGAACCGATCATGAAGCACTCGCCAGAGAAGTGACCGAAGCGCCGCTGGTGGAGCGGCGTTGAGAGGTGTCGCCAAGTTCGAGGGTGCCCACGGCCTGCAGGTTGTATTCACCGGCCAGCTCGCGGAACGACAGCACGGCCAGCTCCATGTCGCCACGCAGCACCAGGCGGCGCAGGTGGCGGCGCAGTTCCGGGTGCACCAGCAGCACGCTGGAGCGGTCTTCGGGCAGGCGCTCGCAGGCCTGGCGCAGTTGCAGCATCAAGGCGCGGCTGACCTGCTCGGGAATCGCCTCGCGGCCACCGTCCTGACGGCGCATGCCGGTGCGCAACTGCTGCTCCAAAGCCGGCGCCAGCACCAGGGCGCTGATCACCCGGTTGCGGTCGGCATATTGGTGGCTGATCTGTCGGGCCAGGGCGGCGCGCAGGTGCTCGGCCAGGTGCGCGGCGTCGGCATCGCGCCCACCCCAGTCGACCATGGCCTCAAGCAAGGCGCGCTGGTTGCGGATCGACACACCCTCTGCAACCAGGTAGCGCAGGGCTTCGGCCATGCGCTGCAACGACAGGTTGCGCAGCACTTCCTTGATCAGCTCGCCATAGCTGCCCTCGATGCTTTCCAGCAGCGCACGGGTCTCCTGGATGCCGAGAAAATCGGCCGCGTAGCGGCGCAGGGTGCGCTCGACCGTCGCCCGTAGCACTTCCTCGGGGAGCATGAAGCCGATGCCCGCCTGTTCCAGACGCTCCTGGTACTCACGAGCGATCCAGTGGGCGCTGCGCGCAGCCAGGGGCGAGTCGGCTTCGATCATCGGGATGTCGAGCAACTGCACATTGACCGGGTCGTCCCTGAGCAGCAGGCAATCGGCAGGCAGTTCACCTTCGCTCACCGGCACGCCTTCAAGTTCGATGACGAAGCGCTGGGCGGCACTCTTCGCGTCCACATGCACGGCGGCCAAGGGCACATCGATGCCGAGCTCGCCACGGATCTCGTGGCACAGCGCCTCGAAGCGCTGGCGCAGCGGCTGCTCCGGCGCACTGGCCGCAAGGCCCGGCCCCATGACCAACAGGATGCGGCAGTTGAGCGGCTTGCTCGCCGACACGCTGGCCTCCACCGCTGGCACCTGGGGTTCATCCTCGGCCTCCGGCGCTTGCACCGGCTCAGCCTGCTCGGCCGCCTGGCGACGCTTGAGGTAGAACGCCGAGCCAGCCAGCACTGCGGCAAGCACGAAGAACACCGCCGCCGGGAAGCCCGGCAGCAGGCCGATGCCCAGCAGGATCAATGCCGTGAGGAACAACGCACGATGGCTGGCGCCCAACTGGCGAATGATCTCCGTCCCCAGGTCACCGCTGGCACCGTCGCTGTTGACGCGGGTGACCACGGTGCCGGCCGCCACCGAAATCAGCAACGCCGGAATCTGTGCGATCAGGCCATCACCGACGGTCAGCAGCGAATAGGTGTGCACTGCGGTGCCGAACGGCATGTCGCGCTCGACCATGCCGATCAGCATGCCGCCCAGCAGGTTCACCGCGAGGATCACCAGGCCGGCGATGGCGTCGCCCTTGACGAATTTCATCGCACCGTCCATGGCGCCGAACATCTGGCTTTCACGCTCCAGGCGCGAACGACGGCGACGGGCTTCGGCCTGGTCGATGTCGCCGTTGCGCAGGTCGTTGTCGATGCTCATCTGCTTGCCGGGCATGGCATCGAGGGTGAAGCGCGCGGCCACCTCGGCAACCCGCTCGGCACCTTTGGTGATGACCACGAACTGCGCCACGGTGATGATCAGGAACACCACCAGGCCGACCACCACCTGGCCTGCGATGACGAAGTCACCGAACGCCTGGACGATATGGCCGGCATCGCCGTGCAGCAGGATCAACCGCGTGGTGGTGATCGACAGCGACAGGCGGAACAGGGTGCTCAGCAGGATCAGCGGCGGCAGCGCCGAGAACTCCACCGAGTGGTTGATATAGAAGGCGACGATCAGGATCAGCATGCTCAGGGCGATGTTCAGGCCGATCAGGCCGTCGACCAGGTAGGTCGGCAGCGGGATGATCATCATCGCGATGGCCATCAGCATGAACGACACGATGATCACGTCGGTGCGCTGGGACGCCGCCCGCGCCAGGCCGTTGAGGCGATCGAGCGGGCTCATCGGGCGGCCCTGCGTGCACTGAGGTAGCGCTTGAAGCACTGGCGCGCCTCGTCCTTGCGCCCACCGCGCCACAGCGCATGGCTGCGCAGCAGCAACAGGCCGGGTGACTCGCCTTCCTGCTCGGTGAGGCGGTCGAGTGCGTTCAGGGCGCGGCTGGCGTTGCCGCTGTCGGTGAAGGCCATGGCCAGGTAGCGCAGCAGCGTGCCGTCCTGGGGGGCCATCTGCGCGGCGATCAACAGCATCACCAGCGCGCGCTGGGGCTGACCGCTGCGGCGGTAGAGGTCGCCCAGGCCCTTGAGCAGTTCGATGCTGTCGTGTCGTTCGCGGGACATCATGGTTCCTGCACCTCGGCGCGTTGCTGCTCCAGGGACTGGCGCAGGTGGATCTCTTCACGAAGCAGGTCTTCAGCCAGGTCGCGGATCTCCGGCTCGGCATCCAGCGACGGCATGACTTCGTCCAGCAGGTACTGCAGCAGGTCCAGCGCACGGGTGCCGCTGAACAGGTCCGGGTTGATCTCCTCGCCGGCACAGGCTTGCTCGAGCTCTGCGCGCAGCGAACGGCGGCCAGCCACTTCCCGCTTGCCCAGCAGCGCATCGAAGCGGGCGTTGGGGCGCGCCTGCAGCGGGCGTACGGCCTCGACGGAGGGGGTCTTTTCGGTGGAAGACGGCAACAATGGCCGCGGTTCGATCCTCATGCTCGGTCCTATAAGGTCAGGGTGAAGCGTTCTTCACCCCTGGCCAGGATCACCTGGTCGCTGTCGATACGTTCCAGCATCCAGCCGTCGGCCAAGGCCGCGCCGGGATAGAGGCGCTTGCCGCTTTCGCTGATCACATAGGGGTTGTTGCCGAACCACACCGCCTGGAAGCGCACCCGTGGACGGGCGACATCGGCCTGGGCGGTGACCGTGCTGTGCAGCATCACCTGCTGGCCGTAGCGCTGGTCGAAGTCCTGGCGCACGGCGAGCCAGCGCGCCTTCTGCGTCAGGTCCAGGCGCCCCTCGGCCACCAGTTGCCCGCCTGCTTCGCTGAGCCGTACGCCTTCCAGGCCGTTGGCCAGCAACTGCTGCCCCAGCCATTGATGGGCCTGCGCCAGCGAAGGCATCTGCGGCGCGCGCGGTACGGGGGTCACGTTGGCGGCCAGGGGCTTGGGTGGCTCGCCACGCATGGCGTAGGCGAAGGCGCAGATCAGCATCAGGCCCAGCGCCAGCGCGACGTGGGTGCGGGTGAATGCCGAGGCGTGCTGGGGCTGTGCGATTGCGGCAGCGGCGCGCGCGGGCTGTTCGTGCTCCAGGCTCAACTGCGCCTCGCCCAAGGCGATACGCAGCGGCAACTGAGCGCGATAACCGCTGCCGAGCGGAACGATGATCGCCCGCCCCTGCGGGTCTTCGACCCGCACTTCGCCGCCCACGGCCTCGACTGCGACCTTGCCGTCTGCCAGGCGCAATACCAGATGGCGGGGCTCGACGCCCGGGTCATTGAGAATGAAGTCGGCATCAGGTGTGCTGCCGAAGGTGTACTGGGTGCCGTCCAGACTGATCCGGCCACCCTGGTGCAGACCCTGGGTGACGCTGAGTACCGGCTTGGAGGCTGTCGCGCCACCGGTGACGGCGGCCAGAGCGGTAAGGGCTGTCATGGGCGGGGCACCACCGTGAATACCACGGGCAACGGCCATTCAGACCCTTGCCGAAAAATGCGTCGTTGCAAGACATGCGGGCGGAGCAACCCCCGCCCGCAAGGCACAACGTCAGTTCTGCGGACGCTGTTTGGTGGCGTCGAGCTCAGCCTTCTTGGCAGTGGTCAGCTCGGTGATCTGGGCCGACTTCTCGATAGCCATGTTGAAAGTGGCTTCCATCTTGGCGATTGCTGCGTCTGCGCCGCCACCGCTGCTTGCTGGAGGTACGTTGCTCATGGTGATACTCCTTCAGGATAGGGATTCATAAGAAGCCGCTTTGAGGCGGGTAGAAGTCCGTGCAAGACAGCGACCGAAGGGGATGTAGGCAGTCGCTCTCCAACACGGGGCCCATGTTAGGCAATGAATATTCGCCACTGCTGTGAAACGTTGTGAAAGGTTGGGAAAACTCTTGATACAAATCACCAGGCAACGTCTTTACACAGGCTACAAGCCAGGCACAGCAAGGCCTTCAGCTGGAAGGCCGAATACCTTGGAATGTCTCGGATTGGGTAAAACGCGCTGTTTTTCTGTCGAAACAGCCGGCATTGAAGTTCAGTTATCGAACAAACGTAGTCACCCGGGAGGCACTACTGGGCAAATATTACAAGGCGGCAGGATGAACGGATAAATAATGACTTCTGTGAACTCAATCAACTTTGCGCCTGCAGAAACAGCGAGAACAACTCGGACTGTGACTTGATGCCCAATTTGCTGTACATGTGCTTGCGGTGCACTTTCACGGTCTCGGCGGATATCGCCAGCTTGCGCGCTATTTCCTTGCTTGAACAACCACTGAGCATCAAGCGCCCCACTTCCAGTTCCCGTGCAGTCAGGGGTGTCTGCAGCGCCTCGACGGTTTCCTCCAGGCGACTCTGCCAGCGTGGCGCCGGTGGCGTTGCCTGCTCCAGTAATTCACGCTCGAACGTCATGCGCTGGCGCATCAGCCCGGCCACCCAGGGGCGCAGCAGGTCGAGCAGGGTGATCTGCTCGGCGCTGAAACGCCCCTTGGTCCCCAGCGACAGGCACAAGGTGCGCTCCTTCTCGAGCTGGACATTGAACTGCACCTCGTCGGCCACCACGTTCAGGCGAAAGTAGCGCTGGTAGTAGTCGGTCTGCTCGAAGCACTCCGGCGCCACGTCCGCCAGCTGGAACAGGCCGCTGCCCGGCGCCTCGCGGCTGGCGATGTAGAACGGGTCGAGCAGGTACAGGCCCTTGAGGTAGTCCTGGAACAGCGGGTCGGGCCCGCCGTCCTCGCCAGGACACTCGGCGAACACTTGCGGTCTACCATTGCTGAAGAGCAAGGCCACCCAGCTGTCGAACGGCACATACTGATCGAGCAGGCGCACCAGGGCGAGCCAGAAGCCGGGCTTGTCGAGCGTCTCGACCAGGTGACCGACCGAGCGGTGCCAGGCCAGGTCCTGCAGCGTAAGGTTCATGCCTCTACCCCTGTTGGGTTACCACGTGGGCGTAATTACCCCCGATACGGTGCCCGACGCATACTCGGGCAAACCTTGCCTCGGTCCGATGCGCATTCTGACCGTTTTTCACCGTGCGGTCATGTCACCGCCATGGCTCGGGCATTTCAATAAAAGATTGGGTCTATGAGAACAGCAATGAAGGTCGAACTCGTGCAACTGGTGGGCCGCGACGGTGACACCGCCTACAACCTGAACCGCACCCTGGAGGCGATCCACGCCTGCCCTGCCGGCACCGACCTGGTGGTCTTCCCTGAAACCCAGCTGATGGGGTTCCCCAGCGAAGACAACATCGCAACCCTCGCCGAACCCCTTGACGGCCCCAGCGTACGCGCCGTGCAACAGGCAGCGCGCGAACGTGACGTCGGCGTGGTGGTCGGCATGGCCGAAGCGGGGGAAGACGGCCGCTTCTACAACACCACCCTGCTGATCACCGCTGAGGGCATCGCCCTGAAATACCGCAAGACCCACCTGTGGGCGTCGGACCGCGGCATCTTCACTCCGGGCGACCGCTACGCCACCACGCTGTTCAAGGGGGTGCGGGTCGGCTTGCTGATCTGTTTCGACATCGAGTTCCCTGAAAGCGCCCGCGCCCTCGGCCAACTGGGCGTCGAGCTGATCCTGGTGACCAACGGCAACATGGACCCCTACGGGCCGACCCACCGCACCGCGATCAGTGGCCGCGCCATGGAAAACCAGGCATTCGCGGTGATGGTCAACCGCGTCGGCGAGGGTGATGGCGCCCTGGTGTTCGCCGGCGGCAGCGCGGTGGTCGACCCGTACGGGCAGTTGCTCTGCGAAGCCGGGCGCGAGGAGTGCCGTATCGGGCTGGAACTGGACCTGGCGCAGCTGGATGTTGCCCGTCGCGACTACAGCTACCTGGCCGAGCGCCGCTTCGTCCTGCCGGGTGAAGTGCGCGAGCACGATAACGGCCTGCGCGAGCTGGTCATCGATAACCGCTGACACCACCGCATCTATAGGGAACTCAACAATCCTGAGGGTCACGCAGACTGCAAAGCGCTGACCCGCGACGGGCAAGGGATGCCATTTTTTGCGTCGATTTCGACTCTGCATAACAAACATAATCTGGAGTAAGCAGTAATGGCCCGACTCAAGCGAACCCTTTCGCTCAGTGCGGTGGTGCTGTTCGGCATCGCCTACATGACCCCGATCATCGTCCTCGGCACCTTCGGCATCCTCGCCGACACCACTGGCGGCGTGGTCCCCTCTGCGTACCTCGCTGCCTCCGTCGCCATGCTGTTCACCGCCCTGAGCTACGGGCGCATGGCCGCCGCTTTCCCGGTGGCGGGCTCGGCGTACACCTATGTGCGCAAGTCGATCAGCCCGAAACTGGGCTTCCTGGCCGGCTGGGGCGTGCTGCTCGACTACCTGTTCCTGCCCATGGCCATCTGGCTGATCGGCGCTGCCTACCTGCACTCGGCCTTCCCCGCCGTGCCACAGGCGCTGTGGGTGCTGGCGTTCATCGGCGTGACCACGGCGATCAACGTAGTCGGCCTGCGCCTGGCAAAGAACATCAACGGCGCGCTGATGCTGGTGCAGTTCCTGGTGCTGGCGGCCTTCGTGGTGTTGGCGATCCACTATGTGCTGGGGGACGCGAGCAAACCGCTGTGGTCGCTTGAGCCGTTCTTCAAGGAAGGCGTGCAACTGCCGCTGATCATGAGCGGTGCAGCGATTGCCTGCTATTCGTTCCTGGGCTTCGATGCCGTGAGTACCCTGACCGAGGAAACCCACGAGCCGCGCAAGAACATCCCGCGGGCAATCCTGCTGATTACCCTGATCGGTGGATTCCTGTTCATCGCCGCCAGCTACTTCGTGCAGCTTGCCCACCCCTCCACCCAGTTCGAAAACGCCGACTCGGCGGCCTACGAGATCGCCCGTAACATCGGTGGCGACCTGTTCGTCAGCCTGTTCCTGGTCGGCTTGATCGTCGGTCAGTTCACCTCGGGGCTGTCCGCCCAGGCCAGCGCCTCGCGCTTGCTGTTCGCCATGGGGCGTGACGGTGTACTGCCCAAGGCATTCTTCGGGCGCCTGAGCGAGCGCTTCGGCACCCCGGTCGGCAGCATCGTGCTGTGCGGCGTGGTGGCGCTGCTGGCGTTGCACATGGATGTCACCACTTCCACCTCGTTCATCAACTTCGGCGCCTTCCTGGCCTTCAGCCTGGTCAACCTGTCGGTGGTGTTCCACTACTGGATCGGCCGTGGCGAACGCGGGCCACGCGCGGTGCTGCTGTTCCTGGTGTTCCCGCTGATCGGTCTGGGGGCAGACCTGTGGCTGATGGTGAGCCTGGATCACCTGGCTATCTACCTGGGCCTGGCCTGGCTGGCGGCGGGCATCCTGTATCTGGCCGTGCTGACGGGTGGGTTCAGCAAGCAGCCGCCAGAGATGCATTTCGAAGAAGCGTGATCGGATCGCATCGGCCTGTGGGGCGGGTTTGCCCGCCCCACAGGCCTTTCACTGCCGTAAAACGTTGTGAATTCCCGTGCACTGAAACCTTTGCTTACATCTTGCTCTGCTACCGTCGAGCCGCCTCGAGGGTCGCCGAGCGTCCAGCAACGCTGACACGCCTTGCGCCCTTTCTGCCCCGACGAAAGGAGTTTCACGGCATGTCGACCAGCCCCCTCACCCGTAGCGCCGACATCAAACTGTCAGAGCCACGCGACCACAAGCCCGCCGCCGCCTTCCGCGTGCTGCTCGCCAACAGCGAGCGCAACGCCGACAGCTACCGCAGCGCCAAGCCCGACGAGCAGATGCCCGCATTGGGCGAGCTGGCCTCGATCGAAGCCCCCGGCGCCCAGGGGGCCGACACCGTGCGCTACGTGACGACCGCAGGCGACGCCGTGCTGGTCAGCAAGGCCACCAACCCCAAGCTCTACCAACAGATCGTCGAGGCCCGCCCGGCACTGGAGGCCATCGCCAAGAGCAAGCAGGACGGCTACGAACTGCTCGGCAAGGACGCCCAGGCCCCCGCCACCCTCGCTGACTACAAGGCCATCGGTGCCGCTGACGAAGTCGGCCCCGGGCTGATCCGCTACCAGACCGCGGACGGCAAGGCCTACATCGTCGCCGAGCAGGACAACCCGGACCTGTTCAAACAGGTCTCGCAGGACTACAAGGCACTCTCGGGCATCAACAGCAGTATCGCCGATGGCTACCAATGGGCCGGCGCCGACCAGCAGGTACCCGGCACGCTTGGCGACTTCCGCGCCGTGGGCCCGGCCGAGGAAGTCGGGCCAGGCGTGATCCGCTATGAGCCCCAGGATGGCAGCAAGTACGTGGTGTCCGAGCGCGACAATCCCGAGCTGTACAAGGCCGCCGCCAGTGCCTATGACAGCCTCTCGGGCCTGCAGGCCAGCGAAGCCGACGGCTACCGGCGCGCCACCGACAATGAAGTCTGGCCGCCCTTCGACGGCACGGCCATCGGTGCCCGCGACGAGGTCGGCCCGGACCTTATCCGCTACGAACACAATGGCGAGAAAGTGGTGGTCGCCCGCGACGACAACCCCAAGCTGTTCGATTACCTGGCCGGCCTGCACGAGGTCTACAGCGACCCGGCCAAGGCTGGCGACATCCGCACCGCACTGGACAACGGTGCCGTGCTGGCCGATGCCAACACCCAGGCCCCGGGCCTGAACGACTACAAGGGCTTCGGCTGGACCACCGGCCAGGAAGACAATGTCCTCACCTACGAAACCCACGACGGCACCAAGGTCGTGGTCTCGCGCGACATCTCGCCGGAGCTGTTCAAGCAGGTGGCGACCGCCAACGACACCTGGGGCAAGATCCACGACAGCGAGAAGGAGGGCTACAAGCTCGCCGGCCCCAACGATTTTCTCAAGAACAAGGACATGTCCTTCGGCTCGCCGGACGAGCTGGGCGATGGCCTGATCCGCTTCGAGACCGACGAGGGCAAGTTCATCGTCTCCAAGGAGCTGAGCCCTCAGCTATACGACGAAGTGGTCGGCAAGTGGGAAGGTTGGACCAAGGGCGAGGTCGATGAGACCCGCAGCAAGTACAACCTGCCACCGCGCGAAGAGCTCGATGCGCTCAATCTCAAGACCGGGGTCAAGGCCGATGAGAAGGATGCGTCCTCGCCCGAACTGACCGTGGGCGAGTTGGCTACCAAAGAGTTGCTCGACAGCTACCGCAAGGGCGTGCAGGACGGCTCGATCGCCAAGGACGACCCGCGCGCCAAGCTGGTCCGCGCCCTCGAAGCGCAGGCCGCCTACCAGAACGGCCGCGGCATCACCGGCTACGAGGAAGAGCCCGGCGCCTTCGGCGGCACATGGCGGGTGTTCGACAAGGAGCAGACCGAGCTCACCTCCGCCGACATGCACGACATCATCGACGGCGGCAAGCTCAAGGAGCAGATCAGCACCCTGTTCGCCGACGAGACCATCCAGAAGGACTACAAGTCGAAGATGGACGATGCGCTCAACCGCATCCCCAACAAGGACGAGGTCAAGCAGAAGCTGCTCGACCTGACCAACAACCCCGACTACATCGCCTACCTCAAGGACCTGCAGAAGCAGGGCAAGGACCACGAGGCCAAGGAAGACCTCAACAGCACCTTGTCGGCGCTGTCGCTGTTCGACCCGGAGGCGGCGACCAAGGCGGCCCAGTCGATCCAGGCCGACGGCCTGACCAGCGACCTCAATGACCTGGTCGGCGACCCGAGCAAGATTTCCGACGAGAACAAGGAGCTGGCCACCAAGGACCTGTTCGGCTTGCTCAAGAGTGTGCTCAAGGGCTCGCTGCTGGACATGCCGCGGCGCACCCAGGAGGTCATCGAGAAGTTTCTCGAAGAGGGACTGCAGGGCAAGCAGAAGTCCTCGGTGGTCACCAAGGTGCTCGAAGAGCTGTCGCAGATCGACATGGCCAAGGGCAGCATCAGCGAGGCCGACCTGAAGACCGTGCTGTCCAAGCCCTATGTGCCGATTGCCGACCGCGGCACCCTCGGCGAGGTGTTCAGCGCCCTCAACAGCAAGGGCATCCTCGGCACGCTGGGTGCCGGGGTGAACCTGTTCTCGGGCATCTATCAACTGGTCGGCCAGGGCGGCAAGCTGGGCGAGACCTGGCAGCAACGCCTGTCGATCGCCAAGGACTTCGTCAGTTTTGCCGGCGCCGGCAGCCACTTCGCCAAGGTCGGCGATGCCATCGGCGGGCTGGTCGGCAAGAGCGGGTTGGTCGATTTCCTCGGCCTGGACAAGACCCTGCCGGAGATCTGGGGCAAGGGCGGGATCCAGGAGCCGAAGTTCGAATTCAAGCTCAGCGAGCTGCCTGCCAGCACCAAGGCCAAGATCGCCGAAGCGCTCGACACCCTGCCCGGCAGCAAGCTCGGGGACTTTTCCGACGTGCTCGGTGACGGCGCGGGCAACGCCAACGCCGCCAAGAACGCCTATGGCGGCATTACCCAGCGCCTGGAGGACGCCGTATCAGCCTCCGGCACGGTCAAGCTACCACCGGGCAAGGCGGCGAAGATTGCGGGGTCGGTCATCAAGGTACTGGGTCCGGCCACCGACCTTGCCGGTGGTTTCGCCGACATCGTCCTGGGGGCTTTCACCATCAAGAACGCGATCAAGGATGGCGATCCGCTGGCCAAGGCCTCCGGTGGCCTGCAGATCGCCGGCGGTGCCTTCGGTGCCTCGGCCGGTGTACTCGGTGCTGCCAGCCTGTTCGGTGCAGGCACGGCCGCAGCGCTGACCGGGCCGTTCTTCCTGGTGGGCGTGGTGCTGGGGGTGATCGGCGGGATCATCGGTTACTTCGTCGACCACAACAAACGGCAGAAGGCCAGCGAGAAGGAAAACGACTGGTACCGGGACCTGGCGGCCGATGGATTGTTGCAGGGCGACTGGGCGGACAAGGTCGAGTATGCCCACTACTCGATCCACCATTACGGCGACCGCGAGGCGCCGGAGGATGACAGCCTGTTCCGCTTCCAGGAGGCCGAATGGAAGCATTTCGACGAGACGCCGCAGAAGAATGGCTCGTCGAGCAACCGCCTGGACGACAAGTTGCACGTGGATCATTGAGCCACTGATTGCGCTCCCACAGGGGCCTGCGCTGCTTTTGTGGGAGCGGGCTTGCCCGCGAAAAGAACGCCGCGGTGAATGGCACCGGCTTCGCCGGTGTTCGCGGGCAAGCCCCGCTCCCACAGGGACTCGCCGCCACAAAGCACTGTAACCAGGCACAAAAAAGCCACGAGCCCGCCTGCGGCGATTCTCGTGGCTTTTCAGGCAACGGCCTGTCAGGCGACAGGCCATTTCCTCAGGCAGCTTACAGCGCCATGTCGTTGGCAGCCTTGCTCTCGGCAGGTGCGGTCGACTCGACACCGGTGCTGGTCCCGACGCTCTGGTCGATGACCGGCGGCTTCTCCAGTTGCAGCACTTCAGCGGTGTAGTTCCACTCTTTCTGCACGGCAGCAGCGGAATCGTTCAGCTTGGTACCGTAGCTCGGCACGATTTCGCGGATGCGGGCCTGCCACTCAGGCGTAGCGACCTTCTCCTTGAACACGGTTTCCAGCACGTTGAGCATGATCGGCGCAGCAGTCGAGGCGCCTGGCGAAGCACCCAGCAGACCGGCGATGGTACGGTCCTGGGACGCCACGACTTCGGTGCCCAGCTTCAGCACGCCGCCCTTCTCTTCGTCACGCTTGATGATCTGCACGCGCTGACCGGCCTGCCACAGGCGCCAGTCTTCTTTCTTGGCGTTCGGGAAGTAGGTGCGCAGGGCTTCGAAGCGGTCGTCATCCGACAGCATCACCTGGCCAGCGAGGTACTCGACCAGCGGGTACTGCTCGATGCCCACTTTGGTCATCGGCCAGACGTTGTGCAGGGTGGTGCTGCTCAGCAGGTCCAGGTACGAGCCGTTCTTCAGGAACTTGGTCGAGAAGGTGGCGAATGGCCCGAACAGGATCACGCGCTTGCCGTCCAGCACGCGGGTGTCCAGGTGCGGAACCGACATGGGTGGCGCGCCGGTCGAGGCGATGCCGTAGGCCTTGGCCATGTGCTGCATGGCAACGGTCGGGTTCTCGGTCACCAGGAACGAGCCGCCCACCGGGAAGCCTGCGTATTCCTTGGCTTCAGGAATGCCCGACTTCTGCAGCAGCTTCAGGGCGCCGCCGCCGGCACCGATGAACAGGAACTTGGCGTCGGTGGCAGAGGTGCTGCCATCCTTCAGGTTCTTGTACTCGACGTGCCAGGAGCCGTCCTTGTTACGGGTGATGTCCTGCACTTCGCTGGACAGCTTCAGCTTGAAGTTGTCGCGGGTCTGCAGGTGGCCGACGAACTGGCGGGTGATCTCGCCGAAGTTGACGTCGGTGCCGATCGGCGTCCAGGTCACGGCCAGCTTCTGGTTCGGGTCACGCCCTTCCATCATCAGCGGGACCCACTTGGCGATCTGCGCGTGGTCTTCGGAGAACTGCATCGGGCGGAACAGCGGGCTCGCCTGCAGTGCTTCGTAACGCTTCTTCAGGAAGGCGATGTTGTCGTCGCCCCAGACGAAGCTCATGTGCGGGGTGGTGTTGATGAACGATTTCGGGTTCTTCAGCACGCCCTGGCGAACCTGCCAGGACCAGAACTGGCGCGACACCTGGAAGGCTTCGTTGATCTCGATCGCCTTGGAGATGTTGACCTTGCCGTCCTTGTCCATCGGGGTGTAGTTCAGCTCAGCCAGCGCGGAGTGGCCGGTACCGGCGTTGTTCCAGCCGTTGGAGCTTTCCTCGGCGACGCCGTCCAGGCGCTCGACCATTTCCATCGACCAGCTCGGCTCCAGTTCGCTGAGCCATACGCCCAGGGTCGAACTCATGATGCCGCCGCCAATCAGGAGCACATCGACTTTCTTGGCGTCGTCGGCGTGCGCTTGCATGAAGCTCGCCGCGACAGCCAGACCCAGCAAGGTCTTGCCAGCTTTTTTGAACATTGATCACTTCCAGTCAGTAGAACGGAGGGGGGCCTGTGGCTGGCCCAGGTGTTTCTTGTTCTTCAGCGCAGGCTTTTTGTGATCATTGTTCAGCAGCCAGAGAACCCTTACACGCTTCAGCCATTGGTCTGATTGACCTGGGTCGGCTGAAACGATTGCGGATTGTAACCGAAACGCCAGCACAAACAAATTGGCGGCGGGAACGTCAAGGTGGCGGGTTGTCCCAGGGGCTCGCCCCGCCCCGGGGCCGGGCGATTGGGAGGTTCAAAGCTCGGGATCGATATCCCCGGCGTACATATCCGACTCTTTATACAGGTCATGCACATGGCGCAGCAGCACCATGATCACCGCCGCCACCGGCAGCGCCAGCAGCACGCCGGTGAAGCCGAACAGCTCGCCGCCGGCCAGGATGGCGAAGATCACCGCCACCGGGTGAAGGCCAATGCGGTCGCCCACCAGCAGCGGCGTCAGCACCATGCCCTCGAGGGCCTGACCGATCATGAACACCGCGACGATGCCCAGCATCGGGTACAGGTCGCCGCCGAACTGGAACAACCCGGCGATCAGCGCTGCACCGATGCCGACGATGAAGCCCATGTACGGCACGATGGCCGCCAACCCCGCCAGCAGGCCGATCAGCAGCCCCAGCTCGAGGCCGATCAGCGACAGCCCGACCGCGTAGATCACGCCCAGCGCCAGCATCACCAGCAGCTGGCCGCGCACGAACGCCCCCAGCACCTCATGGCACTCACCCGCCAGCCCCACCACCTGGTCTTCACGCTGGCGTGGCAGCAGGCTGCGCAGCTTGGCCATCATCAGGTCCCAGTCACGCAGCAGGTAGAAGCCCACCACCGGGATCAGCACCAGGTTGGCCAGCCAGGCGATCAGCGCCAGGCTCGAGGCGGTGGCCTGGGACAGGACGATGCCGACGATGTCGGTGGTCTGGCCCATGTGCGCGCCGATGGCAGCCTTGATCTTGTCGAACTTCCAGAAGCCATCGGCCAGGCCCAGGCGGCTCTGCACCCACGGCAGGGCCACATGCTGCAGCCAGTCGAGCATCTGCGGCGCCAGCTCGTACAGGCGCAGCAACTGCTTGGCCAGCATCGGCACCAGTACCAGCAGCAAGGCGAGGAACACCAGCGTGAACAGGCTGAACACCACCACCACGCCCCAGGTGCGCGACAGGCCCAGGCGCTCCAGGCGATCGACCAGCGGATCGGCCAGGTACGCCAGCAGGATGCCCACCAGGAACGGCGAGAGGATGTTGTGCAGCAGGTACAGCAGGACGGCGATCAGCAGGGCTATGCCCAACCATACCCAACGGCGTACATCAGTCATGTGCGCGGCTCCTTACCAGCGAAAACGCAGGCCATCGAACGGCTTTGGCGCAGCCGCCTGCGGAGCGACCGCCTGGCCAGGCGCTGCCTCTGCTAGGGGAGCGGGAGCGGCGGCAGGCGCCGGTTCGACGGGCACCTCCTGCAGATGCGCCAGCCCCAGTTGAGCGCGCAGTTGTTCACGATTGCCGGTGACCGTATAGGTCAGGGTGTCGCCGTCGGCCATCTGCAGCCGCGGGCCATAGGGCTCGAGCACACGCAGCAGTTCGGCGTAGCGCTGCAGGTTCATGCCCTGCACCTGGACCTGCAGGTCGCTGCTCGCGCCCGGGCGGGTGACGTAACGGGGTGCCAGGCGTGTGCTGATCGCCAGCATCACCGCATCGGCCAGCGCGGCCTGGTCGGCCCCCTCTGCCGTGCCCTGCTCGCGCTGCTCGCCCAGCCACAGTTGCCATTTGCCTTGCCACTTGCCGTCGGCTTCGTGGGCGTGCACAGCCAGCAGGGCATCGGCGCCATAGCGCTCGGACGCCTCACGCAGCGGCGCCGGGTCGTTGCCTTCGAGCTGCTTGGCATTGGCCACCAGTTGTTCCTGCAGGTCAGCCAGCGGCAGGCGCAGCGGCAGGCCACGGTGCTGGGCTGCGCGACGCAGCGGCTCGGCGCTGCTCTGGCCATCTCCGACCAGGCTGCTGCCCTCGACACTGTCGTACAGCCACCAGCCAAGAATCGACGGCCGGTTGCTGCCCCACAGGGCCAGGCCGCCCTGGCGCAGGGCGCGCTCGGTGCTGCCGGGGTCGAATTCCACCACCACCGCTTCAGGTGGGCCGGCGTCGCTGCCAACCTGATTGATGATCTGTTGCGGATCCTTGCGCAGGGCGACCACCGCCGGGTTCTGCGTCGCCTTGGCATCGCCGGTCAGGCGCAGCACCAGGGTGTCGAGTGCCTTGGCGGTGGCCTGGGTCCGCGCCTCGCTGCCCTGCCCATCGACAGGCTCGCGGACCTGGTAAAGGCCCGATACGGTCTCGGCCTGTGCCGTTGCACCGATCAGCCCTACGCAAACCACTGCCAGGTAATTGAGAAAACGCATGAAGGATTCCTGTCCAGATGACTTTCAGGGCAGAAGCTACAAGCTGCACGCTGTCAGCGGCAAGCAAAAGCGCGCGCCGGTGCTGTCTGTCTTCTCTTATAGCCTACCGCTCGCCACTTGCCGTTCAATGGAGGATGGCCGCTGCCGGGCAACCCTGATAAAATCGCGCGCCTTCGCAGACCAGTCACGTACAGGCAGCCGCCGCCTCCCGAGCCGGCCTTGGCCGCGCTGGTCGTTTTCCTGAATCCCTCCCCCTTAAAGGCCTGGATCAATGAGCAAGCAACCCTCCCTGAGCTACAAAGACGCCGGTGTAGACATCGACGCCGGCGAAGCACTGGTCGAACGCATCAAGGGCGTCGCCAAGCGCACCGCACGCCCTGAAGTCATGGGTGGCCTGGGCGGCTTCGGCGCCCTCTGCGAGATCCCGGCCGGCTACAAGCAGCCGGTGCTGGTCTCCGGCACCGACGGCGTCGGCACCAAGCTGCGCCTGGCGCTGAACCTGAACAAGCACGACAGCATCGGCCAGGACCTGGTCGCCATGTGCGTCAACGACCTGGTGGTCTGCGGCGCCGAGCCTCTGTTCTTCCTCGACTACTACGCCACCGGCAAGCTGAATGTCGACGTGGCCGCCACCGTGGTCACCGGCATCGGCGCCGGTTGCGAACTGGCCGGTTGCTCGCTGGTCGGTGGTGAGACCGCCGAGATGCCAGGCATGTACGAAGGCGAAGACTACGACCTGGCCGGTTTCTGCGTCGGCGTGGTGGAGAAGTCGGAAATCATCGATGGCTCGAAAGTGGTCACCGGCGACGCCCTGATCGCCCTGCCCTCCTCCGGTCCGCACTCCAACGGCTACTCGCTGATCCGCAAGATCCTCGAAGTGTCCGGCACCGACATCGAGAACACCCAGCTCGACGGCCAGCCGCTGACCGACCTGCTGATGGCGCCGACCCGCATCTACGTCAAGCCGCTGCTGGAGCTGATCAAGAAGACCGGCGCGGTCAAGGCCATGGCCCACATCACCGGTGGCGGCCTGCTGGACAACATCCCGCGCGTCCTGCCAAAAGGCGCCCAGGCCGTGGTCGACGTGGCCAGCTGGCAGCGTCCGGCGGTGTTCGACTTCCTGCAACAGAAAGGCAACGTCGACGAGCACGAAATGCACCGCGTACTGAACTGCGGCGTAGGCATGGTCATCTGCGTGGCCCAGGACCAGGTCGACAACGCCCTGAACGTCCTGCGCCAGGCCGGTGAGCAGCCTTGGGTGATCGGCCGCATCGACGTAGCCGCCGAAGGCGCTGCCCAGGTCGAGCTGCAGAACCTCAAGGCACACTGATGCCGAGCAAGACCTGCAATGTCGTAGTACTGCTGTCGGGCTCCGGCAGCAACCTGCAAGCCCTGATCGACAGCATCCACGCCGAACACGGTAGCGCGCGGATCCGCGCGGTGATTTCCAACCGCCCCGACGCCTTTGGCCTGCAACGGGCCAAAGCCGCCGGGATCGACACCGCCGTGCTCGAGCACGGTGGTTTCGACGGGCGCGAAGCATTCGACGCGGCGCTGATGCAACTGATCGATGGCTTCGCCCCCGACCTGGTGGTGCTGGCCGGCTTCATGCGCATCCTCAGTGGCGCCTTCGTGCGCCACTACCAGGGGCGCCTGCTCAACATCCACCCGTCGCTGTTGCCCAAGTACAAAGGGCTGCACACTCACCAGCGGGCCCTGGACGCCGGTGACGCCGAGCATGGCTGCAGTGTTCATTTCGTCACCGAGGAACTCGACGGCGGGCCCTTGGTCGTACAGGCTGTGGTAGCGGTCGCGCCAGGCGACGATGCGCAGAGCCTGGCACAACGGGTCCACCAACAGGAACACCAGATCTACCCGCTGGCGGTGCGCTGGTTCGCCGAAGGACGCTTGCGCCTGGGCGAACAAGGTGCATTACTGGATGGCCAGCCGCTGGCGGCCAGCGGTCACTTGATTCGACCCTAGGAGAATATATGCGTCGCGCCCTGCTATTGGCTCTCGCCGTGCTCGCCCTGCCCCTCCAGGCAGCTGATCTGAAGCCTTTCTCGGCCAGCTACACCGCCGACTGGAAACAGCTGCCCATGAGCGGCACCGCCGAACGCAGCCTGGTCAAGAACGCCAACGGTACCTGGGACCTCAACTTCAAAGCCTCCATGATGATCGCCAGCCTGACCGAACAGAGCACGGTGCGCATGGACAACGACACCCTGCTGCCGCAGAAGTATCACTTCGAGCGCGGTGGCCTGGGCAAGGCGAAGAAGGTCGACCTGGACTTCGACTGGAACAGCAAGAAAGTCACCGGTAGTGACCGTGGCGATGCGATCAGCCTGCCGCTCAACCGTGGGGTGCTGGACAAGTCGTCCTATCAACTGGCCCTGCAACATGACGTGGCGGCGGGCAAGAAGAGCATGACGTACCAGGTGGTCGACGGTGACGAGATCGACACCTACGACTTCCGCGTGCTGGGCACCGAGAAGGTTGCCACCAAGACCGGCCAGGTCGATGCGGTGAAGGTCGAGCGCGTGCGCGACCCAAGCCAGAGCAAGCGCATCACCGAGCTGTGGTTCGCCAAGGACTGGGACTACCTGCTGGTGCAACTGCGCCAGGTCGAGACCGATGGCAAGGAATACGTGATCGTGCTGCAGGATGGTACGGTCGATGGCAGGACGGTGAAAGGCAACTGATCCGTTCCCTGCGCTGTAACCTGCTGTAGCCCGAGCCCCGCCTAGTGCGGGGCTTTGTTTTGGCTTGCAGAAGCAAGCGCAGCGCGTTTCATGAACATAGTTTCATCGTCGTTTTATTTACTTAGCCTGCTAACAAACTCTATAAAGAAGGTGTGCGACACAGTGTCGCAGACCAACAGAAGTGGAGTTTACCGATGACTGTCCAAGTAACCGAACGCGACGAATCGAGAATGTCCCACGAAGGCCTGGCCGCTGGCGTGCGGATCTGGGACGTACACCAGCAGGGCCAACTGGTCGGCATGTTCCACAACGAGCATGAAGCCCACCAGTACCGCCAGGAGCTCGAGACCCTCGAGAGCCAACGCGGCACACAATAAGATCTCCCCCACGAAAAACCCCGCCTGAGCGGGGTTTTCGTCATTTACCACATCAGATCGTCAGGGATCTTGTAGGCCGCATATGGATCGTCTTCATCGGCCTCCTCGACATGGGTGTTGAGCAGCAGGATGCGCTTGGGATCGCGTTCCTGGATCTTCACCGCTGCCTCGCGCGGGATCACTTCGTAGCCGCCGCCATGGGCGACGATCGCCAGCGAACCGTTGCTCAGCTTGCTGCGCATCAGGGCGTTGACGGCGATGCGCTTGACCTTCTTGTCGTCGACGAAGTTGTAGTAGTCCTCGGTGGTCAGCTTGGGCAAGCGGGTCGCCTCGATCAATTGCTTGACCTGTGCGGCACGGGCCTTCTGCTCGGCCTTCTCCTGCACCTGGCGGTTCAGTTCCTGGTCCTTTTTGGCCTTGTCGGCCATGGCTTCCTTGGCCAGGCGCTGCTGGCTGTCGTCCACCTCGACCTGGCCCTTGTGTTCCAGGCGTTTCTGTTTCTTCTCGGCCTTGTTGGTCTGGGAGACCTGCTTCTGGTTGACCAGACCGGCCTTGAGCAATTGATCGCGAAGGGAAAGGCTCATCGGTGTTCACTCACTTATGCATCGGCTCAGCCGCAGCTGGGCAGGTTCTTTTCCTGACGTTTGGCTTCGCCCCAGAGGGCATCCAACTCGTCAAGGTTACAATCTTCGATCGGTCGGCCAGTGTCGCGCAATGCCTGCTCGATGAAGCGGAAACGTCGTTCGAATTTACGGTTGGCGCGGCGCAGGGCGTTTTCCGGATCCTGCTTGAGATGACGGGCCAGGTTCACAGCGGCGAACAGCAGGTCGCCCACTTCGTCTTCCAGTGCCTGGTCATCGCCATCGGCCATGGCCTGCAATACCTCGTCGAGCTCCTCGCGGACCTTGTCCAGCACCGGCAACGCCTCGGGCCAGTCGAAACCGACGGTGGCCGCGCGCTTCTGCAGTTTGGTCGCACGCGACAGCGCCGGCAAGGCGCCGGGAACATCGTCGAGCAGCGAGAGCTGTTCGGGGGTGCTCTTCTCGGCGCGCTCCTCGGCCTTGATCTCTTCCCAGCGCGACTTGACCTGCGCCTCGCTCAAGCGCGGGATGTCGGGTGCGGCGTAGAGGTCACCGGTGGGGAACACGTGCGGATGGCGGCGGATCAGCTTGCGGGTGATCGAATCAACCACGCCGGCAAACTCGAAACGCCCCTCCTCCCGCGCCAGCTGGCTGTAGTAGACCACCTGGAACAGCAGGTCGCCGAGTTCGCCCTGCAACTGCGCGAAATCGCCCTGCTCGATGGCGTCGGCCACCTCGTAGGCTTCCTCGATGGTGTGCTTGACGATGCTGGTGTAGTCCTGCTCGAGATCCCAGGGGCAGCCGTATTGCGGATCGCGCAGGCGGGCCATGAGGTGGAGCAGGTCGTCTAGGGTGTAGGTCATTACAGGTCCTTCGGCAGTGCCTTCATCGCGGGCAAGCCCGCTCCTACAGGGATCACGCTGCACCTGTAGGAGCGGGCTTGCCCGCGATGGGGGCGACGCAGTCTCAAGGCGTACGATTACGCCGCGTCTCGATGATGTTCGGCAACTGCGAGATCCGCCCGAGCAAGCGCCCCAGCGCATCCAGGCCTGGAATCTCGATGGTCAGCGACATCAGCGCGGTGTTGTCTTCCTTGTTCGAGCGGGTATTGACCGCCAGCACGTTGATCTTCTCGTTGAGCAGCACCTGCGAAACGTCGCGCAGCAAGCCCGGGCGGTCGTAGGCGCGGATGACGATATCGACCGGGTAGGTCTGCACCGGAATCGGCCCCCAGCTCACCTGGATCATGCGCTCCGGCTCCTTACCCGCCAACTGCAGCACCGAGGCGCAGTCCTGGCGGTGAATGCTCACGCCGCGGCCCTGGGTGATGTAGCCGACGATGGCGTCGCCCGGCAGCGGCTGGCAGCAACCGGCCATCTGCGTGAGCAGGTTGCCTACGCCCTGGATCTGGATGTCGTTGCGCTTGCCCGATCGAGTCCCGCGCGCCGGGCGCGGCACCAGCTCGACCGGCTCGATACGCTCCGGCTCCAGCAACTGCTGGGCGGCGTTGACCATGTGCGCCAGGCGCAGATCACCGGCCCCCAGCGCAGCGAACATGTCCTCGGCGGTCTTGACGTTGGCCTTTTCCGCCAGGCGCTCGAAGTCCACCTGCGGCAGGCCCAGGCGGCTGAGTTCGCGCTCGATGAGGGTCTTGCCGGCAGCGACGTTCTGGTCGCGCGCCTGCAGCTTGAACCAGTGGACGATCTTGGCCCGCGCACGCGAGGTGGTGACGTAGCCGAGGTTGGAGTTCAGCCAGTCGCGGCTCGGGTTGCCCTGCTTGCTGGTGATGATCTCCACCTGCTCGCCGGTCTGCAGGCTGTAGTTCAGCGGTACGATGCGCCCGTTGATCTTGGCGCCACGGCAGTTGTGGCCGATCTCGGTGTGCACGCGGTAGGCGAAGTCCAGCGGCGTGGCGCCCTTGGGCAGGTCGATGGCGTGGCCATCAGGGGTGAACACGTAGACCCGGTCCGGCTCGATGTCGACCCGCAGCTGTTCGGCCAGGCCGCCGATGTCGCCCAGTTCCTCGTGCCACTCCAGCACCTGGCGCAACCAGGAGATTTTCTCTTCGTAGTGGTTGGAGCTGGACTTGACGTCGGTGCCCTTGTACTTCCAGTGCGCGCAGACACCAAGCTCGGCCTCCTCGTGCATGCCGTGGGTACGGATCTGCACCTCGAGCACCTTGCCCTCGGGGCCGATCACCGCGGTGTGCAGCGAGCGGTAGCCGTTTTCCTTGGGGTTGGCGACGTAGTCGTCGAACTCCTTGGGAATGTGGCGCCACAAGGTGTGGACGATACCCAGCGCGGTATAGCAGTCGCGGATTTCCGGTACCAGCACGCGCACCGCACGCACGTCGTAGATCTGGCTGAACTCCAGGCCCTTGCGCTGCATCTTGCGCCAGATCGAATAGATGTGTTTCGCCCGGCCGCTGATGTCGGCCTTGACGCCGGTGGCCAGCAGCTCGTTCTGCAACTGGTTCATCACATCGCTGATGAAGCGCTCGCGGTCCAGCCGCCGCTCGTGCAGGAGCTTGGCGATCTGCTTGTACTGGTCGGGCTCCAGGTAGCGGAACGACAGGTCTTCCAGCTCCCACTTGATATGGCCGATGCCCAGGCGATGAGCGAGCGGTGCGTAAATGTCGAACACTTCGCGCGCCACACGCAGGCGTTTTTCGTCATCGGCGGCCTTCACCGCGCGGATCGCGCAGGTCCGCTCGGCCAGCTTGATCAGGGCGACGCGTACGTCGTCGACCATGGCCACGAGCATCTTGCGCAAGTTCTCGACCTGCGCCTGCGAGCCCAGCACCAGCGACTGGCGCGGGCTGAGGCTGGCGCTGATGGCGGCCATGCGCAGCACGCCGTCGATCAGCTTGGAGACCACCGGGCCGAAACGCTGGCCGACCTCGGCCAGGGTGACCTTGCCTTCGCGGACCGAGCGATAGATCACGGCAGCGACCAGCGAGTCCTGGTCGAGCTTGAGGTCTGCGAGAATTTCAGCGATCTCGAGCCCCGCCTGGAAGCTCGACGTCCCGTCGGCCCAGGAATGCTTGGCCGGGTTGCCCTTCTTCTCGACTTCCTGGGCGAAATCGCAGGCCTCCTTGAGCGCCGTGCGATCCAGCGCCGAATCGACGCTCACCACATGATCCAGCCATGCTTCGAGATTGATACTGCCGTCGGTGTTGACCGGCTGGTGCACTCTCACCTGTACCATGTTTCGTTTACCTTTCCATACAGCGCACCTCGCGGGTGCACTGGCAATCAACCGTGCCGCTTCCCGTCCGTGGAAGCCGCACCAAGGGGCCAGCCGTTACTGGCCCACTTCGAATAACGCCATGGCCTCGACATGCGCCGTCTGAGGAAACATGTCGAGAATCCCGGCCCTTTTTAACCGGTACCCCTGGCCGACCAGCACCTGCGCGTCTCGCGCCAGCGTGGCGGGGTTGCACGATACATAGACCAACCGCCTGGCCTTGAGGCGTGCGATGCTTTGCACCACCTCGTAGGCACCGTCGCGCGGTGGGTCCAAGAGTACCGCAGAAAAGCCCTCGGCGGCCCATTCGGCACCTGCCAAAGACTGCGATAAATCGGCCTGAAAAAACCGTGCGTTATGCACATTGTTGCTCGCGGCGTTGGCGGCGGCCCGATCGACCATCGCCTGCACACCTTCCACCGCCACCACTTCACGGGCCTGGCGAGCCAGCGGCAGGGCAAAATTGCCCAGGCCACAGAACAGGTCCAGTACCCGTTCGTCCGGTTGCGGCGCAAGCCACGCCAGCGCCTGTTGGATCATCAAGGTGTTGACCTGGGCATTGACCTGCACGAAGTCGCCGGGTCGCCACGCCAGCTCCAGCCCCCAAGGGGCCAGGTCAAACCCAAGTGTCGCGGCGCCATCATGTGGCGCCGGCTCACCCTCGCCCTGCAGCCACAGTTGCGCACCCGCCTGCTCGCAGAACGCCTGCAGGCGCGCCAGGTCGTCATCGGCCAGCGGCGCTACATGGCGTACCAGCACGGCCTCGGCGGTGCCGCTGAACAATTCCACATGCCCCAGCGCCTGAGGCCTGCTCAAGCTGCGCAGCACGGTCGGCAAATGTCGCAGGATGGTTTGCAAGGGTTGTACCAGCACCGGGCAATCGTCGATGGCGATGATGTCCTGGCTGGCTTCGGCGCGAAAACCGACCTGCAGCTCGCGCGCCTTCACATCCCAACGCACGGCGATGCGCGCGCGACGGCGGTAGCCGAATTCCGGCCCGGCCAGCGGTGCGGCCCACTCATCAGGCTGCACACCGGCTACGCGCTGCAACTGCTCGGCGAGCAGGCGCTGCTTGAGCGCCAGCTGGCCTTCGTGGGGCAGGTGCTGAAGGTTGCAACCGCCGCAGCGGGCGTAATGCCGGCACGGCGCCTCGCGCCGCTCGGGGCTGGCCTGCAGCACGCGCTCAAGACGTGCTTCGACGATCTTGCCGCGGGCATTGAGCACCCGCGCCTCGACCGCCTCACCCGCCAGGGCACCACTGACGAACCAGGTGCGCCCCTCGACAAAGGCGATGCCGCGTCCGTCACCGGCCAGACGTTCGATGTCCAGGCGTTGTTTCTTGCCCACCGGCACCTGTGGGGTGCGGTCGCCGCCGGCTGGCTGGAAGCGCAGGCCGCTGCTGTTGCTTTTCTTTCTGGACATCAGGTCGCGTCGAACAGGCCGGTGGAGAGATAACGGTCGCCGCGGTCGCAGATGATCGCGACCATCACGGCATTTTCCACTTCACGGGACAGACGCAGCATCGCCGCGACCGCACCGCCGGAGGACACACCGCAGAAAATGCCCTCTTCGCGTGCAAGGCGACGGGTGGTGTCTTCGGCTTCCTGCTGGGACATGTCCACCACGCGATCGACGCGGGTGGCGTCGAAGATCTTCGGCAGGTATTCCTCCGGCCAGCGGCGGATACCGGGAATGGCCGAGCCTTCCATCGGTTGCAGGCCGACGATCTGCACCGCCGGGTTCTGTTCCTTGAGGTACTGCGAGCAGCCCATGATGGTGCCGGTGGTGCCCATGGAACTGACGAAGTGGGTGATGCTGCCCTGGGTCTGCTGCCAGATCTCGGGACCTGTGCTGGTGTAGTGGGCAATCGGGTTGTCGCCGTTGGCGAACTGGTCGAGCACCAGGCCGCGACCTTCGGCCTGCAGCTTTTCGGCCAGATCGCGCGCCCCTTCCATGCCTTCTTCCTTGGTCACCAGGATCAGCTCGGCGCCATAGGCGGTCATCGCCGCCTTGCGCTCGGCCGTGGAGTTGTCGGGCATGATCAGGATCATCTTGTAACCCTTGATCGCCGCCGCCATGGCCAGGGCGATGCCGGTGTTGCCGGAGGTCGCCTCGATCAGGGTGTCGCCAGGCTTGATCTGGTTGCGCAGTTCGGCGCGGGTGATCATCGACAACGCCGGACGGTCCTTGACCGAGCCGGCCGGGTTGTTGCCTTCGAGCTTGAGCAGGAGGGTATTGCTGGTCTGCCCGGCGATACGCTGCAGGCGGACCAGAGGGGTGTTGCCGACGCAATCGGCGATGGTTGGGTACTGCAAGGTCATGGGCGTGTTTCGCAATCAGGACGGCAGGGGCGCCTATCATACCGGCAAAGGACGCGCCGCCATATCACGCAATTGCTGGGAGATATAGCAGGTAGTTATATGGGTGACGAACCCTGCGCGGGCAAACTCGCGCTCGCAAGAACAGTGAAAGCCTTTTCAGCAGCAGGCTTACCTGCCAAGCCCTCGGTGTCGACACAAGGCAGGCGCATGCACAGCCGCAATCCCCGTTGCCCATTCTCGGCCCACAGCCTGCCGCCCTGACGCTGGATCGCACTGCGGGCGATACTCAGCCCCAGCCCAAAGCCTCCATCCCCGGGGCGCGAGCCGTCGAGCCGGGAAAACGGCGCGAAGATCCTTTCCAGATCGTCGGCATCCACCCCGCCGCCTTCATCTTCCAGGAACAACTGCCAGTGATTGCCCTCGCGCTGGCCACTCAGGCGCACCACCCCATCGTGCGGCGAGTGGCGGATGGCATTGCGCAGCATGTTCTCCAGCGCCTGGGCCAGGTGGTTGAGATTACCCTCCACCCAACAGCTGGCCGGCAACGTGCACTGCAACCGCTGCGCTGCCCAGCCGCTTTCGTAGCAGGCATTCTCCACCAGCAGATCCCACAGGGCCTGAAGCTGGATGGGCTCAAGGTTCATCGGCGCACGCTCGGCATCCTGCCAGGCCAGTTGCAAGGTGTCCTCGACCAGTTGCTGCATGCAATCGAGTTCCCGTTCGAGGCGTTCGCGCAGACGCGCGACGTCGGTTTCGCCCTCGCAGGCCACACGCAGGCGGCTCAGTGGCGTGCGCATCTCGTGGGACAAGTCGCGCAACAGTTGCTGCTGCAGGGCCACCGTGCCCTGCAAGCGCTCGGCCATCTGGTCGAAGGCACGCGCCAGCTCGCCCAACTCGTCGTCACGACCGATCGTGCGCGAATCGAGCCGCGCCGAAAGCTGGTCGGCACGCCAGGCATTGGCCTGCTCGCGCAACTGGTTCAGCGGCACGATCAGCATCCGGTAGAGGCCCACGCACAGCAGCAGGGTGAACAGCCCCGGCATCACACCATTGGTGATGATCCGCCAGAACAACCGGTACTGGCCGGGGGTCAGGCGCTGGGGCAACTCGATCACCAGCATGCCCTGCTCGGGAGCCTGGGGGAACGGCAAGCGCAGCCAGGGCTGATCGACGCTGCGCCTGCTCATCGGCCAGTCGACGCCGCGCAGGCGGGTCAGGCGCTGGATTTCCTCCGTGGACAAGCGAGCCCCGGCGAGCGGTCGCAAGTTGCCATCGAGCACCGCGATCCAGCCCGATTCACGCTGGCGCATGTCCAGCAACCAGCGCTCGAGGCCTTCGCGGCCGCCCTGGTTCCAGGCCTGCTCGGCCTCGGCGGCATAACCGCGCAACAGTTGCCGGGCAGGCTCGGACAAGAAGGCGTTCTGGGTTTCCATATGCCGGCCCCAGGTGTAGCTCAGGCCGATCATCAGCAGGCAGAAGCCCACCAGCAGCACCGCCAGCTTCCAGAACAGCGATCGACGACCGAGCATGCTCAGTCTGCCTCGCCGGCACAGAACACGTAGCCCTTGCCCCATACCGTGCGCACCTGGCGCTCGTGATAACCGATACCCTTGAGCTTGCGACGGATCTGGCTGACATGCATGTCCAGGCTGCGGTCATGGCGCGAATAGCCACGCTGCAGGACCTGCTGGTAAAGGAAGGGCTTGCTCAGCACCTCCTCCTGGCTGCGATTGAGGGTGTCGAGCAGGCGGTATTCGCTGGGCGTGAGCCCCGCAGCCTGCCCGTCGAGCGTCACGTCGCAGGCCTGGTCGTCGAAATGCAGTTGCCCCGGCAAGACGTCACGCGGCGCTTGATGCCGGCGCTCCAGGGCGACCCGGCGCAGGATCGCCTCGATGCGCACGCGCAGCTCGGCCATGCTGAAGGGCTTGGGCAGGTAGTCGTCGGCACCGCGCTGGAAACCGCTGATACGGTCCGCCTCGGCCCCCAGCGCCGACATCAGGATGACCGGCGTGGCGCTGCGTCGGCGCAGTTGCGCCAGGGCGTCCAGACCGTTGAGCCCTGGCAGCAGGATGTCCAGCAACACCACATCGAAGGCCTCGCGGCCAGCAGTTTCCAAGCCTTCCAGGCCATTACGGCACCAGGTCACGCGGAAACCGCCGCGCTGCAGCTCCTCGTGCAGGTAGGCGCCGAGCACCGGATCGTCCTCGATGGCGAGGATGCTTGAGTCGTGAATGGATACGGTATGCATTAGCATCTGCCATGAATTCTCAGTTGCGCGATTATTGGCGAGGGACGCCGTTCTGGCAACCGAGTGTCGACCAATGCCCTTGCCAGCGCCGCGCGCCATAAAAAACCCGCACAAACAAAGTGCATTACCGGTGCGTGCGGAGTAACGTTCTGCGGGATCCCGTCCACTCGCGACGGCCCGCACGCACATGACAGGAGACAGGTGTGCTCGATCGTTTGGGAATCAGAAGCCGCGTCCTGCTGCTGGCCCTACTGCCCGCCGGGCTGATGGCGCTGGTGCTGGGCATTTATTTCACCTGGTTGCAGCAGAACGAACTGCGCACCCAACTGTTGCAACGCGGCAAGATGATCGCCGAGCAACTGGCACCGCTCGCAGCCCCCGCCCTGGCCCAGGAAGCGCCAGCGCAGCTCGAGCGCATCGCCGCCGAGGCTTTGGAGCAGACCGATGTACGTGCCGTGGCTTTCCTGGCCCCGGACCGTTCGCGCCTGGCCCATGCCGGCCCCAGCATGCTCAACCAGCCGCCCAGTGGCGGCACCGGTACGCAACTGCTGCAACGCACCGGCAACGACGCCACGCGCTACCTGATGCCGGTTTTCGGCCATCACCGTGACCTGGCCACCGAAGCCGTGCCCAATGAATCCGAGCGCTTGCTTGGCTGGGTCGAAATCGAACTGTCCCACGACGGCACGCTCCTGCGCGGCTATCGCAACCTGTTCACCAGCCTGCTGCTGATCTTTGCCTGCCTGAGCCTCACGGTGCTGCTGGCATTGCGCATGAGCCGGGCGATCAACGGCCCGATCGGGCGCATCAAGCACGCGGTCACCCAGCTCAAGGAGGGCAATCTCGAAGAACGCCTGCCGCCCATGGGCAGCGTCGAGCTGGACGAGCTGGCGGCCGGCATCAACCGCATGGCCGAAACCCTGCACAACGCCCACGAAGAGCTGCAGCACAGCATCGACCAGGCCACCGAGGACGTGCGCCAGAACCTGGAGACCATCGAGATCCAGAACATCGAGCTGGACATGGCGCGCAAGGAGGCCCTGGAGGCCAGCCGGATCAAATCCGAATTCCTCGCCAACATGAGCCACGAGATCCGCACCCCGCTCAATGGCATCCTCGGCTTCACCCACCTGCTGCAAAAGAGCGAGCTCACGCCTCGCCAGCTCGACTATCTGGGCACCATCGAAAAGTCCGCCGACAACCTGCTGGGGATCATCAACGAGATTCTCGACTTCTCCAAGATCGAAGCCGGCAAGCTGGTGCTCGACAGCATCCCCTTCAACCTGCGCGACCTGATCCAGGACACCCTGACCATCCTCGCCCCGGCGGCCCACGCCAAGCAGCTGGAGCTGGTCAGCCTGGTGTACCGCGACACGCCTTTGTCGCTGGTTGGCGATCCGCTGCGGCTCAAGCAGATCCTCACCAACCTGGTGAGCAACGCCATCAAATTCACCCGCGAAGGCACGATCGTCGTGCGCGCCATGGTCGAAGACGAGCACGAAGATACCGCGCAACTGCGCATCAGCGTGCAGGACACCGGCATCGGCCTGTCACCGGCGGACGTGCGCACCCTGTTCCAGGCCTTCAGCCAGGCCGACAACTCGCTGTCGCGCCAACCTGGCGGCACCGGCCTTGGGCTGGTGATCTCCAAGCGCCTGATCGAACAGATGGGCGGCGAGATCGGCGTCGACAGCACGCCGGGCGAAGGCTCGCAGTTCTGGATCAACCTGAGCCTGCCCAAGGCCCACGACGACGCCGAGGAAATGCCCTTGCAAGCGTTGCTGGGCCGTCGCGCAGCGATCGTCGACGGCCACGAACTGGCCCGTCAGGCCCTGGAACACCAGCTTGAAGACTGTGGCTTGAGCGTCAGCCTGTTCTCGTCGTTCGAGCAGTTGCTGCAAGGCGTACAGGCCGCCAGCCAGGCCGGCCAACCCTTCGAATTCGCCGTGCTTGGCGCCAACCTGGGCAACCTCTCGCCCGACCAGCTCGGCCAGTATCACCAACAACTCGAACGCCTGGGCTGCCAGTGCGTGGTGCTGTGCCCGACCACCGAGCAGGCGCTGTATCACCCGTTCCTGCCCAATGCCCATTGCCAATTGCTGTCCAAGCCCACCTGCACCCGCAAGTTGCGCCGCCTGCTGCTGGAACTGGTGCAACCGACCCGCCCCAGCAGCGAACCGAGGCACACTGCCGGCTCGCGGGTGCCAAGGATCCTCTGTGTCGACGATAACCCGGCCAACCTGCTGCTGGTGCAGACCCTGCTCGAAGGCATGGGCGCCGCAGTCGTGGCGGTAGACAGCGGCTTCGCGGCAGTCCAGGCCGTGCAGGACGAACCCTTCGACCTGGTGCTGATGGATGTGCAGATGCCCGGCATGGACGGCTGCGCCTGCACCGAGCAGATCCGTCGCTGGGAAACCAGCCAGAGTGGCCCGCCCCTGCCTATCGTCGCCCTGACAGCCCACGCCATGGCCAACGAAAAGCGCGCCCTGCTGCACAGTGGCATGGATGACTACCTGACCAAGCCGATCAGCGAGCGCCAGCTGGCCCAAGTGGTGATGAAATGGACCGGCCTGAGCCTCGGTACGCCCTCACTGGACCGCGCCACTGAACGCTTGCCCGATAGCAACGAGCTCAAGGTGCTCGACCACGAAGAAGGTTTGCGCCTGGCGGCCGGCAAAGCGGACCTGGCCGCCGACATGCTGGCGATGCTGCTGGCCTCGTTGGAAGGTGATCGCCAGGCCATCCGCAGCGCCCGCGAACAAGGCGATCGTTCGGCGATGATCGAGCGCGTTCACCGCCTCAACGGCGCTTCGCGCTATTGCGGCGTCCCACAATTGCGGGCCGCCTGTCAGCGCAGCGAGACGCTGCTCAAGCAGGACAGCCCGCAGGCATTGCAGGCGCTGGATGACCTGGAGCGCGCCATCCACCGACTGACGGAGCAGGCGCACCTGCGTGCCTGATCGTCGACGACACACCGAAGGAATCCCCACCATGCGCGTCCTGTTGTTCAGCAGCCAGCACTACGACCAGGAAAGCTTCACCCAGGCCGCGGCCAGCAGCGCGCTGGAGCTGCATTTCCAGTCCGCTCGCCTCACCCCGGACACCGCCCCACTGGCCCAGGGCTTCGAGGTGGTCTGCGCCTTCATCAACGATGATCTGGGCGCCGAAGTCCTGCAACGCCTGGCCAGCGGTGGTACACGGCTGATCGCCCTGCGTTCGGCGGGCTACAACCATGTCGACCTGGCGGCTGCAGCACACCTTGGGCTGACGGTGGTGCGCGTCCCAGCTTATTCGCCGCACGCCGTGGCCGAGCACGCGGTAGCGCTGATCCTGGCCCTCAACCGCCGCCTGCACCGCGCCTACAACCGCACCCGCGAAGGCGATTTCACCTTGCATGGCCTGACCGGCTTCGACCTGCACGGCAAGACCGTCGGCGTGGTCGGCACCGGGCAGATCGGTGCTGCGTTCGCCCGCATCATGGCCGGCTTCGGCTGCCAGTTGCTGGCCTACGACCCCTACCCCAACCCCGAGCTGCTGGCCCTCGGTGCCCGCTATCTGGAACTGCCCGAACTGCTTGGCCAGGCACGGATCATCAGCCTGCATTGCCCGCTGACCGAGCACACCCGTCATCTGATCAACGCCGAGAGCCTCGCGCGCCTGCAGCCCGGTGCCATGCTGATCAACACCGGGCGCGGTGCGCTGGTCGATACCCCGGCGCTGATCGACGCGCTCAAGAGCGGCCAGCTCGGCTACCTGGGCCTGGATGTCTATGAAGAAGAGGCGCAACTGTTCTTCAAGGACCGCTCCGACCTGCCGCTACAGGACGACGTGCTGGCCCGGCTGCTGACCTTCCCCAACGTGATCGTCACCGCGCACCAGGCGTTTCTGACCCGCGAAGCGCTGGAGGCGATTGCCGCGACCACCCTGGACAACATCGCCCGCTGGGCAGCAGGCGATGCGCAAAACACGGTCACAGGGTAGGATACGCGGCATTTCTGGAGGACCCATGGTCGAGCACGATTTCCGCTACACCCTTTTCAACCCGCAACACACCCTGATCGAATGCCGCGCGCTGGTGCCAGGCCGCTACCAGGTCACCGGCAACGGCGGATCGATGCACAAAGGCGACGTCCTGCTGGTGACGCTCAAAGGCAGCAAGGACCTGTCCATGCGCCTGACCGTCGAGAGCGTCCGCCACCTGATCAACCCGCGCGGCCAGTGGGTCGCCGTGGCCAGCGGCCCGGTGTTCAACGAACTGGAAATCCTCGCCTGGCAGGTCAAGTGCGACAGCTGCGAAGCCGTGCTCGACTTCGAATTCGCCGTCGATGCCAAGCTCGGCAAGAAGGCCCGCCAGCCGGCCGCCACTGCACGTATCGCCGAACTGGGCTGGAGCAGCCAGGGCGAGCGTCACCTGTGCCGCAATTGCCAGGAAAGCGCCCAGTGAAACACCTGTTGACCTGCACCGCCCTGCTTGGCGGCCTGTTCGGCTGCGCCGCGCAGCCTTCGAAACTGCAGCAGGAGCAGAGCTATGTGCTGGAGTGGATCGGCGAACGTCCACTGATCGACTACAGCCACCTGACCCTCACCCTGGCCGATGATGGCCGCGCCTATGGCAATGCGGGCTGCAACCATTGGTTCGCCAGCTATACCCTGGACGGCGACCAATTGAGCTTCGGCAAGATCGGCAAGACCCGCAAGCTGTGTGCACCGGCATTGATGGAGCAGGAACAGCGCTTCCTGCAGGCCCTGGAAACGGTGCAGCGCTGGGATGTGTCGGCGATCGAGCAGATCCGCTTCTGGCCGGCCGAAGGCAAGCCGCTGCGCTTCTGGCCTGAGGAAGGCTGAAGTGCATCGGGGCCGCTGCGCGGCCCATTCGCGGCACGAGGCCGCGCCCACAAGTAACACCGCAGTATTCAGAAGTTGCGGAGCTCTTGTAGGAGCGGCCTCGTGCCGCGAATGGGCTGCGAAGCAGCCCCGACAACAGGTCAGGCGCCGCCCTTGAGCGTCTTGATCTTCGCCTGCAGCCCTTCGAGCGTCTGCTCACCGAGCAACTGCTCACGCACCTTGCCCTTGTCGTCGATGATGTAGGTCACCGGCAGTGCTTCGCTGCGAGGCAGCTCGTAACGCTCGGCGGGGTCCTGGGCCAGCACGGTGAAGTCGATGCCCAGGGCCTGCACGGCCTGCTTGAGGTCGTCGCCCTGCAGCCCGTCGAAGTTCACCCCTACCACCTTGATGCCCTGGGCAGACCATTGCTTGGCCGCCGTGTTCAGTTCGGGGATCTCGGTGCGGCAAGGTCCGCACCACTCGGCCCAGTAGTTGAGCACCAGCCAGTGCCCGTCGATCTGCTCGGCCTTCACCGTATTGCCGTGCTGGTCCACGCCGTAGTCCGCACCGCAGCCGCCGAGCAAAAGGCTCGCGGTGATGGCCAGTGCAGCTGCCAAACGCCTTGCCATGGGTCAATCCTTCTCGAAGTTTTAAGGCATGAAATGTCGGTCGCTGCGGTTAGAATAGCCGCCACACCCAGCTGGATGCGACCCGTCATGACCGATTTGACCCTCTATCATAACCCGCGCTGCTCCAAATCCCGCGGTGCCCTTGAACTGCTGGAAGAACGCGGCCTGGCCCCGACCGTGGTGCGCTACCTCGAAACCCCGCCCGACGCCGCCACGCTCAAGGCGCTGCTCGGCAAGCTCGGCATCGGCGCGCGCCAGTTGTTGCGCAGCGGCGAAGACGAATACAAGGCCCTGGACCTGGCCAACCCCGCGCTCACCGATGCGCAACTGATCGACGCCATGGTCCAGCATCCGAAACTGATCGAACGCCCGATCCTGGTCGCCGGCGACAAGGCCGTGATCGGTCGGCCCCCCGAGAAAGTCCTGGAGATCCTGCCGTGAACGATCCATTCATCCTGGTCCTGTACTACAGCCGCCACGGCTCCACCAGCGAGATGGCCCGGCACATCGCCCGCGGTGTCGAGATGGCGGGCCTGGAAGCGCGCCTGCGCACGGTGCCGGCGATTTCCACCGAGTGCGAAGCCGTGGCGCCGGACATCCCCGCCAGCGGCGCGCTCTACGCCACGCTGGACGACCTGCGCCACTGCGCGGGGCTTGCCTTGGGCAGCCCGACCCGCTTCGGCAACATGGCCGCGCCGCTCAAGTACTTCCTCGACGGCACCAGCAGCCTGTGGCTGGGCGGTGAACTGGTCGGCAAGCCTGCGGCGGTGTTCACCTCCACTGCCAGCCTGCACGGCGGCCAGGAAACCACCCTGCTGTCGATGCTGCTGCCGCTGATGCACCACGGCATGCTGGTCACTGGCCTGCCCTACAGCGAATCGGCCCTGCTCGAAACCCGTGGCGGCGGCACGCCCTACGGCGCCAGCCATCATGCCGGTGCCGATGGCAAGCGCGAGCTGGACCCACACGAGATCGCCCTGTGCAGGGCGCTCGGCCAACGCCTGGCCAACACGGCCAAGGCATTGGGTGGCGAGCGTGGCTAGAAAGCCCAAGGTCCTGCCTGCACTCGACTGGCTAACCCCGCGCCTGCGCCTGACCCGGGCGCTGAGCCTGGCCTGCTTCTTCGGCCTGATCGCCTTGCTGGTGGTGAACAACCTGTGGTTCGCCGACCTGCATGGGGCGCGGGTCGAAGTGATCCTGGCCATCGAGCTGATTCCGCTACTGCTGTTACTGCCAGGCATGCTCAGCGGCAGCGCCCGGGCGCATGCCTGGACCTGCTTTGTGGTGAACATCTATTTCATCAAGGGCGTGCTGGCAGCGTTCGACCCGGCCCGGGCGCTGTTTGGCTGGATCGAGGTGCTGGTGAGCCTGGGGTTGTTCGTCAGCGGGTTGCTGTACGTGCGCTGGAAGTTTCAGTTCCAGCGGCGGATGGCCGGGGAAGGTAGCTGAGCTTGGCGTTTAAGCCATCGCGGGGCAAGCCCGTGATGGCTTCAGCGAGGACTCAATGATTGACGGTATGCGCCAGCATCACCGACAACTGGCACAGCGGCCGGCCACTCTCTTCATGCCACTGGTTGAACGCCTGCTGCACCAGCGCCAGGTCGCGCTGGCTGGTGGGCTGCTTGTCGATCACCTTCTGCGCGATCAAGGCTGCTGCCATGTCCTCGGTGGGGATGAAGGTATCCTTGCCGACCATGCGCAGGAAGCGCGGCGCCGACAGGCCACCGAGCTGGTTGCCATGCTTGGCCAGGTACTTCCACAAGCCGACGATATCGGTCTCGGGCCAGTCGGCGATAAAGGCACCGAAACTGCCCTTCTCCTTCGTCACGTCGAGGATCATCTGCGCATTGCGCGGCACGCTCTTGAGCTTGCCCAGGTGACGGATGATGCGCTCGTCCTGCATCAGGCGCTCCAGATGCTCGGCGCCCATCAGTACAACCTTCTCCGGGTCGAAACCGAAGAACACCTGCTCGAACGCCGGCCACTTGGCGTCCACCAGGCTGTGCTTGAGCCCGGCGCGGAACACGCGCAGGGCCAGGGTCGACAGGTAGCGGTCGTCAGTGATGTCGCGCAACTGCGCCGGCGTGCGCGGTTGCGGCAGGAACGCTTCGAGCGCCTTGGCCGAGCCGAAGCGATTGATGCAGTACTCGTGCAGCCACTGATAGTCGCGCATGAGGTCAGATGTTCAGCACGTCGAGGAAACGCGGGGTGGCGCTCTCGTCGATCTTCAGGCTGGTGAAGTCGAACAGGTCGCGGTCGGCCAGTTGCGAGGGCGCGACGTTCTGCAGGGCGCGGAAGATGCTCTCGGTACGGCCCGGGTGCTTGCGCTCCCACTCCACCAGCATGTCCTTGACCACCTGGCGCTGCAGGTTCTCCTGCGAACCGCACAGGTTGCACGGGATGATCGGGAATTCCTTCATGTCCGAGTAAGCCTGGATATCCTTCTCGCTGCAGTAGGCCAGCGGACGGATCACCACGTTGCGGCCGTCGTCTGCGCGCAGCTTGGGCGGCATGCCCTTGAGCGCGCCGTTGAAGAACATGTTGAGGAAGAAGGTCTCGACGATGTCGTCGCGGTGGTGGCCGAGCGCCATCTTGGTCGCACCGATCTCGTCGGCGAAGGTGTACAGCGTGCCACGGCGCAGGCGAGAACACAGCGAGCAGGTGGTCTTGCCTTCGGGGATCAGTTCCTTGACCACCGAGTAAGTGTCCTTCTCGACGATGTGGTACTCGACGCCGAGGGTCTTGAGGTAGGCTGGCAGCACATGCTCGGGGAAGCCTGGCTGCTTCTGGTCCATGTTCACCGCGACGATCTGGAACGAAATCGGCGCCACCTTCTGCAGGTGCAGCAGAACATCGAGCATGGTGTAGCTGTCCTTGCCGCCGGACAGGCAGACCATGACCTTGTCGCCATCCTCGATCATGTTGTAGTCGGTGATGGCTTCGCCGGCTAGACGACGCAGGCGTTTTTGCAGTTTGTTCTGGTTGACCGAGAGGGTGCCCATAGCGCTTGGATCCGCGAGGTGTGACAAAAGCCGGCTATTTTACGCACAAACCGAGCACAGGCGTAGGCCATTCCGATAAAGAATCAACAGCGCCGCCGACAGCGCGATTTGCTCTAAAAAGCCGGGTTTGTGCCGGGTTCTGCTTCCTATACTGCGACATAAGGCCATATTACCGCTTGATCGGTTGCCTGGCCTCGGCCACAGGCGCTCCGCTTGGGGGGCGTTTGGCGACGACGATAGGAGTGACCGGCATGATCCATCACGTTCTGGGGCTGTTTACCCATCCCGACCAGGAATGGCGGGAGATTCGCGGTGAAGAAGAAAGCATCAGCCACATGTACCTGACCCACACCCTGATCCTGGCAGCGATTCCGGCGGTATCCGCCTTTATCGGCACCACCCAGGTCGGCTGGGTGATCGGTGATCGACCACCGGTGATGCTGACCATGGAAAGCGCGCTGTGGATGAGCGTCATGTCCTACCTGGCGATGCTTGCCGGGGTGGCGGTGATGGGGGCCTTCATCCACTGGATGGCGCGCACCTACGATGCCAACCCCTCGATGGCACAGTGCATCGCCTTTGCAACCTACACCGCCACGCCACTGTTCCTCGGCGGCCTGGCGGCGCTCTACCCTCATCTGTGGCTGGGCATGCTGCTGGGCACAGCGGCCATCTGCTACACGGTCTACCTGCTGTATGTCGGGCTGCCGACCTTCATGAACATTCCCACCGACGAAGGCTTCCTGTTCTCCAGCTCCGTGCTGGCGGTGGGCCTGGTAGTGCTGGTGGCGATCATGGCCGCCACCGTGATCATCTGGGGGCTTGGCGTGGGGCCGGTCTACACCAATTAGAAACACCAACACTGGGGCGTCGGGCCAGAGGCCGCCGTTTTGGCGGCCTCTGGCTTCGTGCTGACCGGCGGCTCGGCAAGCGTGCAGGGCTTGCGGCATAATGGCGCGTCAGGAGAATCATCCCGCCATGCCCGAGCTACTCAAGCAACGCGTCGAAACCTGTTACCAGCAAGCCGAAACCTTCTTCAAACGCCCCTTCCCGCGCCCGGAAGTCAGCTTCAAGCTGCGCGGCCAGAAGGCCGGTGTCGCTCATCTGCACGAGAACCTGCTGCGCTTCAACCTGCAGCTGTACCGCGAGAACCAGGATGACTTCCTGCGCCAGACCGTGGCCCATGAAGTCGCCCACCTGATCGCCCATCAACTGTTCGGTGACCGCATCCAGGCCCATGGCGAGGAGTGGCAACTGATCATGCGCGGGGTCTACGAACTGCCGCCCAACCGCTGCCACAACTATGAGGTGCAGCGCCGCGTGGCAACCCGCTACATCTACCGCTGCCCCTGTGCAGACAGCGACTTTGCGTTCAGCGCCCAGCGGCACAAGCTGGTGCGCCAGGGACGTCGCTATCTGTGCCGGCGCTGTCGGGAGATCCTGGTGTACAGCGGCGAGACACGCGTCGAATGACCCAATGCATTCGCGGGCCTGTCTGATCACCGCAAAAACCGAGCATAAAAAAAGGCGACCCGAAGGTCGCCTTTCTCATATCGCTACAACCGCTATCAGCGAGTAGCCGGGCCTTCAGCAACGCCCAGGTCGTCGGTCGGACGGGTTTCAACCAGCGGTGCACCACCGGAAGCCAGTTCCGATTGCAGCTTGTCGGTGTCCAGCTCCTTCACCCACTTGGCCACGACCACGGTGGCAACGGCGTTGCCGATCAGGTTGGTCAGGGCACGGGCTTCGGACATGAAGCGGTCGATACCCAGGATCAGCGCCAGGCCGGCAACCGGCAGGTGGCCAACGGCGGACAGGGTGGCGGCCAGGACGATGAAGCCCGAACCGGTAACGCCAGCAGCACCTTTGGACGCAACCAGCAGCACCAGCAGCAGGGTGATCTGGTGAGTGATGTCCATGGTGGTGTCGGTGGCCTGGGCGATAAACACCGCAGCCATGGTCAGGTAGATCGAGGTGCCGTCCAGGTTGAACGAGTAGCCGGTCGGGATCACCAGGCCAACCACGGATTTCTTCGCGCCCAGGCGCTCCATCTTGGTCAGCATGCGTGGCAGGGCCGATTCCGAGGAGGAAGTACCCAGTACGATCAGCAGTTCTTCACGGATGTAGCGGATCAGCTTGAGGACGCTGAAGCCGTGGGCGCGGCAGATACCGCCGAGGACGATCAGGATGAACGCCAGGCAGGTGATGTAGAAGCAGGCCATCAGGTAGCCCAGCTGCACCAGCGAACCCACGCCGTACTGGCCGATGGTGAAGGCCATGGCACCGAACGCACCGACCGGAGCCAGCTTCATGATCATGTTGATGATGTTGAACATGACATGGGCGAAGCGGTCGATCAGCTCGAGCACTGGCTTGCCGTAGCTGCCCAGGCGGTGCAGGGCGAAGCCGAACAGCACCGAGAACATCAGCACCTGGAGGATATCGCCGTTGGCGAAGGCACCGACCACGGTGTTAGGGATGACGTTGAGCAGGAAGCCGACGGTGGTCTGCTGTGCACCGGCGGCGGCGTAGGCTGCGACGCTGCTGGCGTTCAGGGTGCTGACGTCGACGTGCATGCCAGCGCCAGGCTGAACCACGTTGACGACGACCAGACCGATGATCAGGGCGATGGTGGAGACGATCTCGAAGTACAGGAGTGCATAGCCGCCGGTCTTGCCGACCGACTTCATGCTCTGCATGCCGGCGATGCCGCTGACCACAGTACAGAAGATGATCGGGGCGATGACCATCTTGATCAGTTTGACGAAGCCGTCACCCAGGGGTTTGAGGGCGACACCGGTTTCGGGGTAGTAGTGGCCGAGCAGAATGCCGATGGTGATTGCAACGATCACCTGGACATACAGGGACTTGTACAGCGGCTGACGTTTCGTCATGGCTTAATTATCCTCAAGTGTGCCGTTTCACCCTTCCCAGGGCGAGGCACCTAAAGCGCGAACCCTCCTGCACCTGGAGGGATTTGTCGTTGTGTTCGAGCTGCCTGAGCAGGCCTCTGCCAGATCTTTAGCAAGGGTGATGCCAAAATGCCCGAATCAGGTGCAAGGCCCGTGTTTTCGGGAATTTTCTGCCCAAGGACAGGGCGAATCGACAGGGATGGATTGGCGGATTTCCGCCCGGTGGCGAGATTCGTACAAGGACGATGGCGGGAATCCGCCCGATGCGGGCATACGCTTGGGGCTTCGCGGGCAAGCCCCCAGGGGTTGGATTCATCGGCTATCCAGGAGCGGGCTTGCCCGCGAGGAGGCCCCCGCCCGCTAGATCACTCCAGGTTGAACACGATCCTGAATGCCGCCCCGCCCAGGGGCGAATCATCCAGCGTAAGCCGGGCATCGAAGCTGTCGATGATGTCCTTGACCACCGCAAGCCCGATCCCCTGCCCCGGATGCTGCCTGTCCAGGCGCTCGCCGCGCTGCAGAATGCGCATGCGCTGGCCGGGCGGCACACCGGGGCCGTCATCTTCGACACACAAGACCTGCTGCCCCGGCAACCGCTCCAGGCTTACCCGCACCTGTCCCAGGCATAGGCGGTAGGCGTTCTCCAGCAAGTTGCCGAGCAATTCGAGCAGGGCGCCCTCCTCGATCGGTACCCACGCCTGTTCGGGAATGCTCAAGGTCACGGTCACACGCTTGTCGCGATAGACCTTGTCCAGCGTGTTGCACAGGCTTTCGAGCACCGGCGCAAGGCGCACCTTGTGCCGCACCAGGCCACTCTTGCGCAGGCTGGCACGTTGCAGCTGGTAGTCGATCTGCTGGCTCATGCGCTCGATCTGGCTTTGCAGCACCCGCGCCTGCTCGCGCTCGTCGCTGCGCTGGCCCATGCTTTCGCCAACCCCCTGCAGTACCGCCAGCGGAGTCTTGAGGCTGTGCGCCAGGTCATCCAGCGAGTCGCGATAACGCTGACGTTGCTCACGCTCGCTGTGCAGCAGGCGGTTCAACGAGCCGGTCAGACGCAGCAGCTCGCGTGGGTGCTCACGGCTCAGCCCTTCACGGGCGCCACTTTCCACCTCGTCCAGCTCTCGGCTCAGGCGACGCAACGACCGCAGCCCCCAGGTCAGGCCGGCCCAGAGCAGCACCATTAACGCCAGCAAGGCCGCGCCAAAGCCCAGGTAGAGCTTCTCGCGCAGGCCATCGAGGGTGTGCTGGTACTCGCGCACAGGTTGCAGCGCGACGATGCTGAACGCCGCACTCTTGCCGCCGAGCAGCTTGACCTCGACGTCATAGACGAAGAACTCGTCGCCGTCGTCCTGGCGGATTCGCGCGAATTCGTTGCCGCGCCCGTCATAGCGGGGTTGATAGTTGATGTGCTTGTCGGCGGTGGCGCGTGAACGCCAGACCAACCGGCCGTCACGGTCGAAGATGTAGCCGAGCAACCCCATGCTGGGCAGGTTGTAGCGCTCGTCGGGCAGCAGCTCGGGCATCTGCAGATGCCCATGCTCGATGCGAGCCGCCGAGATCATGGTGGTGACATCCGAGGCCAGGCGCTGCTCGATCGACTCCTGCAGGGCCAGGCTGAAGGCCTTCTGCAGCGCCGGCAGCAGCGCCAGCATGAACAGCAGGGCCAGCAGCGCTGCGGCCAGCATCAGGCGCAGGCGCAGCGAGCGGATCATCGGCAACGCTCGGTGAACAGGTAGCCCAGGCCGCGCACGGTGTCGATGGGTTTGAAACCGTTGTCGCCCTCAAGCTTGCGGCGCAGGCGGCCGACCAATACTTCGATGACGTTGGGATCGCGCTCCTCGTCGTCCGGGTAGAGCTGCTCCATCAGACGGTCCTTGGCCACCACCTGCTGGTGATGACGCATGAGGTATTCGAGAATCCGGTATTCATAGGCGGTGAGCGCCAGCGGCTGCTCGTCCAGCGTTGCCTGCTTGCGATTGAGGTCCAGCACCAGCGGGCCTGCAGCGATGGTCGACTGGGTAAAGCCGCTGGAACGACGCAGCAACGCGTTCAGGCGCGCCTCCAGCTCTTCGAACTGGAAAGGCTTGACCACATAGTCGTCGGCACCGGCGGCCAGGCCTTCGACCTTATCCTGCCAGTTGCCGCGGGCGGTGAGAATCAGAATGGGGAAGGTCTTGTCCTGGCTGCGCAGCTGGCGGATCAGGTCCAGCCCGCTCATGCCCGGCAAGCCCAGGTCGATCACGGCGAGGTCATGGTTGTACTGCTCGGCCTGGTAAAGCGCCTCTTCGGCATCGCCCACCGCCTGCACCACATGCCCGGTCTCGCCAAGACGCGTATACAGGTGATGGCGCAGCAGCGCCTCGTCCTCGACCACCAGCAATTTCATGCCGCATCTCCTTTGTCTATATCTCCCGGACCGCCGAGCGATCAGGGCCGGCACAGCATAACAGCGAACCGGCACGGGAAACCCCTGCCGGTTCGATGAGCCTCGACCTTAGAACTTGTAGCTGGCGGCGAGGTAGGTCTGGGCGCTGCTCTTCAGGCGCAGGGTGCCATCCTTCGGGCCACCGTGCGAAGACAGTTCGGTGGCGGCATTGCTGGTCAGGTAACGGTAGCCCAGTTCCACCGAGGTATTGTCGGTGACCTGTTGCAGAACACCGGCCTGCAGGCCGAGTGCGTAGCCATAGTCGGTGTCGCGGCTATAACCGGAGGAAGTCTGGGTCAGCTTGGTGACGCCCACGCTGCCACCGCCGAACAGCTTGGTGGTGTCGGTGATCGGCAGGAACACATCGTAGCTGCCAAGCAGATTTTCCTGACGCAGCTTGACGCCGCTGTGATCGCCGGAAACGTTGTCGTAGGTCAGGTAGTAGCGGCCTTGATCGTTGATCTGGCCGACACGCAGGCCCCAGGTGCTGTCCTTGCCGATGATGCCGTCGGCGTTGAAGTTGTCGGTGTTGCGTTGCAGCAGGCCGGACTTGCGGACCTTGTCGCTGGTCTGGCCGTAGGTCAGGCTGGCGAAGGTGTCGTCGGCCTGGGCGGTGGCGGTAACGCCAGCTGCGCAAACAGCCATGGCAACCATCAGGGTGTTGAGTGCTTTCATGCTTTGTTACTCCAGTAGGTGCGCTGTTTCGGTCTGGGGGCTAGAGTAAGCAGGGCGCCCTGAACCGCTCCTGAACCCCGGCTGAACCTTGGCTGAACGAACCCGATACGGCTGCATCTTTCCTGGAGAACCCCCTCATGCGTTCACTGCTTGCCCTGGCCCTGATGTGCAGCGCCGCCTTCGCCCAGGCGGCGGTACAGACCCGCGAGATCCGCTACCAGGACGCCGACGGCACTGCGCTGATCGGCTACTACGCCTACGACGACGCCATCGAGGGCAAGCGCCCTGGTGTGGTCGTGGTGCATGAATGGTGGGGGCTGAACGACTACGCCAAACGCCGCGCCCGCGACCTCGCGGCGCTGGGCTACAACGCGCTGGCCATCGACATGTATGGCGACGGCAAGCACACCGAGCACCCGCAGGACGCCCAGGCGTTCATGGCGGCAGCGCTCAAGGATCCAGCAGCAGCGGCGCGACGCTTCGACGCCGGGCTCGAACTGCTCAAGCTGCAACCCAACACCAACAAGCACCAGTTGGGCGCCGTCGGCTACTGCTTCGGCGGCAAGGTAGTGCTCGACGCTGCACGCCGGGGCGAGAAGCTCGATGGCGTGGTGAGCTTCCACGGCGCGCTGGTCACCCAGACACCGGCCAAACCGGACGTGGTCAGGGCGAAGATCCTGGTCGAGCATGGCGAGGCCGACAGCATGGTCACGGCCGAACAGGTCGAAGCCTTCAAGAAAGAAATGAAGGATGCCGGAGCAGACATGCAGTTCGTTGGCATTCCCGGGGCCAAGCATGGCTTTACCAACCCGGATGCGGACCGCTTGAGCCATGGCGCGCATGGCGGGCCGGACATCGGCTATGACAAGGCGGCAGATGAAAGCTCCTGGAAGGACATGCAGGCGTTCTTCAAGCAGGCGTTCAAGTAGGGGCCCAAGCCCCTACGAATTCTTTGCGTACCTGCAGGAGCGGGCTTGCCCGCGAAAGGGCCTGAACTGGCACAATACCGCCCATGGACAGACTCCCCACCTGCTGCACCCCACTTCAGCACCACTGGCCCCTGCCCCAGCCCCTCCCCGGTGCGGTGCTGGTCAGTTGTGCCTTCGATCCCAAGCGCCTGGCCGCCGACGACTTCCAGCGCGCGGGCATTGCACAGAGCCCCAGCCTGCAGCGCTCGGTGGCCAAGCGTCAGGCCGAGTACCTGGCCGGCCGGGTCTGTGCCCGCGCGGCGCTGCAACGTCTGGATGGCCGCGACTATGTTCCGGACAGCCACGAAGACCGTTCACCGGTCTGGCCCGTCGGCATCCGAGGTTCGATCACCCATGGCCAGGGCTGGGCCGCTGCCGTGGTCGCCCATGAAGGCGCCTGCCAGGGCATCGGCCTGGATCAGGAAAGCCTGCTCGACGACGAGCGCGCCGAGCGCCTGGCGGGCGAGATTCTCACCGCCGACGAGTTGCAGCGCCTGGACCGTTCAAGGATTGGCCTCGGTGTGACGCTGACCTTCTCGCTCAAGGAAAGCCTGTTCAAGGCCCTCTACCCCCTGACCCTCAAGCGCTTCTACTTCGAACACGCTGAAGTGCTGGAGTGGGACGCCACAGGCCACGCACGCCTGCGCCTGCTCACCGACCTGTCGAGCGAGTGGCACCACGGCCGCGAACTGGATGGCCAGTTCTGCCTGCAGGACGGCCACCTGCTCAGCCTTGTCAGCGCCTGAGCCTCACCCCGGCGCCTGCTGTCGTGGCCAGTTCAGACTGAAGCAGGCGCCACCCAGCGCCTCGCTGCGCCCCACCTGCGCCCGCCCACCGTGCCAATAGATGATCCGCCGCACGATCGACAGGCCCAGACCATGCCCTCCCGAGGCGCGGGTACGGCTGTCGTCCAGGCGGGTGAAAGGCGTGAAGATGCGGTCCCAGACGCCTTCGGGAATCCCCGGACCGTCGTCCTCGACCTCGATGCGGCAACGTTGCTGGCCGAGCTGAAAGCTCAGGCGCACCTCGGACTCGGCGTGGCGCATGGCATTGCTCACCAGGTTCTGCAGCGCCCGATGCAGGTAGCGCGGTTCGGCCTCGACCCAGGCCAACTGGTCTTCGCCCAGCTCACACGCCCCGCGAGTCACCCGCACATCCGCGCGTAGCGGCGCCAGTTCATCGATCACCCGATCGAGCAGGCTGTCCAGGTCGATCCGCTGGAACTTCAGGGCCGGCGCGCCCTGCTCCAGGCGCGCGTAGGTCAGCATCTCGTCGACCAGCCGGTCCAGGTCCTGGATATAGCTGTCCATGCCCGCCAGGTGCTTGCTCCGCGCCTGCTCGGTGCTGGCGCTCTCGATCATCTCCAGGCCGAAGCGCAGGCGCGCCACCGGCGTGCGCAATTCGTGGGACACCGCCCGCACCAGCTCGCGCTGCATGCTCAGCGAACGCTGCAAGTGCTCGGCCATGCCATTGAACGCCGCCGCCAGACGCCCGACCGAGTCTGCATCGCCCGCCGGCACGCGGGTTTCCAGGCTGCCCTGGGCGATGCGCGAGGCCGCCATCTCCAACCCCGAGACACGGCGCTCGAGCTGGCGCACCAGCAGGTACACCACCAACCCGATCAGGCACAGGCCGAGAAAGGCGATCAGGATCAACAATTGCGGTGGATAAGGGTTGAGCTGGTACAGCGGGCCGATTTCCAGCACCCATGGCGAGCCGGACAAACCGGCGAATACGCGGATCGAATCACCATCGCGCCCCAGCGCCATCACCGTGTCGCCTTCCTCTACCCGGCGCCGCTGATCGTCGTCCAGCCCTACCCGCTCGATCCGCTGCAGGGCGATGTCGAACCCGAACCCCTTGCTCTGCCTGATCTGCGCCAACCGCTGCTGCTGCTCGGTCACCGGGTAGCGCACCAGTTCGTCAGCCAACAGATAAAGCGTGGCACGGGCCAACTGCTCGCTGACCTGCTTGACCTGCGCGACCAGCACAAAATCCTCGTGCGCCACCTGGCGCAAGACCTTGGCCGCATGCGGGCCGGTCTTCTCCACCACCACCAGGCCACGCGCCAGGCGGCTGCGCTGCCCGGCATCGAGGGTCTGCATCGACAGCGGCGCCAGGTCCAGCGGCACCCCGAGCAAGCGTTCCCAGATCACCAGCGACCGCTTGCGCTCCACCTCGTTCTGCAACGCCAGGTTGTCCGCCATCAGGCTGAAGGTGCCTTGCGCCAGGCCCTCGCGGTGCTGGCCCGCGCGCACCTCGTTGACCAGGTGCAGGCTCAGCACGCCCAGCACGGCGACCAGCACCAGCACCGCGAGCATGCCGCCATAGATACGCAGGAAGATCGAATTCATGGGGTGGCATCGCCGACGAACAGATAGCCCTTGCTGCGCAGGGTCTTGATCAGGCGCGGGTGGATGGGATCGTCACCGATCTTGGGGCGGATCTTGGAGATGCGCACATCGATGGAGCGGTCCTGGCCGTCATAGCCCACCCCGCGCAGCGAGGTGGAGATCTGCTCGCGCGACAGCACCCGCCCGGCGTTGCTGGCCAGCAGCCAGAGCAGGTCGAACTCGGCACCGGTCAGTTCGATCGGCTGCTCGCCCAGCCAGGCCTCGCGCAGGCGGTTGTCGATGCGCAGCCCTCCAAAGCTCAGATCATGCCCTTTGCCCTGCGGCGCATCGCTGCGACGCAACAGCGCATTGATGCGTGCCAGCAGCAGGCGCGGGCGCACCGGTTTGCAGATATAGTCGTCAGCCCCCAGGTCCAGCCCCTGGATCTGGTCGAGTTCATCACTGCGCGCGGTGAGCATGAGGATGGGGTTGGGGAACTGCCCGCGCACCCGCCGGCAGATGCTCAGGCCATCCTCTCCGGGGAGCATCAGGTCGAGGATCACCAGATCAGGCTGGCTGTCGATGATGCGCCGCACCGCCCGCCCGCCATCGCCCTCCACCGCCACCTCGAAGCCATTGGCCTGCAGGTATTCGGCTGTGAGCTCGGCCAGGCGCTGGTCATCCTCGACGATCAGGATGCGGTTGTTGGGCTGGTCCATCGCCGGTCACCTCTTGTTCATGATTTTGGTGTCGGTGCGCTACGGTGGGTGCAGGCTTGCCCCACGATGGGGCTGCTGCCGCCCTTCACCAAAGGGCAACATATCCCCCGGATACTACGTCCCGCCCCAGGCACTGCCAACCACGCGAAAAATTCTGTCACAGGCCTGAAACCGGCAAAAACCTCTTGCGACAAGGCCTACAGCGAATACCCACCTTTCACACACAAAGTACTCACAAGTTATCCACAGCGGCTCGCCTTGCAAAGACCCCAATACCGCATTATCTTGTATCCCCATTGCAGCGAACCACTACATGTTGTGGCTTCGCCCCAAATCACAAACACAAGTCCAGGCAGAAACTCAAGCGTTTTTTCAGCCGGAACTTACGGTGATTTCAGCAGCCAAACCGCTCCTGCGGAGGCGCGACCGAGGCAAGCCCGTCAGGGCCTTGTTCGGGTATGGGTGTTGCAGGCATCGCCTGGCACCCGACAGCAACAGTTTTTGGGCGTGACCCAGAATCTTTGACTTCGGCCAGGGAGCGGCAAGTGATTGCCCCTTATTCCTGAGTCTGTCCCGAAGTCGGTGAGCCCGAGCGGGCGGATGCACGTGCGCGTGGCATCCCCCGCCTGGGCCGGTCGAACTGATGGATGGAACGGTGGGCGCCCACAAGGCGCCTGAACAATATAGAAACTGTGGAGACACCCATGCAAACCGACACAACTCGCGAGAACCCGCAGGCCAAGGCGCCGCAGGCCGCTGATTCGAACCAGGATCTGGCTGCGACCGCTCCGGGCCAACTGCGTGTGATCAAGCGCAACGGCACTGTCGTCCCCTACACCGACGACAAGATCACCGTTGCCATCACCAAGGCGTTCCTTGCAGTTGAAGGTGGCACCGCCGCCGCCTCGTCGCGCATCCACGACACCGTCGCGCGCCTGACCGAGCAGGTCACTGCCACGTTCAAGCGCCGCATGCCATCGGGTGGCACCATCCACATCGAAGAAATCCAGGACCAGGTCGAACTGGCCCTGATGCGCGCCGGCGAGCAGAAAGTCGCCCGTGACTACGTGATCTACCGCGACCAGCGCGCAAAAGAGCGCGCCACCCGCGCCCACACCGACGCCGTGGTCGAGCCGCACCCAAGCATCCGCATCACCCTGGCCGACGGCAGCCTGGCGCCGCTGGACATGGCACGCCTGAACACCATCATCAGCGAAGCCTGCGAAGGCCTGGCCGAAGTCGATGGCGACCTGATCCAGCGCGACACCCTGAAGAACCTCTACGACGGCGTGGCCATCAAGGACGTCAACACCGCCCTGGTGATGACCGCCCGTACCCTGGTCGAGCGCGAGCCGAACTACTCGTTCGTTACCGCCCGCCTGCTGATGGACACCCTGCGCGCCGAAGGCCTGGGCTTCCTGGGCGTGGCCGACAGCGCCACCCACCACGAAATGGCCGAGCTGTACGCCAAGGCCCTGCCGGCCTACGTCGAGAAAGGCGTCGAGTTCGAGCTGCTCGACCCAGCACTGAAGGGCTACGACCTGGAGCGCCTGGGCAAGGCCATCAATCACGAGCGTGACCAGCAGTTCACCTACCTGGGCCTGCAGACCCTCTACGACCGCTACTTCATCCACAAGGATGGCGTGCGCTTCGAGCTGCCGCAGGTGTTCTTCATGCGCGTCGCCATGGGCCTGGCGCTGCAGGAGAAAGACCGCGAAGCCCGTGCGATCGAGTTCTACAACCTGTTGTCGTCGTTCGACTACATGGCCTCGACCCCGACCCTGTTCAACGCCGGCACCCTGCGTCCGCAGCTGTCCAGCTGCTACCTGACCACCGTTCCGGACGACCTGTCGGGCATCTACAAGGCCATCCACGACAACGCCATGCTGTCCAAGTTCGCTGGCGGCCTGGGCAACGACTGGACCCCGGTACGCGCCCTGGGCTCGTACATCAAGGGCACCAACGGCAAGTCGCAAGGCGTCGTGCCGTTCCTGAAAGTGGTCAACGACACCGCCGTTGCGGTCAACCAGGGCGGCAAGCGCAAGGGCGCGGTCTGTGCCTACCTGGAAACCTGGCACCTGGACATCGAGGAATTCCTCGAGCTGCGCAAGAACACCGGTGACGACCGTCGCCGTACCCACGACATGAACACCGCCAACTGGATCCCGGACCTGTTCATGAAGCGCGTCTTCGACGACGGCAAGTGGACCCTGTTCTCGCCAAGCGAAGTTCCTGATCTGCACGACCTGACCGGCAAGGCCTTCGAAGAGCGCTACGAGTACTACGAAGCCCTGACCGAGTACAACAAGATCAAGGTGTTCAAGACCATCCAGGCCAAAGACCTGTGGCGCAAGATGCTGTCGATGCTGTTCGAGACCGGCCACCCATGGCTGACCTTCAAGGACCCGTGCAACCTGCGTTCGCCGCAGCAGCACGTGGGCGTGGTCCACAGCTCGAACCTGTGCACCGAGATCACCCTGAACACCAACGCCGATGAAATCGCCGTGTGCAACCTGGGTTCGATCAACCTGCCGAACCACATCGTCGATGGCAAGCTGGACACCGCGAAACTGGCGCGTACCGTCAAGACCGCCGTGCGCATGCTCGACAACGTGATCGACATCAACTACTACTCGGTCCCGCAAGCACAGAACTCGAACTTCAAGCACCGCCCGGTCGGCCTGGGGATCATGGGCTTCCAGGACGCGCTGTACCTGCAGCACATCCCGTACGGCTCGGACGCTGCCGTCGAGTTCGCCGACAAGTCGATGGAAGCGGTCAGCTACTACGCCATCCAGGCCTCGTGCGACCTGGCCGATGAGCGCGGCTCCTACGAGACCTTCCAGGGTTCGCTGTGGTCCAAGGGCATCCTGCCGCTGGACTCGCAACAGATCCTGATCGAGGCCCGTGGCGCCAAGTACATCGACGTCAACCTGGAAGAGTCGCTGGACTGGGCTCCGGTCCGCGAGCGCGTACAGAAAGGCATCCGCAACTCGAACATCATGGCCATCGCGCCGACCGCAACCATCGCCAACATCACTGGCGTGTCGCAGTCGATCGAGCCGACGTACCAGAACCTGTACGTCAAATCGAACCTGTCGGGCGAGTTCACCGTGATCAACCCGTACCTGGTCCGCGACCTGAAGGCCCGTGGCCTGTGGGACTCGGTCATGATCAACGACCTGAAGTACTACGACGGTTCGGTGCAGCAGATCGAGCGTATCCCGCAAGAGCTGAAGGACCTGTACGCCACCGCGTTCGAAGTCGACACCAAGTGGATCGTCGATGCCGCCTCGCGTCGCCAGAAGTGGATCGACCAGGCCCAGTCGCTGAACCTGTACATCGCCGGCGCTTCGGGCAAGAAGCTGGACGTCACCTACCGCATGGCCTGGTACCGTGGTCTGAAGACCACCTACTACCTCCGTGCCCTGGCCGCGACCAGCACCGAGAAGTCGACCATCAACACCGGCAAGCTCAACGCCGTTTCCAGCGGCGGCGACAGCGCCCCGGTCCAGGCCGCGGGCCCAGCCCCGGTACCGAAGGCCTGCGCCATCGACGAGCCGGATTGCGAAGCCTGCCAGTAAGGCTTGGCTGAGGCTTCCCCCGGGAAGCCTCAACTTTCTGTGCCATAGCACAGCACCCTGTAGGAGCGGGTTTACCCGCGAAGAGGCCACCACCTCTCCTGCAGACAGACATAAAAAGCCGCCGCCCAGTGCTGCGGCCAGCCCTCAAAGGGCGCTTCCGATTTGCGTGCACCGCACCGCAACCAAGATCCACCGGCCATACTCCATAGATGGCCCTCAAGCAGGAGAACCTCACCATGCTGAGCTGGGACGAATTCGATAAGGAAGACGGCGAAGTCGCCGCCAAAGGCAACACTCCTGCGCAGGCCAATGCCAGCGCCACCCTCGACAAGCTCGACAGCGCCGGCGGTGCCGCCGCCCTGGAAGCCCGCGCCGCCACCGCGACCGACTCCGACGCGGTCAAGCGCGCCAAGGCTGCCCTCGACGCCCTCGACGTCGCCGAAGGCCTGGCCGAGCTCGAAGGCTCCTCGGCCCGCGTCGCGGTCGACGAGAAGCGCATGATCAACTGCCGCGCCGACCTCAACCAGCTCGTGCCTTTCAAGTACGACTGGGCCTGGCAGAAGTACCTCGACGGCTGCGCCAACCACTGGATGCCGCAAGAGGTCAACATGACCGCCGACATCGCCCTGTGGAAGAGCATGGACGGCCTGACCGAAGACGAGCGCCGCATCGTGATGCGCAACCTCGGCTTCTTCTCCACCGCCGACTCGCTGGTTGCCAACAACCTGGCCCTGGCCGTGTACCGCCTGATCACCAACCCCGAGTGCCGCCAGTACATCCTGCGCCAGGCCTTTGAAGAGGCGATCCACACCCACGCCTACCAGTACTGCATCGAGTCGCTGGGCATGGATGAAGGCGAGATCTTCAACATGTACCACGAAATCCCGTCGGTCGCGAAGAAAGCCGCCTGGGGCCTCAAGTACACCCGCGCCATCTCGGATCCGGAGTTCAACACCGGCACCGTCGAAACCGACAAAGAGCTGCTGCGCAACCTGATCGCCTACTACTGCGTACTGGAAGGCATCTTCTTCTACTGCGGCTTCACCCAGATCCTGTCGATGGGCCGCCGCAACAAGATGACCGGTGTCGCCGAGCAGTTCCAGTACATCCTGCGCGACGAGTCGATGCACCTGAACTTCGGTATCGACGTGATCAACCAGATCAAGATCGAGAACCCGCACCTGTGGGATGCGGCGATGAAGGAAGAAGCGACCCAGATGATCCTGCAAGGGACCCAGCTGGAGATCGAATACGCCCGCGACACCATGCCTCGCGGCGTGCTGGGGATGAACGCGGCGATGATGGAGGATTACCTCAAGTTCATCGCCAACCGTCGCCTGACCCAGATTGGTCTGAAGGAAGAGTATCCAGGGACGACCAACCCGTTCCCTTGGATGAGCGAGATCATGGACTTGAAGAAAGAGAAGAACTTCTTTGAGACGCGTGTGATTGAGTATCAGACTGGTGGGGCGTTGAGCTGGGATTGATCGCCTGGCGATTCGGAAAGGCTGCCTTCGGGCAGCCTTTTTTATTGCCCGAATTTCAGGTCAGGACATCTCCTACACGCATCTCGCTAATTGCCCAACGGCAATCCAAGTAGTTTGTCGGAGCGCTAAGAACGCTCACATGGCGGAATCCCGTTCCCGTTAGAAACGGCTTTTCCTGGTCTGGATAGCCCATCATGACTTACTGCTCCCCCACCCTCTTCACCTACCACAACCGTCACCTCCACACCCTCTGGCTCGAATCCCAAGCCTGGTTCTGCGCCCACGAACTCGGTCGGATGGCCGGGCGCTTCTTCGATGAACACGGCATCCGCAAGCTCGACCCGGACCAGCATCGCACCGTGCAATTGCTGCGCTACGGCAAGTATCAGAAAACCGCCATGGTCAGCGAGTCAGGGGCCTACACCCTGCTGGCCCATCATCACATTCCGGAGAACCGTCACTTGCGGCGCTGGCTGACCCACGAGGTGGTGGCAGTGCTGCGTGATGGGCAGATGAATGGGGATGAAGCGCCGCGACTGGGTCAGATGTGCTGGCCTGGAGGGCGGACGGCGACATTGCTCTATTGGCAGAGCGAGCCCTGGATGAAGATGCGGGATATGCCGGTGATGCTGGCTGGGGATGAGGCTGGGGTTGCAGTCAAGCGCAGGATGAGCTGGATGGAATGCGCCCAGCGGGCTTTGCGACTGCATGGGGTTTAGCTGGGCTTGTGGCATATCGCAGATGCCTGAGGGTTCGCCGCTTCGACAGATCGTACTGGGGATGGCAGCTGCTTTTGTGGGACTGTGATGGTCTCTTCGCGGGCAAGCCCGCTCCCACAAGGGCGGTGTGACAACCATTGCAAAATCGCAGCAGGCGGCGAACTGTAGCTAGCAAGGTAACCTGAACTGCGCCAGCACCTAGACAAGATTAAAACGCGCAGGCGCTTGGCACCCAAGCCATCCCCCCTGTAGCGTTGCACCATCATCAAATCCCCGAGCCAATACCCCCATGGAAATCCGCCATTTCCGCTACTTCCTGAGCGTTGCCCAGCACGGTCACTTCACCCGTGCCGCAGAGCAGTTGGGCATCGCTCCGCCAACGCTGAGCCGGCAGATCCAGGACATGGAGAACGAACTGGGTGTGCGCCTGTTCCAGCGCAACCAGCGGGCCGTGCGTCTCACCGCCGCGGGTGAAGCGCTGCGGGTCGAGGCGTTGCAGGCGGTGCGCCAGTTCGATGCTGCGCAACTTGGCGCGCAGCGGGCCGGGCGGGGTGATGTGGGGCATATCGAGCTGGGTTATGTGGCTTCTGCGGCGTACTCGGGGCTTTTGCAGCAGCAAGTGACGCACTTCGGTCAATCCTGCCCCGGCGTCCAGCTCAATATTCGCGAGGTCGGCATGATGGCCTCGCCCGAGCTGGTTCGTGACGGGCTGCTCGACCTCGCCTATGTACGAATGCCCATGGAGCTGCCAGAGGAACTGAACGCCATCACGCTGCTGGAAGAAGGCTTCGTCCTCGCCCTGCCCTCCAGCTCCCGCCTCAACGAACTGCCGCAGATCAACGCCGCACGGCTGGCCGGGGAAACCTTCATCCTGCCCGAGCAGATCTCCGGCACCTTGGCGGTAGCCGCACAGGGCGGCTTCACCCCCCACCTGGGGCCGCAGCCCGGCAGCCTGGTGGCAGTGGTGGCCCTGGTGTCGCTGGGCCAGGGCATCGCGGTGGTGCCGGAGTCGATGGTACGCCGGGTCAGCCTGCCGCAGGTCAACTACCGGCCGATCGAAGATTGCCAACCGCGCTCGTGCCTGGCCCTGCTGCATCGTCGTTTCGAAAAGGCGCCGGCGGTGCAGCGCTATATCGAGATGCTAGCCGCACATAGGCACTAAAGCAGATAACCATCGGGCTGCACGACTACACAGCTACCGAGCTGTCCCAAAGCCGCATCACCTGGGTGATCGCGCGCTCCATCGCTTCGATGCCGATGTTGTCCCGCGCCAGGGTCGAAAGCCCGACCAGAAAGCTGTCGAACATCACGCTAAGCCCCTGGGCATCGACGTCCTGGCGCAGCTCACCGGCATCGAGCGCACGGCTGACGCAGTCGGCGATGCCGGCGCGGGTGCGTGCCCGGGAGCGGTTCAAGGGTGCGGTGACCTGCGCCAGTTCCGCAGAGGGTGCACTCATCACTGCCAGGCCGACCATGCAGCCCTTCGGGTGACCGTCCTCGCACTGCATGCGGGCGGATTGGCGCAATGCCTGCTCCAGCGCCTGACGCGGTGGCAGGTCCAGGTTCCACAGGCACTCGGTGACCTGCGCATAGGTCGCCAGGTAGCGCTGGGCACATTCCTGGAATAGCGACACGGCCGAGCCCTTGCCGGTCTCTAGCAACTGAGCAAGACCCGCATCAGCATTCCGGCGTTGGCCATCGGTGGTGGCGGCAACGGTGGCCTGGGTGAATTCCAGGCCGAGCAGATGCGCCGCTACGGCACCGATGTGACCGGCAAAGTGTTGGAAGGCTGCGGGCACTGGCTGCCGGAGGAATGCAGCGGCGCCCTCAATGCCGAGGTGACAGGCTTCTTGCTGGCGCCATGACAGGGATTGATCAGCAGTAGGGCAATTGTGCTTTTCGCGGGTAAACCCGCCCACAGGTATGGGGCCAGCTTGTACCGGGGTGCAGGTGTTTACCCGCGAAAAAGCAATGGGACTTCGGAAGACAAACCCTAGTTATAGGATCTCTTTACCGTAACCGATCTAGAGCCCTTCCTTTGCAATTTGGCAAAAAAAACCTCTGAAACACTCGGTATAGCCCATCGATTCCTTTGCGCAAAAGCGTTGACAGCATTTTCATCGGTTGTTAATAATCGCCACAGTTGTACGACAACACACAACAAAAACAACAACCAGTGAAGCCCATCATGTCGACATCCTACCCACGCTATTCGCCTCCCCCTCTTTCCAACATTCGCCGCCGCGCCACATCGCTGGCAGCGACGGGCACCTGAGCGCCCGATCCGCGCGTTTCACCTTGGCCCACGACGGGCCATCAACCCCACCGCCCCTGTCATCGGTCGCTTGCGCGCGCCTGGCAGGCGGCTGCCTCACTGCTGGGAGCACAACAATAATGAAAATCCGCCAGACCCTGCCCTTCGCCCTGTTCGGCGCCACCGCCCTGGGGACACTGCCCGACGCAGCACTGGCCGCCGGCTTCATCGAAGATTCCAAGGCGACCCTGAACCTGCGCAACTTCTACATCAACCGCAACTTCGTCGACCCGAGCAACCCGCAAAGCAAGGCCGAGGAATGGACCCAAAGCTTCATCCTCGACGCCCGCTCGGGATTCACCGAGGGGCCGATCGGCTTCGGCGTGGATGTGCTGGGGTTGTGGTCGGTCAAGCTCGACGGTGGTGGCGGCACTTACGGCACGGCCCTGCTACCACGCCATGACGACGGCCGCCCGGCAGACGATTTCGGACGCCTGGCCGTGGCAGGTAAAGCGCGCATCTCCAAGACCGAGCTGAAGATCGGCGAGTGGATGCCGGTACTGCCGATCCTGCGCTCCGACGATGGCCGCTCGCTGCCGCAGACCTTCCGTGGGGGTCAGGTGACGTCCAGCGAGATCGCCGGTCTGACGCTCTACGGCGGGCAGTTCCGCGGCAACAGCCCACGCAACGATGCGAGCATGGAAGACATGAGTTTCGGCGGTGGGGTGTCCGACCGCTTCAACTTCGTCGGCGGCGAGTACAGCTTCAACGACAAGCGCACCCTGGTCGGGCTGTGGAATGCCCAACTCAAGGACGTCTACCAGCAGCAGTACCTGCAACTGAGCCACAGCCAGCCACTGGGCGACTGGACCCTGGGCGCCAACCTCGGCTACTTCCAGGGCGAGGACGACGGCGCCGAACGCGCCGGCAAGCTGGACAACAAGACCTACTCGGGCATGTTCTCGGCGCGCTATGCCGGCCATACCTTCTGGGTCGGCCTGCAGAAGGTCAGCGGCGATACCTGGATGCGGGTCAACGGCACCAGCGGCGGCACCCTGGCCAACGACAGCTACAACGCCAGCTTCGACAACGCCAACGAACGCTCCTGGCAGGTGCGCCACGACTTCAACTTCGTCACCGTCGGCATCCCCGGCCTGAGCATGATGAACCGCTACATCAGCGGCCGCGATGTGCACAGCGGCGCGGTGAGCGATGGCAAGGAGTGGGTGCGTGAATCGGAACTGGCCTACGTGATCCAGAGCGGCCCGTTCAAGGATCTCAGCGTGAAGTGGCGCAACTCCAACATCCGCCGCAGCTTCAGCAACAACGAGTTCGACGAGAACCGGCTGATCTTCAACTATCCGCTGTCGATCCTGTAGACCGATGCCATCCATGCATTGACAAGCCACGAATTCGCTGTCGATAATCGACCCATGTCGTACGACAACCTACAACAATCAACGACAAGAGCTGGCCATGACCACTACTCCCTTCAAACGCCTGCTGCTCACCGGAGCGGCAGGCGGCCTGGGCAAGGTGCTTCGCGAACGCCTCAAAGGCAGCGCCGAAGTCCTGCGCCTTTCCGATATCGCTCCAATGGCACCTGCTGCCGGTCCGCATGAAGAAGTGATCACCTGCGACCTGGCCGACAAGGCTGCGGTACACGCGCTGGTCGAAGGCGTCGATGCCATCCTGCATTTTGGCGGGGTGTCCACCGAGCACCGTTTCGAGGATATCCTCGGCCCCAATATCTGCGGGGTGTTCCACATCTACGAAGCGGCGCGCAAGCACGGGGTAAAACGCGTCGTCTTCGCCAGTTCCAACCATGTGATCGGCTTCTACCGCCAGGACGAGCGGCTCGATGCCCACTCCCCTCGCCGCCCCGATGGCTACTACGGCTTGTCCAAGAGCTACGGCGAGGACCTGGCCAGCTTCTACTTCGACCGCTACGGCATCGAGACCGTCAGCATCCGTATCGGCTCGTCCTTCCCGCAACCGCAGAACCCACGAATGCTCTGCACCTGGCTGAGCTACGACGACCTGCTGCAACTCATCGAACGCAGCCTGCGCACCCCTGACGTCGGCCACACCGTGGTCTATGGCGCCTCCGACAACCGCACCGTCTGGTGGGACAACCGCCACGCCGAACACCTGGGCTACCAGCCCAAGGACAGTTCGGAGGTGTTCCGCGCCGACGTCGAATCAAGGCCCGCGCCTCCCGCCGACGATCCAAGCATGGTCTACCAGGGCGGCGCCTTCGTCGCTGCCGGCCCCTTCGACTGACCGCCACTGCGTGCAAGGAGCAGCACCATGCAGCACTGTGAACTGATCGTCGACGCGCGCAACGCCACCGGGGAAAGCCCGGTGTGGCATGCCGGCGAGCAGGCCCTGTACTGGGTCGATATTCCCGCCCGCCAACTGCACCGCTGGCGCCTGGCCGATGGCAACCACGACGTCTGGCAGGGCGATGAAATGCTGGCCTGCATCGCCCATGGCGCACAGGGCTGGGTCGGGGCGATGGAGAGCGGCCTGTTCACCCTCGACCCGACCGAGGATGGGCGCCTGCTCGGCACCCGCCTGGCCAGCGTCGAGCACGCTCGCGAAGGGATGCGCTTCAACGACGGGCGCTGCGACCGCCAGGGCCGTTTCTGGGCCGGCACCATGCTGATGGACATGCAGCAGGGCGCCCAGGTCGGCGCGCTGTACCGATACGACGGCCAGCGTCTGCACCGCCAGCTCGAGGGCATGATCGTGCCCAACGGCCTGGCCTTCAGCCCGGACGGCACGCGCATGTACCTGTCCGACTCGCACCCGACGGTGCAGACGATCTGGTCGTTCGACTACGACATCGACAGTGGTACGCCCCATAACCGGCAGCTGTTCGTCGACATGCGCGAGCATCCCGGCCGCCCCGATGGTGCGGCTGTCGATCAGGACGGCTGCTACTGGATCTGCGGCAATGACGAGGGGGTGATCCACCGCTTTACCCCCGATGGCCGCCTGGACCGCTCGCTGCGCGTGCCGGTGAAGAAGCCGGCGATGTGCGCCTTCGGTGGCACCCACCTCGATACCTTGTTCGTCACCTCGATCCGCCCCGGCGGCATCGACCTCGCCGACCAGCCCCTGGCCGGCGGCGTGTTCGCCCTGAACCCCGGCGTCAAAGGCCTGGAGGAAACACCCTGGCAGGGCTGAGCGCCCACCTCACCAACACCTGCACGACCGAAACCAGATAATAAAAACCACGGAGTTTCATCATGACCTTCAAACGCACGTTGCTTCTTGCCGCCCTCCCCTTGGCCCTCGGTCTGTCCAGTGCCGCCAGCGCACTGGACATCAAGTTCGCCGAGATCCACCCAGCCGGCTACCCGACCGTGGTCGCCGAGCAGAACATGGGCAAGAAACTCGAACAGGCCAGCAATGGCGATATCACTTTCAAGATGTTCGCCGGCGGGGTGCTCGGCTCGGAAAAGGAAGTCATCGAGCAGGCGCAGATCGGCGCGGTGCAGATGACCCGCGTGAGCCTGGGCATCGTCGGCCCGGTGGTGCCGGATGTGAACGTGTTCAACATGCCATTCGTGTTCCGCGACCAGGCGCACATGCGCAAGATCATCGATGGCGAGATCGGCCAGGAGATCCTCGACAAGATCACCAACTCCGAATTCAACCTGGTGGCCCTGGCCTGGATGGATGGCGGCTCGCGCAGCATCTACACCAAGAAGCCGGTGCGCAGCATCGATGACCTCAAGGGCATGAAGATCCGCGTGCAGGGCAACCCGCTGTTCATCGACATGATCAACGCCATGGGCGGCAACGGCATCGCCATGGACACCGGCGAGATCTTCAGCGCCCTGCAGACCGGGGTGATCGATGGCGCCGAAAACAACCCGACGACCCTGCTCGAGCACAACCACTACCAGAGCGCCAAGTACTTCACCCTGACCAACCACTTGATCCTGCCGGAGCCGGTGGTGATGTCCAAGACCACCTGGAACAAGCTTACGGCCGACCAGCAGGCGCTGGTGAAGAAGGTCGCACGTGAAGCTCAGATGGAAGAGCGCGAACTGTGGGACGCCAAGTCTGCCGCCAGCGAACAGAAGCTCAAGGCCGCGGGTGTCGAGTTCATCGCCGTGGACACCAAGCCGTTCTATGACGCCACCGCCCCGGTACGCGAAAAATACGGTGCGCAGTACGCCGACCTGATGAAGCGTATCGACGCGGTCGAGTAAGCCACTTCTTCCAGACGACCCCGGCAGCACGGTGCCCGCCGTGCCGCCGCCTTGGTGATGCCCATGAAAACGTTTTTCCTGCGCCTGAACGACAGGCTCTACAGCAGCTGCATCTGGATCGCTGGCCTGTCGATCCTGACCATGTCGCTGATCATTCCCTGGGGCATCTTCGCCCGTTACGTACTCGGCACCGGCTCCAGTTGGCCGGAGCCGGTGGCGATCCTGCTGATGGTGGTGTTCACCTTCGTCGGCGCCGCCGCCAGCTACCGCGCCGGCGCACACATGGCGGTGGCGATGCTCACCGATCGCATGCCCGCCCCACTGCGCCAGCTGGTTGGCGTGCTGGTGCAGGTGCTGATGATCGTGGTGTGCCTGTTCATGACCTGGTACGGCACCAAGCTGTGCATCACGACGTGGAACCAGTTTCTGGCCTCGCTGCCGGGTGTGCGGGTGGGCATGACCTATGCGCCGATCCCGGTGGGCGGCGTGCTGACCTTGATCTTCGTGCTGGAAAAACTCGTGCTGGGCGATCAGAGCAACCGCAAGGTGGTGCGCTTCGACCTGGTGGAAGAAAGCGAAGGAGCGGCATAAATGGATGCGTTCATTCTGTTGGGCAGTTTCATCGCGCTCATCCTGCTGGGCATGCCGGTGGCTTATGCCCTGGGGCTCTCTGCACTGATCGGTGCCTGGTGGATCGACATTCCGCTGCAGGCGATGATGATCCAGGTGGCAAGCGGGGTTAACAAGTTCTCGCTGCTGGCCATTCCGTTCTTCGTGCTGGCCGGTGCGATCATGGCCGAGGGCGGCATGTCGCGGCGCCTGGTGGCCTTCGCCGGGGTGCTGGTGGGCTTCGTGCGTGGCGGGCTGTCGCTGGTCAATATCATGGCCTCGACCTTCTTCGGCGCGATTTCCGGCTCCTCGGTGGCCGACACGGCCTCGGTCGGTTCGGTGCTGATCCCGGAGATGGAGCGCAAAGGCTATCCGCGCGAATTCTCCACCGCGGTGACCGTCAGCGGCTCGGTGCAGGCATTGCTCACCCCACCAAGCCACAACTCGGTGCTCTATTCGCTGGCCGCAGGCGGCACGGTATCGATCGCCTCGCTGTTCATGGCCGGGGTGATGCCTGGCCTGCTGCTCAGTGCGGTGATGATGGGCCTGTGCCTGTTGTTCGCCAAGAAGCGCAACTACCCCAAGGGCGAAGTGATCCCGATGCGCCAGGCGCTGAAGATCGCCGGTGAAGCGCTTTGGGGCCTGATGGCCATGGTGATCATCCTCGGCGGCATTCTCTCGGGCGTGTTCACCGCCACCGAGTCGGCGGCCGTGGCGGTGGTGTGGTCGTTCTTCGTGACCATGTTCATCTACCGCGACTACAAGTGGCGCGACCTGCCCAAGCTGATGCATCGCACGGTGCGGACCATCTCCATCGTGATGATCCTGATCGGCTTCGCAGCCAGCTTCGGCTATGTGATGACGCTGATGCAGATCCCGTCGAAGATCACCACCGCGTTCCTGACCCTGTCGGACAACCGCTACGTGATCCTGATGTGCATCAACTTCATGCTCCTGCTGCTGGGCACGGTGATGGACATGGCGCCGCTGATCCTGATCCTCACCCCGATCCTGCTGCCGGTGATCACCGGCATCGGCGTGGACCCTGTGCACTTCGGCATGATCATGCTGGTCAACCTCGGTATCGGCCTGATCACCCCGCCGGTGGGGGCGGTACTGTTCGTCGGCTCGGCGATCGGCAAGGTCAGTATCGAGTCGACGGTCAAGGCGCTGCTGCCGTTCTACCTGGCGCTGTTCCTGGTATTGATGGCGGTGACCTACATCCCTGCCATCTCGCTGTGGCTGCCAAGCGTGGTGCTGTAAGTTCGCGGACAGCCGCTCTATCCCGGTGTGAGCGGCGGTTCGGCGCCCCGACTTGTCCCGCGATCACCGGCAGAGCGGGTGGCCATGCAGTGCGGTGTCCTTGGCGTAGGCCCCCGCTTCTGCAAGCCCTCACTGTCGACCACTTTTGCAAATGGACCCTGCACATGGCTGTTCCCGCCTCACCGTCCCTCTTCCCACGCAAGCTGGCCATCGCCCTCCTGGCGCTGCTGGCCTGCTCGTTCGCCGGCAACCACATCGCCGCCCGCATCGCCTTCGATGACGGCACCGGCGTGCTGCTGGCGATCCTCTGCCGCTCGGGCATCACCTTCCTGGCCCTGGCCAGCCTCGTGCTCTGGCAGCGCCAGGCCGTGGGGCTGCCCAGCGGCACGCGGCGCTGGCAACTGCTGCTGGGGCTGCTGATCGCCACCCAGAGCCTGTGCCTGTACTCGGCGGTGGCGCGCATCCCGGTGGCGTTGGCACTGCTGGTGGGCAACACCTTCCCGATTCTGCTGGCGCTGCTCAACTGGGCGCTCAACGGCATACGTCCAACCGGGCGCACAGTGATGTTCATGGCCCTGATCCTCTGCGGCCTGGTGCTGGCCCTGGATGTGCCGGGGCGCCTGGCCGACAGTGGCGCGAGCAATCCGCACTGGACCCTCGGGGTCAGCCTGGCCTTCTGTGCCGCCTGCGTGTTCGCCTGTGCGTTGTGGATCACCGACAACAAGCTGGCCGCTGTGCATGGCCCGGTCCGCAGCCTGCTGACCTTGCTGATCGTGTTCACCAGCATGCTGGTGGCAGGCGCTGGTGGTTGGGTGCCGGCGGGCCTGTCGTTGCCGGGCAGCGCAGGAGGATGGATGGCCCTGGCCAGCCTGGTGGTGCTGTACGGGGTGGCATTCACCCTGCTGTTCGTTTGCGTGCCACGGCTGAACATGGCGCAGAACGCGCCAGTGATGAACATCGAACCGATCGCCACCCTGCTGCTGGGATGGGCCCTGCTCGACCAACAGTTGAGCGGCCTGCAACTGCTCGGGGGGGCGGTGGTGGTCAGTGGCATCGTGCTGCTGACGTACCGCCGTCAGCCCGCGGCGAAATGATCACGGCCCTGCCGGAGAACAGCGCAATGACCGAACTGCACCTGCAGGACCGCCTGACTCGCCTCACCCTGGCCCCCGCGCTGGGCGCCAGCCTGGTCAACTGGCAGGTCAAGGCCACCGGCCAGGCGTTGTTGCGCCACAGCGACGCCGCAGCACGCGCCAGCGGCTCACCCCGGCGCCTGGCCTGCTATCCGCTGGTGCCCTGGTCCAATCGCATCGCCGCAGGCGGCTTCGCCCGCCCGGACGGCTGGCAGGCCCTGGCCGCGAACACCGACCACGATCCCTACCCGATCCACGGCAGCGCCTGGCAGCAACCGTGGCGCGTGGAGCACCACAGCCAGCGGCGAGCACGGCTGGTCCTCGACAGCCAGCAGCCCTTCGCCTACCAGGCAATGCTGGATGTGCACCTGCACGAGGGGCGTCTTGACCTGGAGCTGCACGTCACCCACCTTGCCGCGCAGGCGACCTGGCACGGGCTGGGCCTGCATCCGTACTTTCCGCGGTATCCGGACACCCGCCTGCAGGCGTCCGCCAGCCAGGTGTGGCTTGGCGAGACCGGCGAGTTGCCATCACGGCTGGCGCCCATTCCGCAGGCCTGGCGCTTCGACAGCCCCAGCCACCTGCCACCGACCCAGATCGATCACGCCTTCGCAGGCTGGACAGGCACGTGCACCATCGAACAACCCGACGCGGGTTATCGCCTGGAATGCCAGGCCACCGGGGCCGAGCACTTTCTGTTGTTCTGTCCGCAGGATCGCGACTTCTTCTGCTTCGAGCCGGTCAGCCACCCGATCAACGCCCATCACCTGCCCGGGCGACCGGGGCTGCGCTTGCTGCAACAGGGCGAGCAGGCCAGCCTGGGTTTGCGCCTGCGTTATCTGCCAGGCTGACGGACAGTCAGTCCAGGCCCTTGGCGCGCACGTCGGCGGCGAGCATGTCGATGAACGCGCGCACCTTGGCCGAGCCGTACTTGCTCTCGCGGTGCAGGATATGGATGGGCCAGGGCGCCTCCTCGAAATCGGCGAGCACCACCTGCAGGCGACCGCTGGCGACCTCCTCGACCACTTGGTAAGACAGCAGCCGGGCGATACCCAGGCCTGCACATGCTGCGGCAATGGCACCGTCGTTGCTGGTCACGGTCAGGCGCGGCTTCATGCGCACCATGGTCGGCTCGTCGGTCAGCCCGAAGCGCCAGCCTGCACGTGGCGACAGGTTGGTGGTGGCGATCACCACATGCTCATGCAGTTCGGAGGGGTGAGTCGGTACGCCGTGCCTGGCAAGGTAATCAGGCGAGGCGCAGAGCATGCGCCTGACTTTGCCCACACGCAGGGCCTTGAGCCCGGAGTCAGGCAACTGGCCGATGCGCACTGCCACATCCATGCCCTCCTCGACCATGTTCACCACCCGATCGAGGAAGTAGGCCGACACGTCAACCTCAGGGTACTGCTGCAGGTAACGCACGATGCTGGGCATGACGAACTTCTTGCCGAACAGGATCGGCGCGGTCACCGCCAGTTCGCCCTTGGGCGTGGCATTGACCCCGGCAGCCGCCTCGTTCGCCTCGGCGATGCTGGCGAGGATGCTGCGGCAGTCTTCCAGATAACGGCCACCGGCCTCGGTAAGGCGCACGCTGCGGGTGGTGCGCAGCAGCAGCTTGACCCCCAGGCGTTCTTCGAGGGCGCTGACCGCGCGGGTCACCGCAGCGGGCGACATGTCCAGCCGCCGTGCCGCGCCAGCGAAGCTTTCCAGCTCGCCGACGGCGACGAATACCTTCATCAGGTGGATGTGGTCCATGCCCTGCCCTTCTGCCTGGAAACGATGTGCGATTATTTCAGCAGCCGGGGCGAATGAGTAGGTCGGGATGAGTGATGACCTGCGGCAGCAGGTAACTGGCCTCACACTCTGCAGCACAGGGCAGCGCCGGGACATCGAGCGTGTCGATATCAGGGCAGCTGTCCCCAGGCCACGCGGCATACCTCTCGAGCGGTTCGACGACGTTCATCACTCATCTCCTGTCGCGTGGATCACGCCTCGGCCTGCAGCCCTACCGCAGTGCGCGGCATCGCCACGAAACCGTCCAGTGCCTCGATCCGTGCCAGCCACGCTCGCACATTCGGGTAGGCCTCCAGCGACACGTTGCCTTCCGGCGCATGGGCGATATAGGAGTAGTTGGCGACGTCGGCGATGCTCGGCTCGCTGCCGGTGAGGAACGGCGTCTTACCGAGCTCAGCGTCCAGCACCTTGAGCAGGTTATGGGCACGACCGATGACTTCGTCGGCATTGAAGCCTGCACCGAACACGGTGATCAGGCGGGCAGCGGCAGGTCCGAAGGCGACGGGGCCTGCGGCGATGGACAGCCAGCGTTGTACACGGGCTTCACCGGCAGCGTCCTGGGGCAACCAGCGGCCCTGGCCATAGGTCTTGGCCAGGTAGACGAGGATGGCGTTGGAGTCGCCGATGACGGTGCCGTTGTCGTCGATCACAGGCACCTGCCCGAACGGGTTGAGGGCCAGGAACTCAGGCTTTTTCTGCTCGCCCTTGGCCAGGTCGACGAAGATGACTTCCGGCTGCAGCTTGAGCAGCGACAGCATCAGCAGGGCGCGATGAGCGTGGCCGGACTTGGGGAAGTGATAGAGCTTGATAGGGTTGGACATGGTCTGGACTCCGGTTCAAAGGGTTGAGGTCTGAGCGCCGGTATCCAAGAGTGGCGCTGCTGGAGTGAATCCTGCACCTGTTCGCCGTTCAACAGAATCCGTGTGGCCAGCAATCCATAATTTCGCTGAGCGGAATAATACAAGCGGTGCACTGCCCAAAAACCCTGTGGGAACAGGCTTGCCCGCGAAGAAGCCACCGCAATAGATGGCAGCGGTGGCAGGTCAATGGCCACCGGTTGCTCTGAGTGTCGACTTCGCCATGAAGCGCAAGTGATCAGTTGCGTATCAGCTTCTGATAGCGATACAGACCGCGGGCCGCCTCGATCACGCCTGGCACGCAGGCCTGATGTTCGTCGAAGCTCATCGCATCGAGCAGCTCGAAGTTGTCTTCCAGGCCATGCAAGGAAATGGCCTTGAGCAAGGCGTCCTGCGGCGCTGGCAACTCGCTCCACTCGGCAACCTGGGTGCCGCGCATGTAGCCGAAACACCACTCTTCGAGAATGATCGCTGGCCCTTCCTCACCCTCGCTCTCCTCGAACAGCGGCTCGAAGCCGTCGAGGTTCTCGGCCAACTGCTCGGCGACCTGGTTGGCGTAGCGCAGCATCAGCGCAGTGTAGGCTTCCTCGTGGGCGGGCTTCTTGAACTTGGGCACCTTGCCGCCGGCAACGGCTGGCAGCCATTGCTCGGGGTTGACCCTGACAGGGGAGCTGGCCAGCGCAGCGAAGAAACCGTTGAGCTCGGCGAGGTTGAGTACCGAGTAGTCGTTGCCGTAGGTGATCAGGAGGTCTTCGAGGCGGTCGAGTTCTTTTTCGCTGAGCGGCGGGAGCATGGTGCGGGTGTCCTGAAAAGCGGATGTGCGTGCACCCTAGCACAGGGAAAAATAAGGTGAAGCGTTTGTTGCCCGCCACAATGCAATCGCGGGCAAGCCCGCTTCCCCGACCTGCCGGGAAGCCGACTTGCCCGCGAAGACACCTCAGGCCTTACACCGCCAGCGCGCGCTCACGCAGCTCGCTGTTGAGGATGCGGTCGTTCTCGCTGTAGTCGACCGGGCAGTCGATCACATGCACGCCTGGGGTCTTGATGCAGTGCTCGAGCAGCGGCAGCAGGCCTTCGGCGCTTTCCACGCGGTGGCCATTGGCGCCGTAGGCTTCGGCGTACTTGACGAAGTCCGGGTTGCCGTAGTCCAGGCCGAAGTCGGTGAAGCCCATGTTGGCCTGCTTCCAGCGGATCATGCCGTAGCCGTCATCACGCAGGATCACCACGGTGATGTGCATGCCCAGACGTACGGCGGTTTCCAGCTCCTGGCTATTCATCATGAAGCCACCGTCGCCGCACACCGAGATCACCGGGCGGTCCGGGTACACCAGGTGCGAAGCCATCGCCGACGGCAGACCGGCGCCCATGGTCGCCAGGGCGTTGTCCAGCAGCACGGTGTTGGGCTTGTGCGCCTTGTAGTTGCGGGCGAACCAGATCTTGTAGATGCCGTTGTCCAGCGCGACGATGCCTTCGGAGGGCAGCACGCGACGGATGTCGGCAACCAGGCGCTGCGGGTAGACCGGGAAGCGGTCGTCGTCGGCACCTTCGGCGATCTGCGCCTCGTTGGCTTCACGGATCGCCATCAGGCGGGTGAAGTCCCAGTGCGAGGTGTCGGTCAGCGCTTCACTGATCTGCCACACGGCGTTGGCAATGTCGCCGATCACTTCGACCTGCGGGAAGTACACGGCATCGACTTCGGCGGAGCGGAAGCTGATGTGAATGACCTCGGTGCCGCCACGGACCATGAAGAATGGCGGCTTCTCGATCACGTCGTGGCCGATGTTGATGATCAGGTCAGCTGCTTCGACAGCGCGGTGTACGAAGTCACCGGACGACAGCGCAGCGTTGCCCAGGAAGCGCGGGTGGCGCTCGTCGACCACGCCTTTACCCATCTGCGTGGTGATGAACGGGATGCCGGTCTTGTCGATCAGTTGCTTGAGGACCTTGGCGGTCATCTTGCGGTTGGCACCGGCACCGATCACCAGGATCGGGTTGCGTGCGTTCTGCAGTTTCTGCACGGCGGCTTCGATGGCCACGTGCTCGGCCAGCGGACGGCGGTGCAGGCTGCGCGGGATCGGCAGCGCGTCGGTCTGCTCGGCGGCGATGTCTTCGGGCAGTTCCAGGTGCACGGCGCCAGGCTTTTCTTCTTCGGCCAGGCGGAAGGCTTCACGCATGCGCGCCGGGATGTTGTCGGCCGAGGCGAACTGGTGGGTGTACTTGGTGATGGGGTCCATCATGCCGCACACGTCGATGATCTGGAAACGGCCCTGCTTGGACTTCTTGATCGGCTTCTGGCCGGTAATCATCATCATCGGCATGCCGCCCAGGTAGGCGTAGGCACTGGCGGTCACCAAGTTGGTAGCACCAGGGCCGAGGGTCGACAGGCTGACGCCGGTCTTGCCGGTCAGGCGACCATAGGTGGCGGCCATGAAGCCTGCGGATTGCTCGTGGCGGGTCAGTACCAGCTTGATCTTCGACTTGCGCAGGGATTCGAGCAGGTCGAGGTTCTCCTCGCCGGGAATGCCGAACACATACTCGACACCTTCGTTTTCCAGGCATTGCACAACGACATCGGCGGCCTTGGCCATCTTGCTTGTTACCTCAATTGATTGGACGTGGGTGGAGTCCAGGGACGGTCAGCGCGGTGCGCTGACATCGGTCTGTCCGGTGGCCAGCAAAGCCCCCCGAACAAAGCCTTGACGCAGGCAACGCTCGACAAAGTCACGTACGAATGCAGCCGAATTGTCGCAGCCCCTCGGAACAGCCATGGCCTGACGGATCGCGGTGAACGCACCGTCGAGCACACGGTAGCGTGGATCAGTGTCGGCGACCTTCTGCAAAGGCTGGCGCACACCTGCGGCGGCGTCGAGGTTTTCTTCGACAAACAGATCGACGGCAGCGGCGGAGGTGTCGGCGCGGCACAGTTCGGCATGCTGCAGGGTGCGGCTGAGGTAGAGGTCGTAGGCCGCGCCCTTGCCGACGGCCAGGCGCAGGCCGGATTGGTCGAGCTCGTCGACGTGCTGGAAGGGGGCATCTTTCCTGACCAGGTAGGTGCCCTCGATCAGCACGTAGGGCTCGCTGAAGGCGATCTGCGCCTCGCGCACCGGTTCGATGGCGAGGAAGGCCAAGGTCCAGGCGCCCTCCTCCAGCGCGGCGAATACCTTGCCCGCAGCGTCGAAGGTACGCATCTCAAGGCGCACGCCCAGTTCTTCAGCCAACTGCCTGGCCAGGGCGACCGAGACGCCCTGGGGCTCGCCATCAGGGCCGCGTTGGGCGAGGACCGGGTTGCCGTAGTTGATGGCAGCACGCAGGACGCCATCGGGGGCGAGTTCTTCGAGGACGGCCTTGGGGATAGTGAGAGTCATTGGAACTCCGCTGGGCTATGAGTGGGACTGATGATTACAGCGACTGGCTGTGGGACCGGGCTTGCCCGCGAAAAGGCCCTCACCGATCCGAGCATCAGCTCAGGCAGAAAAGACCATGCACACCGGGCTGCCGGTGAGCACCGAGAAACCGGTCTGGCGCAACCTCCCCTGCTCGGGATCGACGGCGAAAGCCACGACGCTGTCACTGTCTTCGTTGAGCGCGAAGAGGAACCGCTGATTGGGAGTGAGGGCGAAGAAGCGTGGGGTCTTGCCGCCACTGGGCTGCACTTCGATCAGGCTCAGCAGGCCGCTGGCAACATCGACCGCATACACGGCAAGGCTGTCATAGCCGCGGTTGGAGGCGTAGACGAAGCGACCGCTGCGGTCGATATCGATCTCCGAGGCACGGCTGTTGCCGGTGTAGCTCGACGGAAGCGACGAGAGTACCTGCAACGGCTGCAGTGCCCCGCTGTGGGGGTCGAAGCGGTAGGTGGTGACGGTCGAATCCAATTCATTGATCACATAGGCGAACGGCGCCTTCGGGTGCAGCGCGACATGACGCGGTCCGGCACCTTCACGGGTAGTGACGAAAGGCTGCTCGGCGGGATGCAGCCGGCCGTTATCGAAGCGAAAACTGAATATCCGATCCAGCCCCTTGTCCGGCACCAGGACGAACTGGCCCGAGGCATCGAAGAGGTTGAAGTGCGGCTTGGCAAAGGGCTGCTCGATGCGGTGCGGGCCGATCGGGCCCTCGAGCTCGAGCAACTGGTTGAGGGTGCCGAGGCGGCCGTCCTGTTCGACATTGAGCACGGCAAGCGTGCCCGTGAGGTGGTTCGAGACCACCAGGAAGCGCTCGCTCGGGTCCAGTGCCAGGTGCACCGGATTCTTGCCTTCGCAGCGCTGTCGGTTGAGGAACGCGAGCCGACCAGTGACCTTGTCGACGGTGAAGGCGCTGACCTCGTCGAGGTCGCCATGCACCGTGTAGAGCCGGTCCCCGGCTCGATTCAGCGCCAGGAAGGACGGGTTGACCAGGTCGCCGACGACCTGGACCTGCTCCAGGCTGCCGTTGGCCTGATCGAGGCGGTAGACGGTGATGCCATCGCCGCGGGCGTTGCGCTCCCGGGTCGTGCGCGAGCCGACATAGGCGTACATAGGGGGTCGTTCTCCCAGTTGCGGGTAGGTGACATGGTCAGGGACGCGGAGCTGCCAGGCAAGTCCGCGCCCTGTTCAACCGTTCGTACCGGGGCCTCAGCCGCGGGTGCGTTGCACCACCTTGCGAATGACGTAGGGCAGTACACCGCCATTGCTGAGGTAGCGGATCTCCTGCTGCGAGTCGAACCGTGCGATGAGCTCGGCCTCATCGACACCGCCATCGACGCGGCGCACCTGCAGGCGGATACGGTTGTCACCGCCCCTAAGTTCGTCGAGGCCGATGAAGTCGAACTGCTCGCTGCCGTCGAGCTGCAGGTCTTCGACACCCCGCCCTGCCGGGAACAGCAACGGCAGCACACCCATGCCGATCAAGTTGCTGCGGTGGATACGCTCGATGCTGCGCGCCACCACGGCTCGCACGCCGAGCAATGCCTGGGCCTTGGCCGCCCAATCGCGACTGGAGCCAGCCCCGTAGTTGATACCGGCGAACACCACCATGGGGGTACCGGCATAGCTCTGCGCGGCTTCGTAAAGCGGCAGGCACTGACTGTGGTCGGCATTCCAGGCCCAGGCGCCGACACCAGGCTGGGTGTCACCGAGCAGGCGATTCTTCACCGACTTGTTGGTGAAGGCACCGCGCAGCATGACTTCGTGGTTGCTGCGCCGGGTCGAATACTGGTTGAGGTCCTGTGGGTCTTCGCCGCGAGCCAGCAGCCACTGGCCAGCCAGGCTACTGGCGGGAATGGCGCCGGCTGGGGAGATATGGTCGGTGGTGACGTTGTCCCCCAGCACCATCAACGTGCGGGCGTTCTCGATTGCCAGGCTCGCCTTGGGTTCGGCCTGGATATCGGCCAGGTACTGCGGGCGGCGCAGGTAGGTCGAGCGCGCATCCCAGGGGAACTGCACGCTGCCTTCGGCCGAGAGAGCCTGCCAATGATGGGTACCGTCCCACGCCGTGGCCAGGCGCTGCTGGAAGAACTCAGGCTTGACCACCTGGGCCACCAGCGCCTGCACTTCGTCATCGGCGGGCATCAGGTCGTGCAGGTGAACCGGGTTACCGGCGCTATCCTGACCAAGCGGTTCGCGGGTCAGGTCGATATCGATGCGCCCGGCAATGGCGAAGGCGACGCACAGTGCAGGCGACGCCAGGTAGCCTGCAGGTACCTTGGGGTTTACCCTACCTTCGAAGTTGCGGTTGCCCGAAAGCACCACCACCCCCTTCAGGCCTTGATCGGCAAAGGCCTCGACATGCGTCTCGAGCTTGCCGGAGTTGCCGATGCAGGTCATGCAACCGAACCCGGCCAGGTCGAAACCCAGGGCGGAGAAGTCTTGCAGCAAGTTGGCTTCGCTCAGGTAATCAGCCACCACCTGCGAACCGGGCGACAGCGAGGTCTTCACCCAAGGCTTGCGCTTGAGCCCCAAGTGCCGCGCGCGACGGGCCAGCAGACCGGCCTGGATCATCTGCGCGGGGTTGGCGGTGTTGGTGCAACTGGTGATGGCCGAGAGCACTACGGCGCCATGGTCGATGGCCTCGCCGAAGCTGGGCTCGAGGTAGCGATTACCGATCAGCTCGCTTCCGCCCAGCACCTGTTCACGGAACGACTCACCGGCGCGCGACAGCGGCTGACGCTGGTGCGGCTGGTAGGGGCCTGCAACGCTGGGCTCGATGCTGGCAAGGTCGAGCTCGATCAGTTCGTCGAACTCAGGCTCCGGCAGGTCGTCGTGGCGATAGAGCCCCTGAACCTGCAGGTAGGTGGCGGCCTGCAGGCACAGCTCGGCGGAGCGACCGCTGAGCTTGAGGTAATCGAGGGTCTGGTCATCGAAGGGGAAGAACACCACGGTGGCGCCATACTCGGGCGCCATGTTCGATACCGTGCCACGCGCAGCCCAGCCGAGGTTCGATAGACCCGGGCCTGTGAACTCGACGAATTTGCCCACCACCGAGCGCTGACGCAGGATCTCGGCGACGTGCAGCGACAGGTCGGTGGCGGTCACCCCAGGGCGCAGGGCGTTGCTGACGCGAATACCGATAACCTGGGGGAAGTTGATCGGCACCGGCTCTCCCACCATCGCCGCCTGCCCTTCCAGGCCGCCGACACCCCAGCCAAGCACGCCGATGGCGTTGATCATCGGCGTGTGGCTGTCGGTGGCGACCATGTCGTCAGGGTGCAGCAAACGCTGACCCTCGGCGGTGCGGGTTTCCCACACCACCTTGGCCAGGGCCTCCATGTTCATCTGGTGGATGATGCCTGTACCCGGTGGAATGACAGCGAAATTGTCCAGGCTCTTCTGCGCCCATTTGATGAAGCGATAGCGCTCGCTGTTGCGACGAAAATCGATCTCGAGGTTCTGCTCCACCGCATCGGCTTGTGCGTAGTGTTCGACGATCACCGAATGGTCGATGGTCAGTACCGCAGGAATCAGCGGGTTCATCGCCGCCGGGTCACCGCCCAGTTCAGCGACCACATCACGCATTCCAGCAAAATCGGCCAGGGCCGGCAGGCACGTGGTGTCGTGGAACATCAGGCGGTTGGGCTGGAATGGCACCTCGCAGTCCGGTCCATCGCCAACGGCGCGGGCAAGCACGGCATCCAGCGCCTCGGGAGCGCAGCGCGCCACGTTCTCCAGAAGGATGCGGATGGCGTAAGGCAGGCGTTGCAGTTGGGTGGGAGCCAGCAGTTTCTTGAGATCGAGGTAGGTGAAGCGATCCTGGTCGATCTGCAGGGGGCTCATCAGGTGGGCATTGTCGATCATGCGCTTGTCGCTCGGCTTCTTGTCGTTGTCATGTCGTCGTCCAGGCGACGACGCTGCAGGTCGGCCAATGCTAGGCGCTGGAGCGCGGAGTGAAAATTGATCGATTACCACGTCAGCGTTCTCCATCGGAGAACGCTCGAAGGGATGTTATGGCTGGGAGGGTGCGCGCAGGTGATCGATGAAGGTCTTGAGCGTCGGCGAGGCGATCTCGTACTTCTTGAATACCAGCAGCAATGAGCGATGGGCCCAGGGCTCCGACAAGGTCACACGCTTGAGACGATGGCTGCGCACGTAGGGCTCCACCGCGCTACGCGGCAGAACGGTAATACCTAGGCCATTGGCGACCATGCGACACATGCAGTCGAAGCTGCTGATACGGATGTGTAGCTTGAGAGGTTGCCCTATTGTTTTGGCCTGTTCGGTGAGCAGGCCGTACAGGGTACTGTCCAGGTGCGGGCCGACGAACTCATACGCCAGCACCTCGCTGAAGTGCACGGTGCGGCGCTTGGCCAGATCGTGCTCTGTTGGCACCACCAACACCAATTCATCGTGCCGGTAAGGCAGGGTTTCAAGCCCCAAAGGGGCGGTGTGCGAGGAGATGATACCGAGGTCGGCGTGATCGTCGGCCACAGCCCGGACGACCGCCGAGCCAATACCTTCCTCGATATCGAACTTGATCTGTGGGTAAAGCTGGGCGAAGCCAGCCATGTCCTGGGGCAGGAACTGCGACAGCGCCGAAGTGATGGCGTGGATGCGGATATGACCCTTGACCCCTGCGGCGAACTCGCTGAGTTCGTTGTCCAGCTGTGCCATGGTCTGCTTGAGCTGACGGGCGTAATAGAGCAGGGACTGGCCGGCAGGCGTCAACTCGACACCGCGCGCGTTGCGAATCAGAAGCGGCGACCCGATCTGCGCCTCGAGTTCGCTGATGCGCTTGCTGATCGCCGAGACTGCCAGGTGCTTGATACCGGCAGCGCGCGTTAGATTGCGCTCCTGGGCGACAGTGATGAACAGGTCCAGGCTGGTGAGGTCGTAGCGCATGCGAGCCGGGTCAGGAAGGAATAGAGGTGCACCATACCCTGTAGAGGCAGGCTTGTCCCGTGGCGTGCATAGTGTCGGCGTGGGGGAGCGATGCGACCTGGCGAACGCCAGAAAGACAAAACCCCTACCTGCTCGCGCAGATAGGGGTTTTGCGAAATGAATCTTGACGATGACCTACTCTCACATGGGGAAACCCCACACTACCATCGGCGATGCATCGTTTCACTGCTGAGTTCGGGATGGGATCAGGTGGTTCCAATGCTCTATGGTCGTCAAGAAATTCGGTTGCCAGTGCGCCTTTGCAGACACGCCAGCTAATTCGGATATGTGATCTTTGTGAGTCGCTTCGAACTTTCGGTTCGTTTCGTCTTCACCACCACAATCTGCAAGGCAAATTGCTTGGGTGTTATATGGTCAAGCCTCACGGGCAATTAGTATTGGTTAGCTCAAC